>JALVXC010000015.1 GCA_027038275.1 Campylobacteraceae bacterium | reverse complement strand
AGACTCAAAGTTTTCTAAACTCTTTCCAAAAGAGGAAGATAAACTAACTATCTTAAAAATAGAGGACGGAGTAGTTAAAGAGGTCTCTTTTGTTGGTAATGAGGCTGAGTTGAAAGAGGCTATTGAATAGAAAAGATTTTTAATGTTCAAAAAAATAATTCTCTTTATCCCATTTATACTCTATGCAGGTCCTCCAATGCTAACAGATGACCCTGATGTTCCTAATTTTGGAGAGATTGAGATTAACTTTGCTTCTGAACTAGAGAGAAGAGAGACAAATACTTTAACCATACCCATAGTTGATTTTAACTATGGCATTTTTCCTAATGTTCAATTTAGCATTGAGAGTGGTTATATTTGGGAGAAGAGTCAACATGATTTTGGAGCAACAGAGGTTGCCGTAAAATATAACTTTTACAGTAATGATATAGTCTCACTAGCATTATACCCACACTATATCTTCTATGCTAACGATAGCCTATTTAAAGAGTCTAATAGTTGGGAGATAATGTTGCCCATGAGTTTTAAACTGAGCAAAAAATTAACTCTAGTAAGTAGCCTAACCTATATTAAACCTACTAAAGAGCAGAATCATGTAGAGTTTGGTTCTTATTTGGAGTATGAGAAGAGTAGAGATAGCTACTATGTTGAGGGATACTGGGAAGAAGAGCCACAAACTAAAGATAGAGTTCTTATAAATTTAGGTTATCTTCATAGGTTTCATGATGGGTTAGCCTTTATTGGTTCGGTTGGATATGAGGTGCAGAGTAGCCAAAAGAGGGCTACTTTAGGGTATTTGGGGTTGCAAGTTAGTTTTTAGTCTACAACAACCCCATAGCCAACTTAGCCTCATCGCTCATCTTGTCTTGACTCCAAGGTGGGTCAAATACCACATCTACATCTATACTCTCTAGCCCACTAAGACGGCTAGGAATACTTTTTACCAAATCTACCATAACTTGTGAGAATGAACAGGTAGCAGAGGTAAGAGTCATAGTAATTTTACACTTTTTTAGTAGTGACACTTCATCTGTATGGCACTCTATATTGTAGATTAGACCTAAGTCGTAGATATTTACAGGTAGTTCAGGGTCATAGATTTCGCGTAACTGCTCTATGATTTTCTCTTCCATCTTTTTGTCAGATGGTTGATTTGCTAAGAACTTTTCACGCTCCTCTTTCATCTTCTCATTAATTTCATCTTGATTGGGCTTGTTGAACTTCTTGTTATATGCCTCTAACTCTTCGGCTGAAGTTGGAATGTCATCTATTTTAATATTGTTTATATCCATTGTTAAATATCTCCCTCTTTACATCGTTTTGCATAACTGTAGACCATCTTTAAAAAGGCTTGAAGACTCTGTTGACGCACAGGTGAGAGTAGCTCTAAAATTCCTAACTCTTCAAGCTTTTTAGGGTCAAAATTTAAAATCTCATCAGGTTCTCGGTTACTAAAGATGTCAAGTAGAAGTGTTAACATTCCCTTTGCCATCTCTGATGTTCCTTCACCTCTAAGTATTAGCTTTCCATCTTTGCACTCACCTACCAACCACGCATCAGAAGCACAACCATTTACATAGGTTGCTTCATTTTTCTCTTCATCTTTGAGGGTGGTGTGCTTTTTACCAAGGTCAAAAATATACTCTAGTTTTTCATTAGCTGTAGGGAAGAGGTCAAAGTCCTCTTTATACATGGCTATTGTCTTTTCTATGCTCATTGTTATTTACCTTTTATTACTCTCGTTCCCACCGTCTCGGTGGGAATGTATACATTTTGTTATTGTTGCTCTCGTATGCATTCCTACGCAGGAGCGTGGGAACGAGTGGACGAGGGGGACATCAATCCTCTTTACTATAAAATACTTTATCGAACTCGTTACGAATCAACTCTTGGTGACGGCTATCTCGAATGGTCTCTATCATAGTATTTGCAAAGGCTATAACCAACATCTTTCTAGCCTCAATAGCAGAGATACCACGGCTCTGTAGGTAGAATAGCTGTTGAGGGTCTAGTTGTCCTGTGGTTGAACCGTGTGAAGCCTCTAGTTCATCAATATAAATCTCTAGTTGTGGTTTAGAGACCATATAGGCTTTTTCATGCAACAGAATTGCTTTTGAGTTCTGAATCGCCTTTGTATATTTTGCACTATGCTCTACTTTTATAAGTGCATCAAAGATACCACGTGAAGCCCCATCTAAGATATTTTTTGCCTCTTGGTTTGAGGTAGAGTGTTGCCCTTTGTGGATAATTTGAGAGACTGTTCCTCTTTTTGAGTCATCATTTAGATAGAGTAGATGTTGAGCGTCTATGTGTGCATACTCCTCTAGCTCTACTTTAATAAGTTGTAAGGCATTGTCTCCACCTAAGTCAAAGCTTTTAAAGATACATGAACCATTTTTTTCTACATTTATTTTGTGAGAAGCCAACATACTATAGTTTTGGTTCTGTAGAGTCTGTAGCTTTACTACTCTAAAGCTAGAGTCTGGTGCAATGTGCATATCGTACCCATACATTATAAAGCTATTTTGTACCAACTTACCCTCAAAACTTTCATAGATGGTTGAGTGACGGTTTGCTTGATTGAACAGTACAATTCGATAGTTAATAATAGCATAACTCTTAGTAAAACGGTGAACAATTTTGAGTTCTCTATCACCATCTACCTCTATTTTTATAGTTCTAGGGTAGAGGGCATGACTAAGGTAGTAGAGTGGGTCAAAATGGTCATCGTCTATCTGTTCACATGGCTCATAATATACTCGAACTCCTTGTGGTGCAGTGGTTATTACACCATTTTCTATAACTATCTCTTCACCCTCATTAACTACTTTTGGAGTGTAGTCCAAGCTCTCATACTCACCATCTAGTAGACTCTCAATATCAAAGTAACGGTAAGCCTCACTCTTTTTACTAGGCAATCCACCCATCTCAATAAACTTCTTAAGAGGTCTATTTTGAGGTGAAATAGCTAGTAGAGTAGCTAACTCCTCTAAACTTTTATTCTTAAAACTATTTAATCTCATTGCTCATTTGCTATGCTATCATAGCCCTCCTCTTCTAGTTGTGCTACAAGCTCTGCCCCTGCTGTTTTAACAATCTTACCATCTTTTAAGACATGAATATAGTCAGGCTCAATATAGTCTAAAATGCGTGAGTAGTGGGTAATGACTAAAAATGAGCGTTTGCCATCTTTCATCTTGTTAATCCCCTCTGAGACTGCTCTTAGTGCGTCGATGTCAAGCCCAGAGTCAATCTCATCTAAGATAATCACATCAGGCTCTAAAATAAGCATCTGCAAAATCTCATTTCTCTTCTTCTCTCCACCAGAAAAGCCCTCATTGAGTGAACGGCTAATCATGTCAGGCTTCATACCAAGTTCAGAGAGATGACTCTTCATCAGACGTAAAAACTCAGCAGCATTTAGCTCCTCTTTTCCCTCATGTACTCTTTTTGCATTAAGAGCAGTTCTTAAAAAGTAGGCGTTGTTTACCCCTGGAACCTCTACAGGGTTTTGAAAACTTAAAAAGATTCCCTCTTTGGCTCTCTCTTCTGGCTCCATATCTTTAATACTTTTACCCTTAAAGAGGATATCACCACCTACAATAGAGACATCATAATGCCCCACAATCGCTTTAGAGAGTGTTGATTTTCCTGCACCATTTGGTCCCATAATAGCGTGAACCTTTCCCTCTTCTAGTTGCAGATTAAGCCCCTTTAAAATCTGCTTCTCTCCAATCTTTGCCTCTAAATTTTGAATATCTAATGTTATCATCCTACACTTCCTTCTAATGTTAATTCCAATAGTGCTTTAGCTTCAACTGCATACTCCATAGGGAGTTTGCTAAAGACCTCTTTACAGAAACCATGAACAATCATGCTTACAGCGTCCTCTTCGTTTATACCTCTTTGGCGTAGGTAGAAGAGTTGCTCATCGCTAATCTTTGAAGTGGTCGCCTCATGCTCCACTTGACCTTGTGTATCTTTTGACTCTAGGTAAGGGAATGTATGAGCTCCACACTCACTACCAATTAGCAAAGAGTCACACTCTGAGTAGTTTCTAGCATTGGTAGCATTTGCCCCAATCTTTACCAATCCACGGTAGGTATTTTGACCCTTCATTGCCGAGATACCTTTAGAGATAATGGTAGATGAGGTGTTTTTACCTAAGTGAATCATCTTTGTACCTGTGTCTGCTTGTTGTGCTAGAGTTGTAACAGCCACAGAGTAGAACTCTCCAACTGAGTTGTCACCCTTTAAGATACAAGATGGGTACTTCCAAGTAATGGCTGAACCTGTCTCAACTTGTGTCCAAGAGATTTTTGAGTTTTCACCTTGACAGATTCCCCTTTTGGTAACAAAGTTATAGATACCACCTTTTCCTGTCTCGTCCCCTGGGTACCAATTTTGAATGGTGGAGTACTTTATCTCTGCATCTTTCATAGCCACTAGCTCTACAACAGCTGCGTGGAGTTGGTTCTCATCTCTAGTTGGAGCTGAACACCCCTCATTGTAACTTACATAAGAGCCTTCATCAGCAACAATTAATGTACGTTCAAATTGACCAGTATTAAGAGCATTGATTCTAAAGTAGGTACTAAGCTCCATTGGGCAACGCACACCTTTTGGAATATAGACAAAAGTTCCATCGGTAAAGACAGCAGAGTTTAGTGTAGCAAAGAAGTTGTCATTCATAGGAACAACAGAGAACATATACTTTTTAATTAACTCTGGGTAATCACGAATAGCATCGGAGATAGAGCAGAAAATCACACCATGTTTACTTAACTCTTCACTATAGGTAGTGGTAACTGAAACAGAGTCTACAACTGCATCAACAGCAATTCCTTGAAGTTGTTTTTGCTCTTCAAGTGGAATACCTAGCTTATTGTAGGCTTCTATAATCTTAGGGTCAACCTCGTCTAAACTCTCAGGTGCTTTTTTAGGTGCAGCAAAGTAGGAGATAGATTGATAGTCAATCGGCTCATAATCTAACTTTCCCCAATGAGGCTCACTCATTGTTTGCCACTTACGAAAGGCTTTAAGACGAAGTTCAAGCATCCAATCAGGTTCACCCTTTTTTTTAGAGATAAAGGCGATAGTCTCTTCGCTTAACCCAGGAGGGGCTACATCGGTTTCAATGTCAATCTCAAAACCAAGAGAATACTCACCAGAGACGGCTTTGTTTAACTCTTTATTTTCCATTTTTTATCCTTATTTAGAGTTATATTGTAAAGTTATAGCACAATCTAAATTAGGATAAATTGATAAAAATCAACAATTAGGAGTATTTTACTCCTAATTAACAAAATTAGCTGTTTTTTACACGACAAAAAAAGAGTAGATTACAAGCTGACTCTCCTTTTCCTGCATAGACTAAAGCATAAGTCTCCCCCTCATAAATCCAAACAGAGAGAATACTTTTGCCATATGTAAGATTTCGTAAAAATGGACTAAGTAGATTGTAGCTTAGCTCATCACAAATATAGGTTTCAAGTAGTGGAGGAGTACCAAGTATCTCTGTAGTAATCTGCTCCTTTGCCTTTTCATACTCTCTTTTAAACTTTTTGTCTTGTTTAGCAATGCTCTTCTTGCTATCTGACTTTACTCCAAAACCAAGTATAGTAATAGCTCCATAGTTAGCATATTGACGCTTTTGTGGTTCTACATCATAAGGTTCAAACTCTTCAAGATAGTTTTTATACTTTAACTTACCATCTTGAGTAAATATATCTTCTCTAATAATTTCAAAATATCTATCTTGTACATCTTTTAACATATTTTCACCTTTTTAATTATATTTTTGTAATTATATCATTATAAAATTTAAAAAAGAAATAATATGTCAAATTGTAATATTTTTTGAAATTTAATAATAGAGAGAACCTCTTTGGAGTATGCTAAAATAATAAAAAAAATTATAAATGAGTAAATCTTTTTAGTCCACTCTCTAAATACCACCACCCATCAAAAACAGCATCATAATAAGGTTTTGTAACTTTTTCAAAACTATCTCTATCTTCAAAGAGATTAACACACCAATCAAAAGGTATCTCTCTACTTTTTAATGCCTCTATGCTTAACTCTGTATCGTTAATACATCCCAATTTTGAAGATGTTACTAAAAGGGTTTTACACTCTAAATCTTTTGCTAAGTCTATCATCTTATAGGTTTTTGTTATGGGAACCATAAGCCCACCAACACCCTCTACAATAAGTAGGTCACAGAGTTGTTGTAGCTCTATTATTTTTTCTTTTATCTTTCTAATATTGATTGTTTCTTTTGTATCAGCACAAAAAGGAGCAGCAGGGAGTTCAAAGGTATAGGCTGTAATATCTTTGGGTTTAAGGTTAGAGAAGTTAGGATTATGCTTTTGTACAGTCTCTAGTAAATATTTTGCATCTAAAGGCTCTGTTAGGACTCCTGTCTCAATAGGTTTGCAGACACCAACTAAAATACCTTGTTTATTAAAGCTTTCTATCAGTTTTATGGTGGTATAAGTTTTACCAACATTAGTATTTGTTGCTGTTACAAAGAGTATTTTCATAAAGAACTCCAAAATTTTATTTGGATTGTAACATAAAATAAGCTATACTATAAATCTTTATAGCGTACAGAGGACAAAACATTGGCAAGAATAGAAGAAGAAGTAGAAATACTATTGGCGTTGGATGAACCAACGCAATACAAAGTGCTATTACACAATGATGACTATACAACAATGGAGTTTGTTGTTTATGTTTTAATGAACATTTTTCATAAAACCTTAGAAGAGGCTGAACATATTATGTTAGAGATTCATACAGCAGGAAAGGGGGTATGTGGAATTTATACTTATGAAATTGCAGAGACAAAGGTACATCAGGTTAAAGAAATGGCGAAAAGTAATGGTTTTCCACTATTAGCCACTATGGAAGAAGTATAGTATGATATACATTTTTAAAAGGAGAAAAAATGATAAGTATAGAATTAAATAACATCTTTAGAGAGTCGGTAAAGTTTGCAAAGGAGAATAAGCACGAGTATTTAACTCTGGAACATATCTTTTTATCCATTTTAAATAGCAAAGAGGGGAGTGAAATTTTAAGTATGATTGGTGCTAATGTCGAAGAGATGAAGAGATTAACACAAAGTTATATTGAAGCTAATAACCCTGTCATGGAAGAGTTAGAAGATGGAGAAGAACATAACCCTTATGAGACAACAACTCTCGCAAATGTTATGAATGATATGGTAACTCATATTAATGCCTCAGGACGAACTGAAGCAAAAGTAGGAGACCTGTTAGCCTCTATCTTTACACAAGAGAAGAGTTATGCTTATGCTATTTTAAACCATGAAGGGGTGACTCGTTTAGATATTTTAGAGGTTATCTCTCATAGTGATATTGCTCATAGTGATGAGGAGTCTATTCCTCTCGTTGATGATGTGGATGATGAGCATCCAAATCTTGCAGCATATACTACAGAGCTAGTAGCTTTAGCACGTACTGGTAAAATTGACCCTGTAGTAGGTAGAATGGAAGAGATTGACCGAGTAATGCAGACTCTTTGTCGACGTAAGAAAAACAATCCACTTTTAGTAGGAGAACCAGGGGTTGGTAAGACAGCTATTGCAGAGGGTCTTGCTTTAAAGATTGCTCAAGATGAAGTTCCCGATATACTTAAGGGTTCTTCTATCTTTGGATTAGATTTGGGAGCGATGATTTCAGGAACTAAATATAGAGGTGATTTTGAAAAACGTCTTAAGGGTGTATTGAGTGAGATTCAGACTATAGATAAGGCAATTATATTTATTGATGAGATTCATACACTAGTTGGTGCTGGTTCTACCTCTGGTGGAAGTATGGACGCAGCAAACCTACTTAAACCTGCTTTGGCAAGAGGAGAGTTAAAGTGTATAGGGGCTACAACCTATGCAGAGTTTAGAAACCATTTAGACAAAGACAAAGCTCTCTCTCGACGTTTCTCTAAAATAGATATTGATGAGCCATCAAAAGAGGATACTTTAACTATTTTACATGGTATTAAAAATAAGTATGAAGAGTATCATAAAATCTCTTTCTCAGAAGAGGCATTAAGAGCTGCTGTTGATTTGAGTGTAAAGTACCTTCATGACCGATTTTTACCTGACAAGGCTATGGATATTATAGATGAGGTTGGAGCTCACTTTATGTTGCAAGATAAATCTAATGTAACTGTTGAGCGTAGTGATATTGAGCAGTCAGTTGCTAGAATGTTAAAACTTCCATCAACTGTTGTATCATCTGATGATGTCTCTAAATTGCGAGATATGGCAAAGAGAATTAAGTCTAAGATTATTGGTCAAGATGAGGCAATAGATAAGATAGTTCATGCCATTAAACGCTCTTATGCAGGGCTAAACAAAGCAAATGCTCCTATTGGCTCATTCCTATTTGTTGGACCAACAGGTGTTGGTAAAACAGCTCTTAGTGAGGAGTTAGCTAAGAGTATGAATATTCACTTTGAGAGACTAGATATGAGTGAGTATATGGAGAAGCACTCTGTAAGCCGTCTTGTAGGAGCACCTCCTGGGTATGTTGGGTATGAACAGGGTGGACTCTTAACAGAGATGACCAAGAAAAACCCTCACATGGTTCTTCTGCTTGATGAGGTTGAAAAGGCTCACCCAGATATTATGAATATCTTACTTCAAGTAATGGACGGTGCGAAGTTAACTGACAACAATGGAATGGTAAGTGACTTTAAAAATGTTGTGCTTATTATGACCTCTAACCTTGGAACTAAAGAGCCAAATGTAATGGGCTTCAACAAAGATACATCTACTAAAACAGACAATGCTCTAAAAGATTTCTTTTCACCAGAGTTTAGAAACCGTCTAAGTGCAGTTATTGAGTTTAAGCACCTCTCTCTTGCCGTGATTGAGAAGATTGTAGAGCGAGAGATAGCAAAACTCAATGAGCAGATGAAGAGTAAAAATATTACTATTAAACTTGGTAAAAAAGCACGTACTTATATTGCTAAAAAAGGCTACTCTGACTTTTATGGTGCTAGAGAGATTTCAAGAGTTATTGACAACGAGATAAAAGAGGCACTAACTGATGAGATTCTATTTGGCAGACTTAGAGATGGTGGTTTTGTTAAAGTGACATATAAGCAGGAGAAGTTGGATTTTGTCTTCAACTGATGATTATTATATACCTTCTTTAAGAAGTGCACATATTTTTCCCTCTGCTAGAACAGCTAGTGAAGAGGGGCTTGTGGCTTACGGTGGAGATTTGAATCCAAACCGTATTTTAAAAGCCTATAGAGAGGGGATTTTCCCTTGGTATAGTGAGGGAGACCCCATATTGTGGTGGTCTCCAAATCCACGACTTTTACTATTTCCTAAAGATTTCAGAGTTAATAAATCATTTCGTCGAGTTCTTCGTAATAAAGGCTTTAAGATAAAGTTTGACCATGCTTTTGAAGAGGTTATTAGTCATTGTGCTAGAGTACCTAGAGCAGGACAAGATGGTACATGGTTAACCAATGAGATGAAAGAAGCATATATTGAGCTACACAAGATGGGCTTTGCTCACTCTGTTGAGACCTATCTTGATGGGGAGTTGGTTGGTGGACTTTATGGTCTTGCTATAGGGGGTGGATTTTTTGGTGAGTCGATGTTTTCACTCACTTCTAATGCTTCTCGTGTTTCTCTCTATGTATTAAGTAATATTTGTGTTGAAAAAAGTTATGATTTTATTGATTGTCAAGTGCCGACACCTCACATGATAAATTGGGGTGCAAAATTGGTTGAACGTGATGATTTTTTAGATTTATTAGAACAGACGCTAGAGAAGAAGACAGATTTCGGTTCTTGGAGGGACTGGAGTTGGTCTTACACCGAAACATAGTATCAACACAGGGAGTAAAGGGTTATGGTCAACAGAGATATTAACTTTTCATTATGGTTAGATTTTATAGAGAGAGATTACCTGAAAAATGAGTTTTCAAAACTAATTGAAAAAGGTATTGTAAATGGAGCAACATCAAATCCTGCTATTTTTGCAAATGCAATTACAACCTCTCCTGCATATAAAGAGCAACTTGCCTCTTTAGATGGGAAAACACCCAAAGAGAAGTATGAGGCATTAGCTATTGCAGATATTAAAACAGCTGCACAGATGTTACGACCTCTTTATGATAGAGGAGAAGATGGTTATATCTCTATAGAGGTTGACCCATTTTTATGTAACGATACACAAGGGACTATTGAAGAGGGAAAACGCCTCTTTAAAGCTATTGGTGAGCCAAATGTTATGGTAAAAGTTCCTGCAACTCAAGCAGGATATGAAGCAATGAGTGCACTTATGGCAGATGGAATCTCTGTTAATGCGACATTGGTCTTCTCTCCTAAACAGGCAACTCAATGTTTTAAGGCAATGACAAAAGGAATTGCTAAAGGTGAAACTTATGGGGCTTGTCGTGTTGAGGGAGTTATCTCAATCTTTGTAAGTCGTTTTGACCGTATGTTAGATAGTGAGTTAGAACAAGCAGGTATTGACCCTTCTAAAACAGGTATCTACAATGCTGCTAAAATCTATAATATGATTGAAGATAATGCAGTTCCTAACATTAGAGCATTGTTTGCTAGTACAGGTGTAAAAGGTGACAATTTAGCTCCAAACTACTATGTTAAAGAGCTTATGGCATCACACTCTGTTAACACAGCTCCTCTAGCAACTATTGAGGCACATATTGAAACCAATGACAGAGCAGAGGTTCTTCCTATAGAGAATAGTGTAATTAATGGTTACTTTATGAATCTTGAAGATAATGGTTTTAATATGGATGAAATCTATAAGCAACTTTTAGATGAGGGCTTGGTTGCCTTTGAGGAGTCATTTAAAGATATGTTAAATAAGATTGCATAGAGTTTAATTAAGTTTGTAACTATATAATCTATTTTTATAAATGATTATAAAGGTAAACTACATGAACGAACTATTTTTAGCAATCAATGCATTTTTTGAAAAAATTCTATTTTTTGACATCTTTTTTGGACAAGTAGAGGGAACTACTTTTCCATTTGTGGTAGCATGGCTTATTTTAGGTGGGGTCTACTTGACCTTTAAAATGGGCTTTGTTAATCTTAGAATGTTTAAACACTCATTTGACATTGTAAGAGGACGCTACAAAACTAAAGATGACCGAGGTCTTATTACCCCTTTTCAATCTCTCTCTACAGCACTTTCAGCTACAGTTGGTATTGGTAATATTGCAGCTGTCTCCATTGCTATCTCTTTAGGTGGACCAGGGGCTGCTTTTTGGATGATATTGGCAGGTTTTTTAGGTATGACTCTTAAGTTTACAGAGGTAACTTTGTCTGTAAAGCATAGAGAGTTTTTACCAGATGGAACTATTATGGGTGGAGGTATGGAGTACCTTTCACGAGGAGTAGCCGAAAAAGGAATGCCGACTTTAGGTAAATATTTAGCTATTGTTTTTGCCTTTTTTATGGTTTTAGGAGCATTAGGTGCAGGAAATCTTTTTCAAATCTCTCAATCTTTAGCTATTGTTCAGACTCATATTCCTTACATTCATGAACATGGTTATGTTTTTGGTATTTTTATGGCATTTATTACAGGTTTAGTTATTATAGGGGGCATTAAACGTATTGCTCATGTTGCAGAGGCTATTGTACCTCTTATGGTTATCTTCTACTTGTTGATGGTAAGTTGGGTGCTATATGTTCACTTTGCTGATATACCTCATGCTTTTGGGCTTATTGTCTCTGAAGCATTTCACCCTACAGCTGTAGCAGGTGGTGTAGCAGGGGCAATGGTTCAAGGTTTTCAAAGAGCAGTATTTTCAAATGAGGCAGGGCTTGGTTCAGCAGGTATTGCTCACTCTGTTGCTAAAGTAAAGTACCCTGTTCGTCAAGGAATGGTCTCTTTATATGAGCCATTTATAGATACAGTTGTAGTATGTACCATGACAGCTTTAGTGGTTATCTTAACAGGAACTTATGCAGGAGGAACAGAGGCATTGGACGCAGCCATTGCTGCTAAACAAGGCTCAGTTATTACCTCTACTGCTTTTGGTTCAGTTGTCTCTTGGTTTCCAAATATTTTAGGTATTGCTATTTTTCTCTTTGCCTTTTCAACTATGATTTCATGGTCATACTATGGAGAGAGAGCATGGGTTTACCTTTTTGGTTCTAAGACATCTATTGTCTATAAACTTATTTTTTTAGCATGTATTGTCATAGCAACTGTAGCAAACACAGAATTTATGGTTGACTTCTCTTCAATTCTATTTTTAGCTTTAGCTGTACCAAATATCTTTGGACTTCTACTAATGTCAGGAGATGTTAGAGAGATGTTAACAGAGTATTTAAAGAAATTAAAGTCAGGAGAGTTAGATGCAGAGGCGATAAGGGATTAGTTCCCTTATCCTTATTTCGCTTTTTCTAGGTATTTACCCTCAACAGTATCAACTTTAATTTTGTCACCCTCTAGTACAAAAAATGGAACTTGTACAACAGCACCAGAGTCGAGAGTTGCAGGTTTTTTACCACCTTGTGAGTCACCTTTGAAGTTTGGTGGGGTCTCTACTACCTCATATACAAAAGTTTGTGGAATCTCAACAGAGATAGCCTTTCCATTATGGAAAAGAATTTCAGCCTCCATACCATCAACCATAAAGTTAAAGGTATCTTTTCCTACTTGGTCGTGTGTTAAGCCAATTTGGTCATAGGTAGTTGTATCCATAAACTGTAACATATCTCCATCATCGTACAAATATTGCATAGTCTTTTGTTCTAAATCTGGTGTTTCAAACTTATCTCCAGCATGAACAGTCTTCTCTATTACTTTACCACTAGATAGATTTTTTATTTTAATTCTAACAAAAGCCGCACCTTTACCTGGTTTAACATGTTGAAAATCTATTACTCTATAAGGATTGCCATCTAACTCTAAACGTACACCTTTTTTAAGGTCTCCCATTGAAATTGTTGCCATATTATACAACTCCTAATTTTTTTTTGCTATTATATCCATTGCTTAATATTACGTTGTTTAATGGTTTACTATTTTCTGTTAAGCTTAAGCACAAATCAACTATAAGGTATTATATGAAAAGAGTATTTAGACTGTTAGCAGTATTAATCATAACTTTTTCG
Organism: Campylobacteraceae bacterium; assembly: GCA_027038275.1. Lineage (GTDB taxonomy): Bacteria > Campylobacterota > Campylobacteria > Campylobacterales > Sulfurovaceae > UBA1140. The sequence continues at coordinate 57,904 of JALVXC010000015.1, read as the reverse complement.
TTTTCCTATTCTCAGAGTATAGACTCATCTATTGTTAAGATTTATACTGTCTCTAAGGCGACTAACTATTTAGAACCTTGGAACTCCTCAGTTCAACGTTCTAGTGGTTCAGGGAGTATTATCTCTGGTAATCGTATCTTGACAAATGCTCATGTAGTAGCAAATGAGACATTCATAGAAGTAAAAAAGTATGGCGATACTAAACGCTATCAAGCTAAGGTTCTTTATGTCTCTCATGACATAGATTTAGCACTTTTAGAGGTAAAAGATAAGGAGTTCTTTAAAAACACTACCCCTTTAGAGTTTGGTGATTTACCAAATATTCAAGATAAGGTAACTGTTTATGGATACCCAATGGGTGGACATACTATATCTGTAAGTAAAGGAATTGTCTCTCGAATAGAGCATAATGTCTATGCTCATAGTGGAAAGAGTTTTTTAGCTATTCAGATTGATGCTGCGATTAATCCTGGAAATTCAGGTGGACCTGCTATCTCAAATGGAAAGATTGTAGGTGTAGTAATGCAGGGAATTACCTTTTCTCAAAATATAGGCTATATGGTTCCTGTAGATATGATTAAGCATTTTTTAAAAGATGTAGAAGATGGTAAACTAGATGGATTTCCAAAGTTAGGAATTATGACTGATAAGATTGAAAACCCTACCTTAAAAGAGTATTATCATCTAGCTGAAGATGCAGGTGGAATTTTAGTAGTAGACATTGTCTATAACTCTGTTTTAAAAGATGTACTTAAAAAAGAGGATATTATTACATCTATTAATGGACATAAGATAGAGAGTGATGGAACTGTAGAGTTTAGAGAGAATCAATATACACACTTTAAATACTATATAGATTTACTTCAATATGGAGACAAAGTAGCCTTAGATATTATTCGTAATGGTAAAAAGATGACACTACATGTATCTCTTCCAAAAACATTAAGTTCTGAACACTCTACCTATGCAGAGTTAGAGTATGATACTATGCCTCGATATTTTATGTTAGGTGGGTATGTCTTCTCTCCAGTTTCTCAAAATCTCTTAAATGCATCTATGGCTCCGATGTTAGGTTTAAGATATGCCGCAACAAAGTTTCCTACTAAAGATAAACAGGAGCTAGTAGTTCTGCTAAAAGTTTTAGCTTCAGCTCATACACGTGGCGATTATGGTATTGCTATGTGGCACATTGAAAAGGTTAACGGAAAAGAGTTTAAGGATTTTAAAGAGTTCTATCATTTAGTTAGAGATGCAGATAGTAAGTATGTGATACTTGAGGATGAAGATGGTGCAAAAGTGGTTATTGACCGTAAAAAAGCATTAGAGAGTGAAAAAGATTTATTAAGACGCTATAGTATTAAGGCAAATAGGTCAGATAATTTATAATTAGTATGTATCCCTCCGATGATGGAGGGAACGAGAGAGAGGTTAATTAAACTATTTAATCAACTCAAATGGGTTTTCCACTACATTTTTTCTATCTACAATGTATGGAATAAGTGCTGTTTGTCTAGCTCTTTTGATTGCTACTGTTACTAGCTCTTGGTGACGTTTACAGTTACCTGTAAGTCTTCTAGGCATAATTTTAAATCTTTCGCTCAATGAGAACTTAAGTAGATTTAAATCTTTATAGTCAATGAAGTCAATCTTCATCTCACAGTATTTGCAATATCTTTTTTTGAACTTTCTTCTTTCTGCCATGGGTTATTTCTCCTAAAATGGTATCTCGTCATCGTCAATGTCGATTTCTGGTACAGGTGGTTGCTGTTGCATTTGTGGTTGTGGTGCACTGTATGATGATTGTTGTGAAGCTTGTGGTTGAGCATAACTACTCTGTTGTTGAGGTTGACCGTAGCTTTGTTGTTGCTGTGGTTGTCCTCCACCGTAGTTATTTTGAGAAGCTTGATTATCATAACCATTGTTGTAGTTAGGATTCATAGAGTCAGCTTTAGAGTCTAACATCTTTAAGTTCTCTACTGTTATGCTATGTTTGCTTCGTTTAGTTCCATCTTGTGCAGTCCACTGCTCAAATGTTAAGCGTCCATCTACTAAAACTTTGCTCCCCTTACGTAAGTATTGGTTTGCAATTTCAGCTGTTCTTCCAAAAAATGTTAAGTCGATGAACATTACTTCCTCTTTTTGCTCTCCTGTTTGGCTTTTCCACTTTCGGCTAGTTGCAATTCCAACTTTACCAACAGCAGAGCCACTTGGTGAGTATCTAATCTCAACATCTCTTGTAAGGTTTCCTACCAATACTACTTTATTATACATGGGGTTCTCCGTAAATTAATTGCTTTTGAGTTATGCTTGAGCTGTCTCTGTTGTCGCTTCTTCAGTTGTAGTAGGTGTCTCTTCAACTTTAGGCTCTTCTTTAACTTGATTTGTAGATGCTATAAGTTTTTCAAACTGTGCTATCTCTTTTTTCTTTGTATATTTAACAGTAAGATATTTAATAACATCTTCATTAAACTTTAAGTTTCTCTCAAGCTCTGCAATTACACTACCTTTAGCTTTAAAGTAGATAACAGTGTAGAAACCACGTTCATGTTTTTGAACAGGGTAAGCAAGTCTTCTCATACCCATTTTATTGGTAGCAAGAATCTGGGCATCTTGTTTTACAAGAATCTCTTCAATTTTTGCAATGTTTGCTGCTGTCTCTTCATCTGTAAGTGTAGGTTTAAGTACATACAGTGTTTCGTAGTTGTTCATTGTGTTCCTTTTGGTTTTATAGCCCATCTATTTAAACCATATAATGGTCTCCAAATTATGAGCAAGAATTTTGGAAGCATGATGTTATCATAAAGTAGATAGATTCTTGCTAAATTGAGAGGATGATTAGGTTGTTAAAATAGTATTTATATAAAAAAGTGTCTATTTTAAATTTAATTCATAAAAATAAACTTAAATAAAATAATTATATTATATAATTTAGGAATAACATATTTTTAAGGTATTCTATTATGAAAAAAAGACTCAATAAATTTTCTAAAACAGCAATTTCTATAAATAGTTCTAAAATTTTTATCTTTGCTATTTATCTAATCCTTATTTTAGGTTCAAGTTTTCTTTTTTATAAAGGGTATCAAAACTATTCTTATTTAGATAATGTTGAAAAGCAATATAAAGTTTTAAAGAGTGTAGATGATATCTCATCACGAAAAGAGGAACAACTGACTATTATGATGACTTCTATTATGGTTTTAGCTCTCTCTTTATTTATGCTTTCACGTCGTAAATATATTTTAAAATATATGAAATTAGAGAATAAAAGTTTGCAAAGACTTTTAGATGATTTAGAAGAGTATCAAGACCAAGAGAAGGTTAAAGAGTTTAAGTGTATGATAAAAAAGAAGAACTTTTCAGAGATTTATGAGCTTATGTCTGAAATGATTCATGAGTTAAAACTCAATCAAGAATTAGCTACTGCTGCTAATCGAACAAAGAGTCTTTTTCTTGCTAATATGTCACATGAGATTCGTACTCCACTTAATGGAATTATTGGTTTTACAAAGTTTTTAAGTTCAACAAGCTTAGATGAGGAGCAAAAGGAGTTTTTAAATATTATTAGAAAGAGTTCAGAAAATTTACTTTCTATTATTAATGATATTTTAGATATTTCAAAAATAGAAAATGGTCATATCTCATTAGAGGAGGTATATTTTAATCCTATAGAGGAGTTTGAGAATGTTATAGAGTCTTATGCTGCTAATGCTTCAAAAAAAGATATTGACTTTTCATTATGGATTGACCCTATATTCTCTTCTATGCTTCTTCGTTCTGACCCAGGAAAGATTAAGCAGGTACTTATTAATCTTATCTCTAATGCTGTTAAGTTTACAAATAATAAAGGAGCTATTGATGTAATCATTAAAAATGTATCTACATCAAATGAAAATATTACAGTTAAGTTTATGGTTAAAGATACAGGAGTAGGAATCTCTAAAGAGCATGAAGATAAAGTCTTTGATGCCTTTACCCAAGCAGATATTAGTACTTCTCGAAAATATGGAGGAACAGGGCTTGGGCTAACAATTTCAGCAGGGTTAGTTAATGCTTTAGGTGGTGCTTTAAAAGTAGAGAGTAAATTAGGAGAGGGTAGCTCTTTCTATTTTACCTTAAAGATGCCTAAAAAAGATATAGAGCGTGAGACCGTTTTAGAACCAATGAGAGTAGCAATCTATGCACCACAAGAGGTTAGTATAAAAGAATCCAACCACTATTTAGAAGATTATCTTCTCTCTTTTTCTCATATCTCTATAACTCGTTTTAAGAGCTTTAAAGAGTCTCTATCTGCAAACTCTTCAATGTTTGATGCTTTTTATATTCACTACGACAAGATTAACCAAAATGAGTTAGAGCAGATAGTAGAACATTATGGTGCTAACTCTAATATTATATTGGTAACAAAACTAAATAGACACAATCTAATTCAAAAAATTTCTGCTAAATTTACACATGTACTTTATGAACCTATAAGCTTCTCGAAAGTAGAAAAATCTTTTACTAACTTAGTTGAGCATAAAGATAATAGTATAAGTATTTCTATTCCAAATAAAACTACTACTACAACCGATAAAAAACAACTCTTTTCAAATATCCATGCTTTGGTAGTTGAAGATAATCCTATTAACCAAAAGATGATTCAGCATACTTTGAAAAATATTGGAATTGATTCAGAGTGTGCTAACAATGGTAGAGAGGGATTGAGTATGTATATGAAAAATGCAGACAAGTATGATATTGTATTTATGGATATACAGATGCCTGTTATGAATGGTTTAGAGGCAACAAAAGCAATAATTTCATTTGAACAAAGTAATAATCTTGCTCATACACCAATAGTTGCTGTAACTGCAAATGCTCTAAAGGGAGACAGAGAACACTTTATGGCAGAGGGGGTAGATGAGTATGTATCTAAGCCGATTAATTTAGAGAAGTTTATTGGTGTATTGAAGCTATTCTTTAAGGAGTCTAGTAGTGTTGTTCTTCCTGAAGTTTCAAAAAGAGATATTTTACTCTACAAAGAGACTCCAATGGAGGCAAAGATTATCTCTGCTATTTTAGAGAAGTTGGACTACTCGGTAGATGTTGTTAAAAATCTTGATGAGTTAAAAAAGGTAATGGATGTCAACTCCTATAAATGTATTCTTTTAGATAGGGTTAATAGTGAAGTAGCACATAGTAATGTAGCTCAATATATTAAAGCTCAAAATATTCCGTCTATGCTTTTTGTAGATGGTAGAGCAGTTATAGCTCCTAGTGACAAAGAAAATTTTACATTTATCTCTGATAAGGTTACAGATTATGTTAGTATTAAAGAGAAAGTTGACCAGATGATAGGACTCTATAAGGTTTCGTAGGATATCTATATATGGTTAGGTACTTATGCTATAATACCCCAAAAAACCAAAAGTAAAAAGATGAAAAGACTACCTATAGGCATAAGCGATTTTAGAAGAGTAATAAAAGACAATAACTATTTTGTAGACAAATCATTAATAATCCAAGAACTCATAAACTCAAATGCACAGATAACACTTTTGCCAAGACCTAGACGTTTTGGTAAGACTCTAAATCTCTCTATGCTTCGCTATTTTTTTGAAAATAGAGAAGATAGCGAAGAGCTTTTTAAAGATTTAGCTATCTATCAAACAGAAGAGTTTAGAGAACATCTAAACAGATATCCTGTTATCTTTTTGAGTTTTAAAGATATAAAACAGAGAGATTTTGAGAGTAGTTATATTAAACTCTATTCACTTATTAGAAGGGAGTTTATGAGGCACTATAAAGAGATAGATGTAGAGAGTTTAGACTTTTTGGATAAATTAGAATATCTTAATATATTAGAGGGAAAAGCTACACAATCGAGTATTGAAGAGAGCTTATCTCTACTCTCTAAACTACTATCTCAAAAATATAACCAACAAGTAGTAATCCTCATAGACGAGTACGACACCCCAATCCACGCCTCATACTTGCATGGGTACTACAACGAATTTATAGAGTTTATTAGAAACCTACTTAGTGGAGCATTTAAAGATAATGATTTTTTATATAGAGGAGTTATTACAGGAATTTTAAGAGTTAGCAGAGAGTCAATTTTTAGTGGGCTTAATAATATTGCAACTTATACAATATCTGATACAAGATATAGTAATAGATTTGGTTTTACTGTCAATGAGACAAAGCAGATATTGGCTGATTTTGGATTAAGTGATAAATATGAAGAGGTAAGTGACTCATACAATGGTTATAAGATAGGAGAGGAGACCATATTTAACCCTTGGTCAATTCTAAATTTTATAGACAATCCAAAACATGAACTCCTACCATATTGGGCAAATACATCTTCTAATGAGTTACTAAAACACTTAATCAATATCTCCTCTTTAAATTTTAAAAAGAGTTTAGAGGCGTGGCTAAATGGTGAAAGCATTAGAACTCAAATAGATAGCAATATTGTCTTTAGTGAGATAGAGAAAAATGACAAAAATATCTACTCTTTGCTCTTTTTTAGTGGCTACTTAAAGTGTGTAAACAGAGAGTTAATAAACAAAACCTACCATTGTGATTTGACTATTCCCAATAAAGAGGTTCACTACATCTTTAGAAATATAATCTCTAGTTGGTTAAATGAGAGTTTTAGAGATGATAGATTAAGAGTTTTACTAAATGCACTTATTGATGGAGAGATTAAACTCTTTGAGAGACTCTTTAGTGAGTTTGTATTAGAGACACTCTCTTTTTATGATGTTAACAAAAAAAATGAAGAGGCAGTTTATCATGCCTTTTTACTTGGTATTTTAATAAGCCTTAATGATTATGAGGTAATCTCAAATAGAGAGTCAGGGCTTGGTAGAGTTGATATTATTTTACTTCATAAAGAAGATAAAAACAGATTAGCAATTATAATGGAGTTAAAAACAATAGATGAGTTTGAAGAGGAGACTAAAGAGAAAGCTCTTGATAAGGCTCTAAAACAGATAGAAGAGAAGCAGTATGAGATTGATGTTAAAAAGAGAGGATATATCAATATTTTAAAAATGGGTGTGGTTTTTGATGGTAAGAGGGTTTGGGTGAAGAGATGAGATTATAATAAAAAAATAATTATATTAAATAAGAGATTATAATCTCTTATTTAATAGACGCAAAAGATGCTCTATACTCATCAATAGATAAATCTTACGCACATCAAACTCTTTTTTGTTTTTATATTTTAAAATAAGATTTTCTATCTCATTTTTATCTATGTAGTTAGTAATTAATGAATCTTTTGAACATAATAGTTGCATAATATCACTGTTTAAATCACCTTGAAACCACTCTAAACTAGGCATATCAAAACCCTTTTTAGGACGGTTTATAATCTCATCTGGAAGATACCTCTTAGCTACCTCTTTTAAAATATATTTATGTACTCCATTTTTGATTTTATACTCATTTGGAATCTTTTGGACAAGTGCTACAAGGTCATTGTCTAAAAAAGGAACTCTCATCTCAATAGAGGTTGCCATGGTTGTTTTGTCTCCATACATAAGTAGCTCATCGCTTAGAGAGGTATAGGTATCGAGAATAGACATTTTATCTAAGCTACTTAACTCTTTGGGAATAAGGTTGTAGAAGTAGTATAGACCTGTTTGATGGTTATTAAATTTACTCTCTAGTAATCTTCTTTTTTCCTCTTCTTGGTAAACAGTATAGACTTTTTCAAAACGAGTTAATATATTTTCCTCTGTTAAGCTATATAATGCACGTTGCATCTTATGGTACTTTGGACTAGAGAATAAAAAATTGAACTGTTTAGCGAGTTTAATAAGAGAGAGGTATCTCTCTCTTTTTAATTCAGCAGAGTATTTTTTATAGCCCATAAAAATTTCATCAGCCCCTTGCCCTGCTAAGATAACTTTGGTATATTTAGCTCCTAGTCTACTCACTTCATATTGAGCAAAGGTGTTTACTGTACCGTTAGGCTCTTCATTAATATAGCTAGACTTTTCAAGAATTTTCATATATTCATCAGCATTTGCAATAATATCGTAGTGTTCTGTACCTAAAATCTCAGCAGACCTTTTTGCGTCGTCAGCTTCACTAAATTGTGCAGAACCATTAAAGCCTATACAAAATGTTTTTATTTTGTTTTTTGTATATTTTGATGCTATGGCTGTTACTAGTGCAGAGTCTATACCCCCTGAAAGGAAGCTTCCTACCTCTACATCACCTATCATCTGTCTTTTTACTGCAATCTCTAGTTTTTCACTTACAGCATCAATCCAATAGGCTTCACTTCTGTTTCTATCTATTTTTATATTGGGTATTAGCTCTTCATTAATATTGGTGACTTTGTCTAAAATATGCTCATTTAAGTCATACTCTAGTATCTCACCAGGGTAGACCTTTTTAATACCTTCTACTATTGTTTTAGGAGAGGGGTTGTATCGTAAAACTAAGTACTCATTTACAGAATTCATATCTAGTTTAAAGTTAGAAATCATCTTTAAAATCGGTTTCATCTCTGAAGAGAATATAAACTCTCTATCTTTATGGTAGTAGTAGAGTGGTTTTACTCCAAATCTGTCTCGCATAATATATAGTTTTTTTCTCTCTATATCCAGAAGCGAAAAGGCAAAAATACCATTAAACTCTTTTGCTGACTCAATACCATATTTTGCTATATAGTTAACAATGGTCTCTGTATCACTATGACCATTAAAATCAATATCATCAAGTCTCTCTCTAAGCTCTAGGTGATTATAGATTTCACCATTAAAGATAATAATAAATTTTTTATTGGCTGAATACATAGGTTGATGTCCAGCTGAGCTTAAGTCTTGAATAGAGAGTCGAACATGTCCTAAATATATAGAGTCCTTCTCAATATCAAGGTGTATAATATCACTATCATCTGGTCCACGATGAGAGATAAGCTCTAGTGTATCTTTTTCAAAAGATTTATTGACTGCTCCTAAAATTCCACACATATTAATAGTTCTCCATTTTTGATAAAGTATTTAAGTAGGGGACAACAGCCCATCTAAGATGATTAAAATTTTTTGGTTTTCCACATAGGTCAATCATAGAGGCAATATCATTATCTTTATTAATAAAATATTTTTTAATACTATTTGAGAGCTTTTGAATAGTCTCTTTGTCATTTAGCATAATTGCTAAGTTTAATACCTCTGCATTATCATAGAGGTCAAATTTAGTAATAGATATTTTATTACTTATAGAGAAGCGTTTACACAAGTTATACTTTTTATTCATAAAATTCTCTATAATATAGTCATATCCTTTAGTTATGATAGTTTCAACATCTTCTAAATAGGTTAATTTACTAGTTTTAATAAGATTTTTTACTACAATAGCACTATGAAAACAGTCTATAAATGTATCTTTATCATAAGGGGCATATAGCCATGAGCCATCATCTTGTTGTGCAGATTTTATGAAGTTGTAAAGTTTTTTTATCTTGCTTTTAATATACTCCTCTTTCTCTGGAAAAAAGTCAATAAGTAGAGCATACATATAGATACCATAGCTATTTGCATTTGTTACTATTCTATCTTTTTGAGCTCCATAAGATAAAATAAGCATATCTTCGGTCTCTCTCATTACTTTAATATCTTTTTCTAAAAAGAGGAAAATAGATTTAATAGCATCTAAAACAGTTTTATCTTTAGTAATATTGTAGTATAGAACCAATGCCTCTAAAGGGTAGGGTGTGTGTGTGATAAAGGGTGTATTTTTATCGTAAGTTTCAGTTGCTGTGTATACCCAGTCATAGTTCATTCCCCAACAGTAGCCACTATATCCTATAGAGTTATTTTGCAATAACCAATCAATATGCTTTTTTGCATATTCAATATATTTAAGATTTTTTTCTTGTTTATATAGGTTTAAAAGTGCAATAGATGCTTGTGCTCTAGCTATAGGGTACTCTTGTTTGTAGTAGCCATTTCGTTTACTGTTATTTATATAGAGGTCGTAAATAGTTACAGCACCAGCAGGTATAAGACCCAAATATTTATTTTTATAGTAGAGTTTTTTTATTTTATCACCTATGTTGGTCTTCCATACATCATATGGGTCATAAGTAGATAGGTCACTCTTTAATAGATACTTCTCTATTAGTTCTTTTTTTATCATTATATTAATTCCTTTAATTGAGCATATAGTCTTTTTGCAACTATATTATTGGTTAACTCCTCTTGTGCATAGTGGTAGTTAAACTCACCCATCTCTTTTAGTCTTTGTTTATCTGAAAGTATGAGTTCAATCTTCTCTTCTATCTCAATTATGCTTTTAGGTTCAATAAAATATCCCATCTTTTTATCTTTAAAAAAACTCTTTAGACCACCAACTTTGGTAGTTATAACTGGTAATCCAAACAACATAGCCTCTAGTACAGATATAGGTAACCCCTCTGTATAGCTAGGAAGTATATATAGGTCACTCTCTTTTAAAAGAGCTATTTTCTTTTCACCTTCTACAAAGCCTGTTAATCTAATGTTTTTTTTACCTTTTACTATTTTTTTTAATTGATTGAAAGCTTCACCATCACCAGCAATAATTAGTTCAATATTATCTACTCGTTTATTTAGATTTTCAAATGCTTCTAGCAACTCAAAAATACCTTTTTCTACTATGACTCTTGAAAGAAAAAGGATTTTTATAGTGGTGGTATTTGTTGAGGTTCTATTTTTTTCTTCTAGTGAGAAGTTATTTGTTAGTGAGGCATCTACAGTAGTTGTTTGGACAACTACTTCACCTTTGTAGCCCCACTCAATAATCTTATCTTTAAACTCTTGGGAGAGAACAAAAATCTTTTTAGCTTTTCCAAAACTATTTAAGAAGAAATTTATATATTTTTTAGTAACTATCTTTTCAAACTCTAAGTCCCAACCATGAAAGAAGACTACAAAAGGTAGATTATGTCTTGCCATCTGTTTGGAAAAGAGGGCATCTCTAAAAAAACTTCTATTTAATAGAGATGGGTTAACAATACCAAGTTGGAGATTTTGATTTGATTTAACTCTATGATTTAATTTCCACTGGTCAATTATTGGTCCAAAGATATTCTTTCCATGTCCACCAATTTGAAGAATATTAAAATTGAAATAGTCGGTTTTACTATAGGAACTCAATAGTGAGTTCCAAAATACACTTACTCCTCCAGGTGCAGATAAGTTTCCAACAATTAGGAGTATGTTACTTTTTTTTATAGACATATTAACTCTTTTATTAGATATTATAGCTCTTAGTTGTTTTAACAAAAAAGAATATTATATCATAAAAATAGTTAAATGTTAATTAATATTAAATATTGTTGTGCTAATCTTATCTTATTTTTGATAGATTATAAGCCTCATCAAAACGATAGAACTTTAAACCTAATCTTTTTGCTTCATCTATAATATCTTTTAACTTCTGTTCTTTAATACTATAGTCAGAGGTCTGTTCTTCTCCTTCTGGTACTATAACATGTGCAATAAAAGTAACAATCTCTTTATTAGTTTTAACTTTTTCCATTTCTGCTTTAATATCATCTAGTGTATTTCCACTAATTTTATCAATACTCATTGTATTAGATAGGAAAGCACGTATAGATGGAAGATATCTTTTTATTTTAGCATGATGTCTTCCTGTGTATCTAGTATATGGGTATGCAAAACTAACAGGGTTAAATCCATCTTGTTGCATATTCTCTATGGCTGGTAAAACTTGGTCTTGTAGATAGGCTTCTGCTTTATCCTCTTCATTGTCATATTTTGGGTCATATATACTTAAGTGAGAATAGGTATGACAAGCAATCTGGTGACCATCTGCACGTAGTGTTTGTAATATATTTAGTTGTTCAGGAGATGCTTGATGCCAATGGTCTACAAAGAAGGTGGCATCTATTCCATTTTCTTGAAAAATATTTCTAGCCAAGTTCCAACTACTTACACTAGCTAAATCGTCAAATGTAAAGGCTACTCCAGGAGTAACTCCATGATTTGCACTCTTAACCTTGACAGAGTTAACAGAAGTATAGAGTCCAATATCATCTATTCTCATATCTCCTCTAACAAGAATTCCTTTAGTATATAGTAGCTCATTGTCACTCTCATATCTTTTTAAGTCAGCTTCTAAATTTCTAGCAAAGGTATGCCACTCTCCATCGTTTGATAATGCACCCAATCCATGAAATATCTCACTACTTTGTGCATCTTTTCCACTACCTGAATCATGAGGGGTATAGACTAGTGTTCTATTACCTTTTTGTGTCTTAACCTGTACATAGATAATAAAATCTTTATCACACTTCATGCTCCATTTGACTATTTTATCATTGTAGTTATTCCATGCTCCTCCAAATTGATATCCGTTATTAGTCCCATCACCATTTAGTTGTATGACTTTACTTCTCTTCTCTTCATCATATATATTGGTAATAGTTGCGTCTTGAGGTGTATTGTCAAAAACACTCCACCCATCTGTAGTTCCATCTTGGGCATCTTCATATAGTGTACCAAAATCTTCTAATTGAGAAGTTAGTTTTACAAATGATACATCTATATTTGAACGTCTGATTAAAACACCATTTACTTTAGATATAGATTCTCCTAAATCGGCTTCTAAGTCTCTCTTAATGGTATGCCAGTTCCCATCTCTTGTGTTTTGGTTTAGAGATATATATTTATGGGTTTGTGTATCATCTTCATCACTACTCTCATAGTAGTGAATGTATCTGTTCTCTCCATTACTATTAGCTACAAGTAGTACAATATCAAAGTCATCAGTAGTTTTGAATCGTATGTTAAAGGTTTTCTCTTGGGTATTATTCCAACGTAAATTTCCATCCCAACTATATCCACCTAAAAAGAGCTCTGTAGAGTTTGTCTTTAAATTTACAATATTTCCCTCTGGGTTATCCGTAGTAGGTGTTACTAAATTACCATCTTGGGTAGTTGACTCTAAATGCCATCCTGTATTGTTTGTTCCATCTTCATAAGTTGTTGCATTGTTTGTAAGTTTTATAAATGCAACATCTATATTGGCACGTCTAATTAAAACACCATTTACTTTAGATATAGACTCACCTAAATCAGCTTCTAAATCTCTCTCAATAGTGTGCCAGTTTCCATCTCTTGTATTTTGGTTTAGAGATATATATCTCTTATCTTCTGTATTATCAAGATCAATACTCTCATAGTAGTGAATGTATTTGTTCTCTCCATTACCATTAACTACAAGTAGTACAATATCGAACCTATCAGTAGTTTTGAATCGTATGTTGAAGATTTTCTCTTGGGTATTATTCCAACGTAAATTTCCATCCCAACTATATCCACCCAAAAAGAGCTCTGTAGAGTTTACTTCTAAACTTACAATATTCCCTTCTTCATTATCTATAGTAGTTGTCACTAAATTACCATCTTGGGTAGTTGACTCTAAATGCCAACCTGTATTGTTTGTTCCATCTTCATATGTAGTACTAAAAAGTAGTGATGAAAAGAGAACAAGTAGCAAAATTTGTATAATCTGTTTTTTCATGATTTTCCTTTTTTTGTGAATTGTATCACTAAAATAAATACAAAAAACTGAAAAAAATATTTTTTAACATATATTAACTATTTTTCTACATAGAATTACTTCCTGAATAGCTTCTTATTTTGGTTTTATCTCCAGCTCCATGAGTATTAGGATTAAATATGGAGCTATTTGCTTTTATCTTATCTCCATATTTATTTGTCTGATTCTTCTTATTAAACTCTTTGACTGTCAAGTACTCTTTTCTGTAATATATCGTTTGATTAAAATCAGATACAATGGCATTGTCATAAAAATATTGTGCTTTTACATCACTATAGTGAGGAATATAGATAGCCCTAAATCTATTTTTATGCATCTTTCCATCTCTCATAAGATATTGAGAACCACAATTTAAAAAATAGTTATGGGCAATAGTATTTGAGGAGATATGCTCTTTAGTATGTTCTCCTAATGCAATGAACGCAATACCTGCACCTTGTGTATTTGAGATAGTGTTGTATGTAATCTTATTGTTATATGTGCTTAGTGCATAATCTTCAATTGATATACCATTGCCTTGTTGCCCATCTTTTAAAAGGGTATCTTTGACATCATCAATAATATTATGATGAAAATAGTTATCGTGACCATTTAGTTGATTTTGCGTATGGAGTTTTTCAATGTAGTTATAGGCTATCTCATTGTGATGAGTATTTCCACTGTAAGCTATGGCTCTTCCGTATGCTAAATCTTTAGCAGTAAAATAGTTGTGGTCTATTTTATTATATGCTATACCATCAATATCTGTTGTTGTTGCCATAAGACCTGCATGACCCCAGTTTATAAAGTCATTGTATCTTATTTTAGAGTATTTAACACTACCACTCATATATATACCATCATGAACACCTTGATTCTCTGTTTTTGTAGCTATAGGAGCTTCATATTTAAGAGTAAAATTAGCATCAATAATATCTCTTTCAATCGTAATATGGTCTGAATTTTTAATAACAATTCCATATCCAGAATTTTTACCAATAGTGGAGTTTTTTACGTTGAAGTATCTACTGTTATCTATTTTAATTGAAGCATTTGTTCCTCCTCTTATATCTAAATTTTCAATATTAATATAGGAGGAGTTTTCAAAGTTCATAATATAATATTTTGAGTTGACTTGTAGTCTCTCTTTAGGTTTTAACTTGGAATATATATATAGCTTTCCATCTCTCCATCGCCAAATAGCATTTGGACTTAATTTATCTAAATTTGCATATTTTTGCTCTTTGCCATTGAGCCAAACTCTTGAAGTATTTACTTTCAGTGGTGTACTCCAGCAGCTATTGCCCTCATTTTTCCAGTTTGGGTATATCTCTTTGATTCCTGTTAATATAGGTCTTTCACCTTCTCCATAAGCTAAAAAAGAGATAGGCTCTTTTTCTGTTCCATTTAAGTTGTTAAAATTAAGAGATATATAGAACTTTTGCCCCCTTTTAAATGCTACACTGTCTCCTGCAACTAATTTTGATTTTAAATAGTTAAACTCTTTAACTCTACATGGGTGTTCTATAGATTTACAATCTGCCGTGTTGCTTCCATTTATATCAATATAGTAAATCACTATCTTTTCCTCTATTTTTAGTATTAAAGAGTAAGCGAATATTTTTAAATCTATACTCTTTAAGTATTTTATTCAAGTTTGTTACAAACGATTTTTTAGTAAAGTTCTCTTTTATAACAATTAGATTTATATCTGTAAATTGCATAAGATATAGTGTCTCTTCCGATACCATTAGTGGTGAAGCATTAATAAAGATATAATCATAGTTTTTCTCTAATGTTGAGAAGAATACTCTTAACTTTTGAGATAAGAGAAGCTCTGATGGATTTAATATATCTTCTCCTGCTAAGATAATATCTGGGTGTGGATGTTTCGTTTTAAAAGTTATATCTTCAATATTGTCTTTTCCATTTAGATAGGTACTTACTCCTTTATTTGATTTTATATTAAAATAGTTATGTAGGGTAGGTTGATATAGGTCTAGGTCTATAACTATTGATTTATATCCTGCTAATTGAAAAAGATATGTTAAGTTGAGTATAATCTCTATTTTCCCTTCCTTTGGCATACTCGAAGTTATAAGTATACTATTTCCTTTTGTTTTGTTTGTAAGGAGTTGAAGTGTTGTTCTAAGTTTACGAAAATAGGCAGTTAATATAGAGTTAGGATGTTCAAGTACCTCCCAAACTGTATCTTTTTTTGAATCTATAGGTATCTCTCCATATAGAGGTAGAGTTGTTAACTTTTGTATATCTCTTATAGTTTGTACTTTTTTACTTAATCTATTTCTAATATAGGCTATAAAAACACCTAGCATTAAACCAATTATTCCAGAGGCAATAAGAAGCATAGCTTTTTTAGGTTTAATAGGTTTATTGCTTGAATAGGCTGAGTCGATAACCTCATAATCAGAGAGGGTTGCAACCCTCTTCAAATCGTTTTCAGATTTTTTTTCTAAAAGATAGGAGTATATCTTTGCATTTACATCATAATTTCTCTGTAGTTGAATAAGATTTTTCTCTTCTTTAGGTAATTTTTTTAATTTTATCTCATTTTCCATTTTTTGTTGGTTGAGATTTTTAATACGTTGTTCAATATTTAGGCGTATATTTTTTATATTACCATAAACTTTATTTTGACTCTTTTTTATTTGATTTCGGAGTAGTACTATTTCAGGATACCTGTCTGTAAAATCTATTCTTAATTTATCTATATTCTGTTTCATATTCTCTATTTTTTGAATCAGTTCAATAGTTGGTTGCTCATTTAAATCTTTTAAAATTGGTATCATATTTCCTAAATTTTGATTACTTTTTAAAAGTCTTAGTAGTTTTTTGATTAAACTCTCTTTTAGTCTATTCTCTTCTATCTCTATCTCTATGTTATTTAATCTCTCAAGTAATAGTTTTGATTGTTTTGTAGGTTCGATTACTTTATTTTTTACTTTATATTCCTGAAGTGCCATTTCTGACTTGTGTAATCTCTCTCCTGTAGTTTCAAGTTGTTGATTTATAAAGTTTAAAACCTTTTTGTTTTTTCTATTTTTACTTTTAACTCTCTGTTCTAAATAGGTATTAATCAACTCATTAATATATGTATTAGCTCTTTTAATTGAAGTGTCCTGATATGATATCTTTATAATAGATACATCTATGTTTAGTTGAGACACTTTAAGTCTCTGTTTTACTATATTCTCATAAATATCTCTACTACTACCATTTAACTTAAAGTATATAGGAAAAAAGAAATCTGATTTTTTTTTGATTGTACATTTAAAATCTTTAAGATTAATCTCTTGATTATATTGAAAAAGTTGACTTACTTTATTATTCTGTTCAATTTTAAATCCATTTTTCTCTGGATGTAAAATAAACTCTTTTTTATTTATATTGCTATCTTCAATAGTAATATTTTGAATCTCAATAGGTGAATTAAATAAATCATTTTTTTTATAACCATCTTTTTTAAAGTATAATATTTGCATATTTAGTTTTTCAATTACTTTTTTATTGATATAAAAGCTCTTTAAAATAGCTATCTCTTGCTCTATACTACTAGTATCTGATTCAGATAATGCATCATGTATTAAATCTTTAGAGGTTGTTTTATTTAAACCTTTGTCAGTTTTTATTTTTATTGTAGCTGAGGATTCATAGGTTGGAACGGTAAAATAGAGGTAGATGCTAGTTAGTAATAAAACTATTAAAGTGACAAATAAAATTGACCATTTGTAGGGTGAAATTGTTTTTATGAAATCTGATAAGTATATATCCTTATCTTCTCTTCTTGGTAGAGTTTCTATTTTGTTCATCTACTATAACTCCTTAATTATACAAAGTAATCTAAATTAAATATATTTTAACAGTATACCACTCTTATTAACATAAAACAATAAAAAATGTTGTATTTGGATTGAAAACTTGCTATTATTTGACTATTCATTTCTCTTGTAGAGTGAATATTAAAGAATCCAAGAAAAAATTAAGATGAGAAAAATAGCATACAATATTACATACCTATTATTTATTCTCTCATTTTTTAAGGGAGTATTTGAACTTATAGGGATAGCAGAAACATACATACAGCTTTTGATAGATTTATTAATTATTAGCATATTTTTAATCTCTTTGATTTTTATGGTAGAGAGAAGAGATATTATTGTATTGGGTTCAAAAATAAACATAATATTTTTTATGTTTATTATTATCTCTTTTCTATTAACAGATGTAACCTCTTTACATCTAGTACTTTTTTTAAGAAAATTCTATATCTATATTCTTCTCTTATATGCACTGTTGAATATAGAGTTTAAAGAGGAGGAGAGAGAGAGTTTATTTAAATTGTTACAAATACTATTTCTAATACAAATACCAGCTGCATTTATAAAACTTATTGTTTTGGGTGGAACACTTGAAAAGATTGTAGGAACAATTAGTGTTTCAGAAGGAAGTTTAGCAACTGTTATGCCCCTTTTTGCTATCTCTTATATGATTAGCCTTTATCTTAATCAAAATAAGATTAAGTATATTATTCTTCTTTTACTCTTTATGTCTATAGGATTAATAAGTAATAAATTAGGAATACTTTTCTATATATTTATACTATTTATCTCTTTAACTATTTTGTATGCAAAAAAAAAGACCGACTCCTTTATTTTTAATATAGATTTTTTTAAAAATATATCTAAGGTTGTTATCTATCTACTTATTATTTTTGCACTTTTTGTCTCTCTTAATCCTAGAGCGAATCCAGAACATAAAGTTGGAGGTTCTATTGATATTGACTATTTAATAAAGTTTACAAAAGATTACAATACTTTAAAACTTAAAGGTTCTAAAGTTCAAGGTGATGGGCGAGGAGATGCACCCTTTTTGGCATTTAAGAGATTGGAAGATGGAGGATTAATGAATATTTTAGTTGGTTATGGACCTGGAGATATTGTAACCTCTGCTTTTTTACCATATGAGAACCCTCTGTTGGAAAAGTACAATATAGGATATGGTGGAAGATTAGGAGTTGTTTGGATGATGATGCAGTTGGGTTTGGTAGGAGTAATAATCTTTGTTATTTTTCAAATCTACCTCTTTACTCAGGTTTACAAAAAGTATTCAGAGGTAACTAGAGAAGAGGATGTTGTTAAGATATTGTCTGTGTTGGGAATTGTAATTATATTTTTTATTGATTTTTTTAGCTACTCATCAGAGTTAATATATAGCTCTGGAATTACAATTACCTACTATTTTTTAATCTATTATGTCATAACCTATAAAAATAATAGAAAAGATAAATTAACTATATAAAAAGTGAGAAAATTATGAATTTAGCAAATAGAGTTTTAATGCAAGAGAGCTTTGCTCAATTAAAAAATTATTGTGAAAATGAAGGGTTTAAAGGTTGGGATCCTTATGATGGGTTAAATAGTAAACTATTTCAGACTATGCGACTAGACAGTATAATGTTTTTTAGACTTCTGTGGATACAGCTATTTAAACGAAATCCAATAAATCTAAGAACTATTTCTCTTATTAAAAAAGAGTACAATCCTAAAGGATTAGGTTTATTTTTAACAGGATATTGTAATCTATATAAACTAGAAAAAGATGAAGAGTATTTAGAGAAGATAACTTTTTTAGCAGATAAATTAATAGAGTTACAATCAACAGAGTACTCTGGTAGTTGTTGGGGATATAATTTTGATTGGCAATCAAGAGCTTTTTTCCTTCCTAAAAACACACCTAATATAGTAGTTACAGCATTTGTCTCTTATGCTCTTTTAGATGCTTATGATATAACAGGTAATCAAAAATATTTAGATACGGCTATTAGTAGTACAGAGTTTATCTTAAATGATTTAAACCATACTCAAAAAGGGAAGGGTTTTATCTTCTCTTGCTCTCCTTATGATAAGAGTTGCATCTATCATGCCTCTTTAATGGGAAGTAAACTTTTAGCACGAGTCTATAGTTATACTAAAAATGAGATACTTTTAGCAGTAGCTAGAGCATCTATTGAGGCTTGTGTGGAGGAGCAAAGAGAAGATGGTGCATGGATTTATGGTGATTTAAAGATTCAATCTTGGATAGACAGTGTTCATATGGGTTATAATTTAGAGTCAATCTATGAGTATCAAAGGTACTCTGGAGACAACCGTTTTGATTCTGTTATTAATAAAGGGTTAAAGTACTATATAGAAACTTTTTTTTTAGAAGATGGAACACCAAAATATTATGATACTCAAACCTATCCTATCGATATACGCTCTACTACACAGCTTATTGTTACTCTCTCTCGGCTAGATAGACTAGAGGAGTATAGAGAGTTGGTTGATAGAGTAATAAAGTGGACAATTGTAAATATGCAAGATAAAAGAGGTTATTTTTACTATCAGCTTAAAAAATCAATCTCCTCTAAGATTCCCTATATGAGGTGGGCTGAAGCTTGGGTATTTTATGCTTTTACTTTCTATTTTAATATTAAAGATAGTGATGTCATTACTGATTTTATTAATAAGGTAAAGATTCACTCATTTAAGAGTAAATCACACTTTTTAGATGAGATAGTCGATATAAAAAAGATTTTAATTGCTATTAATGCTGAAAAAATTATTAAAGAGGATAAAAAATTAAGAGATATAATTAACAATAATATAGGTTATCCTGATGGAATAGGTGCTGTGATTGCATTAAAAGAGAGAGGAGTTGAATCTATTAAGATTCCAGGTAGCGAATTTTGGCTAGATATTATTAAAAAATATCACAATACAAAAACTTTTTATCTTATAGGTTCAAGTAGTTTAGTGATTGAAAATACAGTAAAAAAATTAAAACAAGAGTATCCTAATATAAAGATATTAGGCTATAGAGATGGATTTATGAACAGAGATGAAAAAGAGGTTTTAAAAGCATCTTTAAAGCGTTTAAAACCAGATATTGTCTATGTAGCACAAGGAAGCCCAATGCAGGAGTTTTTAATGGATGAGTTAATTAAAGTACACCCAGCACTCTATATGGGGTTGGGTGGAAGTTTTGATATATATGCAGGGTATAAAAAGAGAGCTCCAAAGATATTTTTAAATCTAAATTTGGAGTGGTTATATAGACTATTAAAAGAGCCAACTCGAATTAGTAGACAGATTAAACTAATTAAATTTGTTTTCTTCTTAAAACGTAGATTATTGTAAGAGTTACATCCACTCAACTACCTTAGAGACCTCATTGGCAATAAAACATTTAATTTTTGTCTCCTCTAAGGGTTTAATTGGAATAATTGCTTTTTTAAATCCTTGTGTCTCTAGCTCTTTAAGACGTTGTCCTAGAGCTGGAATTTCACGGATTTCTCCTGTTAGGCTTACCTCTCCTAAAAATATAGTCTCTGAACTTAGTTCACGGTCTCTATATGAGCTCAATATAGCAGCAATAACGGCTAAATCCGTAGCTGGTTCATTTATCTTAATACCTCCTGAGACATTAACAAAGACATCGTAAGTTCCTAAAGGTAAATCAAGCTTCTTCTCTAAAAGGGCTAAAAGCATATTTAATCTGTTGTTATCAAAACCTGTAGAGCTTCGTTTGGGGTGACCATAAGCCTCTGCTACTAGAGCTTGAATCTCAATGATAATAGGGCGACTCCCCTCCATCATGACTGTAAGTGCTGAACCTGAAGAGAGTCTCTCTTTGTTAAAGAATTTTCCTGCCATACTCTGAGCATCTAGTAGCCCATTTTTTGTCATTTCAAAGATTCCTACCTCATTAGTAGAACCAAAACGGTTTTTAAATCCTCTAAGGAGTCGTAGTTCAGAGTTTGGGTCACCCTCAAAGTAGAGCACAGTGTCTACCATATGTTCTAAGACTCTAGGCCCTGCAATAGAGCCATCTTTAGTAATATGGCCAATAATAAAAATAGGAATCTCTAAACTTTTAGCAATACGCATAAGCTCAAAGGTTATGGTACGTACTTGGGTTACAGAACCTGGTGCTGATGGAGTTTCATCGGAGTAGAGGGTCTGAATAGAGTCGATGATAATGAACCCATAATCTTTAGAGTTAATCTCTTCTAAAATAGTCTGTAGATTAATCTCTGGTAGTAGAAATAGCTCCTCTTCATTGGCTTGTAATCGGTCAGCTCTAAGTTTAATCTGTCCTGCTGACTCTTCCCCTGAAACATATAGAACTTTGGTCTTTACTTTAGCAAGATTTCCTGCAATTTTTAAGAGGAGGGTAGATTTACCAATACCTGGACTACCACCAATAAGGGTAAGAGAGCCTGGAACAACTCCTCCACCCAATACTAAATCTAGCTCTTTACTACCTGAATTAAATCGAGTAATATTCTCCTGTTTTACTTTGGTTATAGAGGTAGCTTTAGTTAAGCTAGAGCGAGAGCTACTTTTTTTTGTCTCTTCTACAAACTTTATCTGTTCTGCTGTAAGTTCAACCATGGTATCCCACTGGTTACACCCTGTACATTTACCTAGCCATCTTGGACTCTGCATTCCACATGCTTGACACTCAAAGAGTATTTTTTTCTTTGCCATTATATCTTCTCCAATTATCTATTGGAGTAATTTTAGAATAAAAAAGTTAAAAAGAGTAAAAAAATGTCAAATTGTAATATTATTTTTTAACATTCAGGAATCTCATCACTATCACTGGCATATTTGAGTGAAAATTGGTAGAGGTCTTTAGTCCATTTTTTATCATATTTCCCTTTTATTGCAGGACATAACTCATATACTACCTTTTCAAACTCATTATTATCATAGATATCGTCCCAATCCTCTTGAGTGTAGTTTTTAGCAAAATCATCACCTGTCATTTTACAAACTTTTTTAAGTTTAGTTTTAAAGATAATCATACCCTCTTTGTAAGAGCCCTCTTCATCTTCTATGGCACTCTCTTGTTCCACTGTTTGATTCTCTTCCTCTGTTAAATTAGCCTCTGGTATAGAAGTCTTATTTGTATCTACTATAATCTTTGTAGCTTCTACAATCTTATTTTTAGTAATATTCGACTCTTGTATAGTTTCATTATTCTCTTTTTTTATAGTTATGTTCTCATCACTATTTTCAACAACGATTGGTTCTTGTATCGTCTGGTTGTCCTCTTTTATAGATATATTTTCATCACTATTTTCAATAATAGTTACCTCCTGAATAGTTATATTATTGTCTTTTGCAATAGAGATGATTTTTTGTTGAGTATGCTCTTCTTTCTCTACTATTTTAGAAAAATCTTCTTGTAAAGACTCTGTTGCTTTTGTAGCCTCTTCTATAATCTCTGTTGTATTATTTATATCTATTGCATATAGACTTAGCGTTGAGCAAAATATAATAGTAGAGATTAAATGTTTCCTTTGTATCATAAAAAAATCCTTTTAACTTAAAAAATTCTAAAGTTACTCTTATAATATCTTAAAAAAGAAGAGAAATACAAGTGAATATTATTAATAACTTTATAAGTTTAACTAAAATAGACCATTTTAGTCATAAAATTTTAAACTTTGAAAGTCTCAGATGTACGGCAATACTTCTCCATAAAACACCCATCACATTCAGGTTTAACAGCTTTACATTTGTATCTTCCAAATAGTACCATAGCTTGATGAAGTCGGTGTAGGTCTGTTTTGAACTTTTTGGTTAGAGTCTCTTCTGTCTTTATAGCAGTTTTATCATCGCTAAGTCCTAAACGGTGTGCAACCCTAAATACATGGGTATCAACAGCCATTAAGTTAGCTCCTCTATACTCTATCATCACAACATTTGCTGTCTTCTGTCCTACTCCTGCTAGTTTTACTAACTCTTTGGTATCTTGTGGAATCTCTCCATTATAGTTTTCTATAACCGACTGAGCCATCTTTATAAGATTTTTAGCTTTATTATTAAAAAAAGAGCAACTCTTAATGTATAATTTTACATCATCTAAATTAGCATTTGCAAGTTCTATTGGAGTTGGGTATGCTTCAAAGAGTGAAGGAGTAATTATGTTGACTCTTTTGTCTGTACACTGTGCTGAAAGCATAACAGCAACTAAGAGTTCATAGATATTGTTATAGTTTAATTCTGTTAAAGAGTCAGGGTAGTGTTCTAAAAAAAGAGCTTTTATCTCCTCAATCTCCTTTTTTGTTGCAAGTTTAATCTTTTTGGTTGCCATATTATAGTTCTCTTTAAATTTTATTTTGGTACTCTAATAGTATATTTTTGGACTTAAATTTGGTTGATTTACAAATCATTTACTATTATATGTTATAGTCTTTTATTAATATTTTTATAAGGTACAAAATGAGAATAATTTTTAAACTTTTTTTATTTATCTCTTCGTTTGGACTACTTACTCTCTCTGCTTCAGAGGTTCTTGCTACAGTTAATGATTATAATATTACTAAAGAAGAGGTCAATGAATTTGTTATAAAAAGTATACCTGGAATGACTTATGATACTTTAACCGAGTTTCAAAAAAAAGCAGTGGTTAATCAGATGATTGAGCGAAGACTCTACATAGAAGATGCTAAAAAAATGAATATTGAAAAGAGTCCACTCTATAAAGAGGCACTTACAAAATTAAAAGAGAATCTCTTGCTTGATTTTTGGATGAAAGAGAAAGTAGAAGAGATTGAGATAAATGAAGCATCTGCTAGGCGATATTATCGAGCAAGTATGGAAAAGTTTACTAAACCTGCGTCTGTTAAGGTACGACATATTTTAGTAACAAGAGAAGAGGATGCTATTTCAATTATTACTAAATTACAGCAAAGTAAGAATATTCGTAAAAAATTTATAGAACTTGCAAAGAGTGAATCTACAGGACCTAGTTCTAAAAATGGTGGTGAGTTGGATTGGTTTGTCTATGAACAGATGGTTCCAGAGTTTTCAGAAGCTGCTTTTAGTTTAAAAAAAGGTGAGTTTACTACTCAACCAGTTAAAACACAGTTTGGTTATCATGTGATTTACTTAGAAGATAAAAAAGAGAAGAGTGTGATTCCTTATGAAAAGGTAAAACCTCAAATTATAAAAAAACTTCGTATGGAGAGGTTTAAGATAAAATTGGAAAGTTTAAGTAAAAAATTGAAAAAAACAGCACATATTAGTGTAAAATAATAAAAAAATATTGAAGGTTAAATTGAAATGAGTAAAAAAGTATTAGATAGCTTACCTTGTGGTGTCTTGAGTGGAAATCAGGTCTTGGAGCTTTTTACAATTGCAAAAGAGGAGGGGTTTGCCATTCCTGCTGTAAATGTTGTAGGTACATCATCTATAAATGCTGTTTTAGAGGCTGCATCTAAAGTAAACTCTCCTGTTATTATTCAGTTTTCAAATGGTGGAGCAGAGTTCTATGCAGGTAAGGGTATGCCAAGTGACAAAAGAGCTATTATTGGAACTATTGCAGGGGCTAATCATGTACATACTGTTGCAGAGGCTTATGGTGTTCCTGTTGTTTTACATACAGACCATGCAGCACGAAAGCTACTCCCTTGGATAGATGGACTGCTTGAGGCGAGTGAAAAGCACTTTGAAGCTTTTGGTAAACCTCTTTTCTCCTCACATATGATTGACCTTTCAGAAGAGCCTATTGAAGAGAATATAGCTACTTGTAAAAGCTATTTAGAGCGTATGAGTAAGATTGGTATTACTTTAGAGATAGAATTAGGTGTAACAGGTGGAGAGGAAGATGGAGTAGACAATACAGATGTAGACAATTCACTCCTTTATACACAGCCAGAAGAGGTAGCTTATGCTTATGAAGAGCTTTTAAAAGTATCTCCAATGTTTACTATAGCTGCTTCATTTGGAAATGTTCATGGGGTCTATAAACCAGGAAATGTGGTACTTACTCCAAGCATTTTAGATAACTCTCAAAAGTATATTGAAGAGAAGTTTAATACAGTTGAAAAACCTGTAAACTTTGTATTTCATGGTGGTTCAGGCTCTGCACTTTCAGAGATTAGAGAGGCAATTAGTTATGGTGTAGTTAAGATGAATATTGATACAGATACTCAGTGGGCTTTTTGGGACGGAGTACGAAACTATGTTAACCAATACCACGCTTATCTACAAGGGCAAATTGGAAATCCAGAGGGTGAGGACAGACCAAATAAGAAGTTCTATGACCCTAGAAAATGGCTAAGAGAGGGCGAACTATCTATGGTTAAACGACTTGAACAAGCCTTTTCTGATTTAAATTGTTTAAATAGAAATTAATATTTCTCTCTCTTCCCACATTAAATGTGGGAAGAGACTAGCTACAAAAATCTAGTAACATTCCCTCTTTGACAGCCTTATAGCTCTCCTCTCCTGAAAACTTTTTAACAATTTCAAGTCCAAAACATAGAGCAGTTCCAGGTCCTCTTGAGGTCATTATGTTTCCGTCAACAACAACTGCTTGGTCATCGCGATAACCCTCTTTATTTATCTCATCTTCTACACTAGGGTAGCAGGTGTAGTCATCTCCTAAAACACCAGCTTTATTAAGAGCATAAGGTGCAGCACAGATAGCACCAACTATTTTCTCTTTCTCTTTAAACTCTTTTAGTAGACTCTGTACTGTCTCATTCTCTGCCAAAGTATAGGTATTTTCCCAACCTCCAGGGAGTAAAATCATATCAAAATCATCAGCTATAACATTTTTAATATCGGTATCAGCTTGTATAGTAATGCCATTTGCTCCCAAGACTAAATTGTCATCTTTGTGAGGGTCAACAGAGGCTACTCTAACACCTAAACCACCTCTTCTAAGTACATCTATTAGAGAAACTGCTTCTACCTCTTCAAAACCTTGTGCTATTGGTAATAGAATCATTGCCATTTTGTTATTCCTTGTGTTTTTTGAGGGTTATTATATCGCAGAATTAGAATAAAAGTTCTTTTAAAAAAATTAATTAAGAATATTATAATATAATTTAATAAAAAATAAAGAAATGGATATTTTATAATATGGAAAAGAGATTACAATTTTATCTTAAAAATCTACTGCACAATAATGGAAGTGACCTACACCTAAAAGCTGGAGCAATTATACGTATTCGTGTATATGGAGACTTGCTTAAATTGGGAGATAGGAGGATAACAAATGATGAGTTAGATGGTATTGCACAGGCTATTTTAACAAAAGAGCAGTATGAAGAGCTAACCACAACAAAAGAGTTAGATGCAACTTATGTATTAGATGAAGATAATCGCTTTAGGGTAAACTTCTTCTATCAGATGGATGGATTGTCTGCCGTTTTTAGGGTTATTCCTGTTAAAATCTTAACTTTAGAGGAGTTGAACTTGCCAGAAGTTATTAGAGAACTCTCTGAGGTACATCGTGGACTTGTTTTAGTTACAGGTGTTACAGGTTCTGGAAAATCTACAACATTAGCTGCTATGCTTAATCATATTAATAGTACTAAAAAGAAACATATTATTACCGTGGAAGACCCAATAGAGTTTGTCCATAAAGATTTAGAGTGTTTAATCTCTCAACGTGGGGTAGGACAAGATACATACTCTTTCTCCAATGCTTTAAAGGGTGCTTTGCGTGAAGACCCAGATATTATATTGGTTGGAGAGATGAGAGATTTAGAGACTATAGAGATTGCTCTTCATGCTGCAAATACTGGTCACTTAGTCTTCTCTACACTCCATACACTAGATGCTAAAGAGACTGTTAACCGTGTAATTGGTATGTTTCCAAAAGAGGAGCAGAATCGTATTCGTATGACATTAGCATCTGTACTCTCTGGAGTTATTTGTCAGCGTTTAGTTAAGACAGTTGATGGTAAGAGAGCAGCTGCAATTGAGATTATGTTACAGACACCAAGAATTGTAGATTTGATTATTCAGAATCGAGATTATGAACTCTTAGATACTATTGAAGAGGGAAAAGAGATATATGGTTCTCAGTCATTTGACCAAGCACTTATTGACCTATATAAAGCAAAAAGGATTGATATAGATGTTGTAATGGAACATGCATCTAATCCAGCAGATATGAAGTTAAAACTTGAAAACTTAGGATTAGAGCAGAGAGCTTTAGAGAAAAAAGATGAAGAGATGGATTTTTTTGACTTAAAAGAGAGTGCAACAGATTAGATACTATTTACTTTTTTAACTTTTTGTAATATAATAGAACATTAACTATTATAGAAAGGTAAAAAATGAGTAGTGGTACTGTATTGATGTGGGGTGTTGCATCTATAATTTTATTGATTGGTTCGTGTCTTGTTCTAAATGCACAAGCCTATTATCAAGAGTTAGAGAATAAATACATTATATATAATAACACCCCTTTAAAAATCTCCTCTAAGCTTATTTGGAGAGACCACCAAACTCATAGATTAGATAAGGTGAACAATCATGAGTGAATTAATAATGAAAATGGTTTTTTGGCTACTTGTTGCAAATATATTAGGTTTTTTAATAGGTTGGCTCTACTCAAAAGCAAAACATAGAGAAAGATATATTATTGAGATTGATAGTTTAAATTCAATTATCAAAGAGCGAAATGAGATGCTTGAAAAGTTAGAAAAAAAGTTTCGTAATCAGAAAAAAATGATAGATAAACTTACTCTAAACTATGAAAAATCTGAAGAGGTTGTGGCTCAAAAGACAGCCGAGTTGACACAGATGAAACTAAGGCTTGACAAAGTAAATAGTAGTCTAGGTAATAGTAAAGAGTTAAAAGAGGAGAATCTTAAACTATTAAATGATATTGGATTACTTAAGCAACAAGAGCAGAAGAGAATTAAAGAGTTGTCCGAGTTTGAAAAAGTATTAATAAAAGCTGAAGAGACAATTGAAGAGAAGAGGGCTCAAATAGAAAATTTAAAAGATAAAATAGATGAATTGATGCTTGAAAATGAGGAGCAACAGAAGATTACAGAACTATATAGAGAAACAATTGCAGATTTTGAGAAGGAGTTAAAGCTCTATACATCCAATAGAGAAGATGG
The DNA here is from genome assembly GCA_027038275.1 of Campylobacteraceae bacterium. Lineage (GTDB taxonomy): Bacteria > Campylobacterota > Campylobacteria > Campylobacterales > Sulfurovaceae > UBA1140. The sequence goes on along the minus strand of JALVXC010000015.1, from coordinate 29,406 downwards.
TGAATTTATTATCTCTAAAGACCAATTTACTCATATTGAAGAGCAGTTAGTAGAGTATCAAAAAGAGATAGAGAGTCTAAAAAAGATGAATAGCGAACTTATTGCCAATAATACCATAGAGGCAAAACAGCTTTCAAAAAGTAAAGATAGTGAAGTAGAAGATGGTTCAGTAGTAAAGATTTTTAAAGACACTTATAACAAAATCACTAAAAATTAATAAAAAACAGGTATAATTCGCTTCTAATTTTAAAAATTAAAGGACACAAATGTTAGAAGGTATGATTAGAGAGAGTATCGGCTCAGGCTCTGCAAAGAGACTAAGAAGAGATGGTTATCTAACAGCTAACATCTATGCAAATGGTGTAGAGAATGTACAAGCTGCGTTTAAACGAGGTGATTTTATTAAAGCTGTAAGAAGAAAAGAGGGCTTAACTTTTCCAGTAAAAGTTGCAGATAAAGAGTTTAACGTAGTGATTCAAGAGTATCAGCTACACCCTGTAAATGGCGATGTACTTCATGTAGACTTAAGAGTAGCACTCCCAGGTCAAGTAACAAACTACCTTGTACCAGTAGAGACAACAGGAACACCAAAAGGTCTTAAAAATAAAGGTGTTTTAATGCTTCAAAAGAAGAGATTGAAAGTTAGAGGTGCTATTGAGAATGTACCAAGTAAGTTTGTTCTTGATGTAACTGACCTTGACAGAGATGATGCTATTCTTATTAGAGATATGGAAGCTCCTGCTGAGTGTAGACTAATGGACAGAGCTGATGTTGCTGTTGTTGGTGTAATTAAAGCTAAATAATTTTATGTTACTTATCGTAGGACTTGGAAACCCAGGAACACAATACGAAAATACACGACATAATATTGGCTTCAAAGTTATTGACCAATTGGTCTTAGACTTTGGAGCAAATAGTATCTCTAAAAGCTCTTTTCAGGGCGAACTCTTTAAAGCTCCTAATCTTTTACTTTTAAAACCTACAACCTATATGAATCTATCTGGTAACTCTGTCCAAGCTGTTAAGAACTTCTATAAAATAGATATTGACGATATTATTGTTATTCATGATGATATAGATTTACCTTTTTCTGCATTACGTTTTAAAAAGGGTGGTGGACATGGTGGACACAATGGTTTACGCTCAATAGATGCAATGGTTGGAAAAGAGTACAGTCGTGTACGAATGGGAGTAGGAAAACCAGAGTATAAATCTCAAGTAGTAGATTATGTTTTGGGTAATTTCTCAGATGAGGAGCAAAAAGTTTTAAAAGGGTGGATTAACCATACAACCCAAGCTGTTAAAGAGTTTAGAACTAAAGGACTTGATGAGGTAAAATCAAGGTACTCACTTAAATCATATCAAGAGTAGTTAAGATGATTTTTAAATATGTAGCCTTTCACTATTTAAAAAATATGTTAACTATTCTTTTTGGTCTCTCTGCTCTTTTTGCAGGGTTAGATTTTTTAATGAATGGCTCATCTTTGCCTTCTTTTAATGTTAAAGTTCTATACTTCTATCTTAAAATTCAAGAGGCACTCAATCTTCTCTATCCTTTAGCGATAGTTTTTGGTGGTATTTGGACTAAAATAGCCTTTATAAAACAGAATAAGGTAGGAGCATTATACGCTTTAGGAGTAACAAGAAAGGAGTTCTTTAAGCCATTTTTCGTAGTGGGACTCTTTACCTATTTAATTTTTGTAGGGCTTAACTTTACCTCTTTTGCAACAGTTCAAGAGACCTCAAAATCGCTCTTTCAAAATCACTATAGGGCAAGTAAAACTAAAGACCTCTTTTTTAAATATAAAACAAAATATCATACCAGTTTTATCTATATTGGAGCATTGATACCCCAAAAGTATAAGCTTGAAGATTTAACAGTTTTTCGTCTGAAAAAAGATAAAGTAGTTGCCATTATAACAGCTAAGGAGGCTTGGTATAATATCTATGAGTGGGTAGCAAGTAATGCTATTAAAAAGTCGAAATTTATTAATAAAGATGGGAAAGAAAGACTTAAGGTTGAAACAATACCTACTTTACATATTTTAAGAGACTATCAACCAAAAATTTTAGAATCAATCTATGATGGAAAAACATTAAATCTTGCAGAAACTATTTCAGCTAAGAGGCTACTTGAAAATCAAGGTTTAAATACTTATGAGATACGAACAGAAATCTATAGTAAAATTGTAGTACCTCTCTTCTCTATAGCTCTCTTAATGATATTAATTTTTCAACTCCCTTTTCATGCTCGTTATATGAATGTCTCTATTACCTCTGCAAAGGCGATAGGAGGAACACTTTTTATTTGGGGTGTTCTTTTTGCTCTTGGGAGTATTGCAAAAAATGGTACAGTTATGCCAGAGCTTGTTCTTATTTTGCCAATAGTACTCTTGTGGGGCTATGCTCTTATTACATTACGTAAATCAGACAATAGAATCTAAATATAACCAATATTTAGATAAAATCGCGATAATTTAAGTAAGTCTTAGCTTACATAACATAGGAATAGTTTTATGAGTTTAGAGATTAAACAATTAGTAGAGAAGTATCAAACACCACTATATGTGTACGATTTTAATAATATTACAAACCGATATGAAGAGCTTAAAGATGCTTTTACTGGGAAAAAGTCATTAGTTGCCTATGCTGTTAAGTCCAATTCAAACTTGGCTGTTATTCGTCATTTGGCTAATTTAGGTGCTGGTGCTGACTGTGTAAGTATTGGAGAGGTGCGACGTGCTTTAAGAGCAGGTGTAAAAAAGTATAAAATTATCTTTTCAGGTGTTGGTAAAAGAGATGTGGAGATAAGAGAGGCTCTGCAAGAGGATATTTTGCTTATTAACCTAGAGAGTGAAGCAGAGATGAAGCGTGTAGAGATGATAGCAAAAGAGTTAGGGGTAGAGGCTAGAATCTCTATTCGTGTAAATCCAAATGTTGATCCAAAGACACACCCATACATCTCAACAGGTCTACATGAAAATAAGTTTGGGGTTAGTTTAGATAGTGCTAAACGTATGTATATTTTGGCTAAAAAGTCTGAACACTTAAATCCTGTTGGGATTCACTTTCATATTGGCTCACAGCTTACTGAACTTGCTCCCATTGAAGAGGCGTGTGCTATTGTAGCAGACTTAGTACGTTCACTTCATGCAATTGATATAGATATTAAGTTTTTTGATGTAGGTGGAGGGCTTGGTGTTATCTATGATGATGAGGTAACCATTAGACCTGCTGACTATGCTAGGGCGATTTTAAGTCAGTTGAAGGGGTTGGACTTAACTATTGTCTCTGAACCAGGGCGTTATATGATGGCAAACTCAGGCATCTTCCTAACTAGAGTACTCTATGAGAAGCTTAATGGTGACAAACGTTTTGTGATTGTTGATGGAGCTATGAATGACCTGCTTCGTCCAAGTCTCTACAATGCTTACCATAAGATAGAGGCTGTTCAAAAAGATGGTGAAAAGACTCCTGCTGATGTGGTAGGTCCTGTGTGTGAGAGTGGAGATTTTTTAGGAAAAGATATTCCTCTACCTCCACTAGAGCATAATGATATTTTAGTAGTCCACTCAGCAGGAGCTTATGGTTTTACAATGTCAAGTAACTACAATACTCGTTCACGTGCTGCTGAAGTTGCTATTTTAGATGGAAAAGATTATCTTATTAGAGAGCGTGAGAGTTTTGATGACCAGATTAGGTTAGAAGAGGCTTGTGATACAAGTTGGCAAAAATAGGGATATTTTTTCTCGTTCCCAACGTCCTCGTTGGGAATGCATATTGGAATTTGATTTACAAAAAACTTTGTTTAATAAAATAACTCTCCTATGCATTCCCACCGAGACAGTGGGAACGAGTATGTTCGATAAAATCGAACCTACATGATAAAAAACAGTATAAATAAGGGAAATATTATGACACTTGATGAACTTCGTATAGAGATAGATAAAATAGACAACACCCTCTTAGAGCTTTATAACAAACGAATGGAGTATGTTCATCAAGTGGGTGAGCTAAAAAATACAGTAGGTGCACCAATTTATCGTCCTGAGCGTGAACAGTCTATTTTAAATAGACTTAAAGCACAGAACAGAGGAAAGTTAACCAATGAAGCCATAGATGCTCTCTTTTTAGAGATGTTTGCAGTGGCAAGAAATTTAGAACGTCCTGAGGCTATTGCTTTTTTAGGTCCTGAAGCCTCATTTACTCATCAAGCAGCAGAGATGAAGTTTGGTGCTATGAGTTCTTATATACCAATAAAGTCTATAACGGGTGTCTTTCGTGAAGTGAGCCGAGGAACTGCAAAGTTTGGTGTGATTCCTATTGAAAACTCTTCTAACGGAATTGTAAGTGAGACTATTAATTGTCTAAAAGATTATGATTTAAAGATTATTGCAGAGGTTTTTGTAGATGTTCATCTTACTTTAGCAACTAGATGTAACTCCATTAACGAGATAAAAAAAATCTACTCACGTGATATTGCTTTTCAACAGTGTCATAATTTTTTAGATGATTGTGGACTTGATGAGGTTGAACTAATTCCTGTAGACTCTACAGCAAAGGCTGCTAAGTTAGCAACAGAAGAGGAAGGAAGTGCATCTATTTGTGCTGATATAGCAGCAAAGATGTATAATCTACCTATTTTATTTCAAAATATAGAAGATAGAGACAACAATAAGACACGTTTTTTTATTATTAGTGATTTTGAAAATCTTCCATCGGGAAATGATAAAACCTCTATTTTAGTGAGACTTCCAAATAGACCAGGTTCTTTAGTTGATTTTTTAAATGATTTTGAGCGTTGTGAGGTAAACTTGACTAAAATTAAGTCACATATTGTTGAGGGGGAGTCCCTCTTTTTTATAGAGTTTAATGGACATAAAGATGATTTACATATTGAAGATATTATAAAAAGACATGAAGATGAGATTAAAATTTTAGGCTCTTATGTTAAAGAGAATGAAGATATTTAGTAAGGAGAGATAATGAAGTTTAATGAAGCTCTAAAAGAGATAAAAACTTATGAAGCAGGAAAACCTATAGAACTAGTTGTTCGTGAATTTGGGATTGAGCCTAAAGATGTAGTAAAACTAGCATCGAATGAGAATCCAAAAGGGTGTAGTCCAAGAGTAGCAAAAGTAATTGCAGATAATGCATCTAAAGCGTATCTCTATCCTGATGATTCAATGTTTGAGTTAAAAGAGGCACTGTCCAAAAAATTTGATGTGCAAGATGACAATATTATTATAGGTGCTGGTTCTGACCAAGTGTTGGAGTTTGTTTCTCGTGCCTTGTTAACTTCAGATGACTCGGTGCTTATGTCTCAAGTGACCTTTGCAATGTATGAGATTTATGCTAAGCAGATGGGAGCTAAGATAGTTAGAACACCATCATATAGACATATTGTCTCTGAGTTTATAGAGGCTTATAATGAGCATAAACCTAAAATTGTCTATATCTGTACTCCTAACAATCCAACAGGAGATGCTACAAGTAAAGAGGATGTATTGGCTATTATTAATGCTGTCTCAAAAGAGAGTTTAGTTGTAGTTGATGGGGCATATATGGAGTATGCAGCTGCAAAAGATGAGAAGTATAGGATTGAGCCAAAAGATATTATGGAGTTTTCTAATGTTATCTATCTTGGAACATTCTCAAAAGCTTATGGATTAGGTGGTATGAGAGTAGGGTATGGTATTGCCAATGCAGAGCTTATTCATGAACTTTATAAAATGCGTCCTCCATTTAACATTACAACTCTCTCTTTGGCTGCAGCAATTGAGGCAACAAAAGATAAAGATTTTGTAAAAGAGTCAATAGCACTACATACTCAAGAGATAAAACGTTATGAGGAGTTTGCCAAAAAGCATGGGTTTGACTATATAGATAGCTATACCAATTTTATCACTTATATATTTGATGACTCTATTGATTCAACAGAGATTTCAGATAAATTACTAAGAGAGGGTGTAATTATTCGTAATTTAGCATCTTATAAAATGAATGCAGTACGAATTACTATTGGAACTGAAAAACAAAATGATAGACTCTTTGGAGTCTTAGAGAGGACTCTTGTATGAATAAATTTGGTGATTTAAAGACAAAGAGTATAAAAGAGTTAGAGGATATTGCCCAACAGGTACGTCAGAGAATTCTTGAAACAGTTAGTAAAAACGGAGGACATCTAAGCTCTACATTGGGAGCTACTGATATTATTGTTGCTATGCATGCTGTTTTTGATGCAACTAAAAATCCATTTATTTTTGATGTCTCTCATCAAGCCTATGCTCATAAGTTGGTTACCAATAGATGGGATAGTTTTGATACATTGAGACAGTTTGGAGGGTTGAGTGGCTATACAAAACCAAAAGAGTCTGAATCTGACTACTATATGGCAGGTCACTCCTCTACCTCAATCTCTATTGCAACAGGGGTAGCTAAAGCTATTGCTTTAAGAGGTGAAGAGAGTGAACGTCTACCTTTAGCACTTATTGGTGATGGTTCGATGTCTGCTGGAATGGCATATGAGGCTATGAATGAGTTGGGAGATAGAAAATACCCTGCTATTATTATTTTAAATGATAATGAGATGAGCATCGCCTCTCCTATTGGAGCATTGAGTCGAATATTGTCTCAAAAGATGGCTTCTCCTTTTTACCAAAAATTTAAAGCTAAAACAAAAGAGATGTTAGATGCTCTTCCAGAGGGTGCAACCTATCTTGCTAAACGTTTTGAGGAGTCTTTTCATCTTATTACCCCAGGAATTCTTTTTGAAGAGCTTGGATTAGAGTATATTGGTCCTATTGATGGACACAATATTGAATCTTTGGTAGAGACACTTAAGTTAGCAAAAGATTTAAAACGTCCTGTTCTTATTCATGTTCAGACAACCAAAGGAAAAGGATATGAAGTTGCAGAGGGAAGTGGAAGCGATAAAGAGCATTGGCATGGTGTTGGTGCTTTTGATATAGTTACAGGGGATTCTCTTAAAAAATCTGCTCTAAAAGCAGCTACAGCTATCTTCTCTGAGACCTTAGTTGAGTTAGCAGATAGAGATGAAAAGGTAGTTGGTGTAACAGCAGCTATGCCAAGTGGTACAGGACTCTCAGCTGCCATGGCAAAATATCCTAAGCGTTTTTGGGACGTTGCCATTGCAGAGCAACATGCTGTAACATCTATGGGACCTTTAGCTAAAGAGGGATTTAAACCATTTTGTGCCATCTACTCAACATTTTTACAACGAGGGTATGACCAAGTGGTACATGACATCTGTCTTATGAATTTAGGTGTTGTTTTTGCCATTGATAGAGCAGGAATAGTAGGAGAAGATGGAGAGACACATCAAGGTGCTTTTGATATTTCATTTTTAAGGGCTATTCCAAATATGACTATTTTTGCCCCATCTAGTAATACAACTATGAAGTTAGCTATGGAGTTTGCAAAAGATTTTCCTACACCTTGTGCCTTTAGATACCCAAGAGGGGCATTTAGTTCACAAGATGAAGATGCTACTCCTTTTAAACTCGGAGAGTCGCGTGTAGTAAAAGAGGGTAAAGATGTTTTGTTTATTGGTTATGGTAATGGTGTTGGTAGAGCAGAGCAGACAGCTAAACTAATTGAGGCTAATCCTACTATTTTAGATTTACGTTTTGTTAAACCTTTAGATAGAGAAGCATTAACTCAACTAGCACAAACTCATAAGAGATGGTATATTTTTTCAGACTCTGCTAAAATGGGTGGAGTTGGTTCTGCTATTTTAGAGTTTTTAAATGAAGAGAAGATTTCAGATGTTATTTTAGAGAGTTTTGAGTATGAGGATGACTTTATTACCCATGGCAATACTAAATTGGTTGAAGAGTCTTTGGGTATTTTGCCTGAGCAGTTGGCTAAGAAGATAAAAATATAACAATATGAAATATTTTTTCTCTTTTTCAGGAAAAAAATATATACTTTTAATAAAATAAATAGTATAAGGATAAATCATTGAAAGTATTAGACCTTTTTTCAGGATGTGGTGGTTTTTCATATGGTTTTCAAGAAGCAGGATATGAAGTATTATTAGGAGTTGATAATGCTGATTTGGCTCTTGAAACATTTAAGTATAATCATAAAAATTCACAAACTTTTAATTTAGATTTATCAGATAATAAAAGTATAGATAAGATTGTAAAATTTCTTGATGATGTAGGTGGAGTTGATGTTATTATTGCTGGACCTCCTTGTCAAGGTTTCTCTTTAACTGGTTCAAGAAAAGAAGATGATGAACGAAATAAACTTTTTTATTCTGTATTTGAAATCTCAAAAGCACTAAAAGAGAAGCCAAAAGCGATTATTATAGAGAATGTACCAGGGTTAGCAACACTATACAAAGGAAAAGCTAAATTAGAGATAGAGAGAAATTTTGAAGAGAATGGATATACTCATAGTTCTAAAATTCTATATGCACCCGATTATGGAGTTCCTCAAATTAGAAAAAGACTTTTTTTTGTTGGACTAGATAAACCTTATGGTAAATTTATATTTCCAAATGCTATTAGAGATGAGAAAGACTATGTAACATGTGAAGAGGCAATATCTGATTTACCTTCATTAGAAGATAATTTAGGTAAAGATAATATAGAGTACCCAAAAGAGCCTACTTCTAGTTATCAAAAACTAATGAGAAAAAATGCTAGTCGTCTACATAATCATATAGGAACAAAACATACAGATTTGGTGGTAGATGTTATTTCGCAAGTTCCAGAGGGTGGGAATCATAAAGATTTACCTAAAGGGGTTGGAGAGAGTAGAAAGTTTAATGAAGCTTGGACAAGGTATCATAGTAAAAAACCTTCTAAAACGATAGATACAGGACACAGAAATCATTTTCATTATAAATATAATCGTGTTCCAACAGTAAGAGAGAATGCACGGTTACAGTCTTTTCCTGATGATTTTATTTTCTTAGGTAGTAAAACAGCACAATATAGACAAGTTGGCAATGCTGTGCCTCCTCTACTTGGGTATCATATTGCTATGAAGCTAAAAGAGGTATTAAATAATGAAAAAATATAGCTATATAGACCTATTTGCTGGATGTGGTGGACTTACTGATGGTTTTGAGCAGACTAATAGGTTTGAACCTTACGCTTTTGTTGAGTGGGATAAGAGTGCATTAAATACTTTAAAATATCGCTTAAAAACAAAATGGAAGATAAAAGATGTTGATAAAAAAGTTATCTATTTTGATATTCAAAGAATGGATGAGTTGCTTAATGGATTTCATGATGTTGAATATGGAGAGCATATCGGACTTAAAAAATTAATTAAAGATACAACTATAGATTTGATTATAGGTGGTCCACCTTGCCAAGCCTATTCAATTGCTGGACGAGTTCAAGATAAAAATGGTATGTCTTGTGATTATAGAAATTATCTATTTGAAAACTATTTGAAGGTAGTTAAAGAGTTTCAACCAAAACTATTTGTTTTTGAAAATGTTCAAGGGATACTTAGTGCTAAACCAAATGGTATTAGTATTATAGATAGAATACGAAGTGATTTTGAGAAAGAGGGTTATGTTATTGCTAGAGATTTAAAAGGGATGGCACTGTTGGACTCGTCAGATTATGGTGTACCTCAAATTAGAAAAAGAGTTATTATTATAGGTATCAATAAAAAATTAACAAATGAAAATCCAAATGATATTTTAGAAGATTTTTATAAGCATATTTTACCAACTTTTAAAGTCTCTAAAAAAATAGATGTTCAAGAAGCAATAGGTGATTTAGAGCCACTTTATCCTTTTGAAAATCAAGAGTTACGTGTATCTCACTACAATAAATCAAAAATTAAAAATCATACTCCTCGTTTTCATAGCAAAAGAGACCAAGAGATTTTTTTTGAACTTGCTTTAGATGTTCAAAATGGTTCAGTAAAATATCCTGATACAGAGTCACTTAAGAGATTATATTTTGAAAAAACAGGAAAGAGTTCATCTTTTCATAAATATAATGTTTTAGACTATAAAAAACAGAGCAATACAATACCTGCACATCTATATAAAGATGGTTTACGGCATATTCATCCTGACTATAAACAGGCACGAAGCATTACTCCAAGAGAGGCTGCTAGGTTACAAACTTTTGATGATGACTTTGAATTTATTGGAAGTCAAGGAGCTTGTTATAAAATGATTGGAAATGCAGTTCCTCCTAAACTAGCTAAGGTTATTGCCCAAGCTGTTGAACTTTTATTAAAGAGGTATTTTTAATGTTGTTCAATACAAATTTAGAAGAGATTATCTTTCATAGACATGAAACAGTACTTTCAAATGAGTTAATTGTTTTATCAGGTTATTTAGGACCAAACCCTATAGCTAGATTGGAAAATTTACCTCTTAATTCAACAGTTATTTATGGAATGTATGGAGATAGAGGTATTCAAGAACGCTTACATCAAGCTCTTATTTATCATCAAATAAATATTCCAAATGTAAATATCTACTATTCAACTGTTCCTATTCATTCAAAATGTTATATTTGGAAAAATCAAAATCAAATTCAACATGCCCTAATTGGTTCTGCAAATTTTTCAACGAATGGATTAACTACACCATATAGAGAGATATTAGCAGAGACTACGCATGATACTTTTCAACCACTACAAGAGTATATTGATAGAGTTATGAATAACTCTATTTTATGTACAGAGATTGAAAATGTACAAAATAATGGTAATACTCTTATTACTCCTACTATTCAAATTTCGACACAATTTTGTAGAATGTCACTTTTAGATAGAAATAATAATGTTGCAGAAAAAAGTGGATTAAACTGGATGTTTAGTCGAGGACATGTAGCTAAAAATGATGCCTATATCGCTATCAAAAAGGAGTATATTCGTTCTTATCCAACGCTATTTCCTCCAAAACAAGACTTTTCAACAATGGTTGTAAAAGGTGGTCGTCCTCATAGACATAATGACATTATTGAAATTATTTGGGATGATGGTACAACAATGGATGGATTGTTAGAAGGTAGTCAAAAAGAAAATGGAATAATATATCCTAAACAGATAAGTTCTGCTCCTAAAAAAAGCTTAATGGGAGAGTATATTCGATATAGATTGAATTTACCATTGGGTACAAAAATTACAAAAAAAGATTTAGAAAACTATGGAAGAACAACAATAGATGTTTCATTACAAGATGAAGGTATCTATTATTTTGATTTTTCTGTATAAATATTAATTAAGGAAAACAAGTAATGTCAAAAGAGTACATTTTTACTTCAGAATCTGTAACAGAGGGTCACCCAGATAAGATGGCTGACCAAATTTCAGATGCAATTTTAGACTATATTTTAGAGCATGACCCAAATGCAAGGGTAGCTTGTGAGACACTTCTTTCAAATGGTTTTTGTATTATTACAGGTGAGTTAAAGACTGTAACCTATGCACCTATGCAAGAGATTGCACGAGATGTAATACGACAAATAGGCTATACCGATGCCTCTTTTGGTTTTGACTACCGTTCAGCAGGAATTCTAAATGGTATAGGAGAGCAAAGCCCTGACATTAATCAAGGAGTAGACCAAAATTCAGGAGAGATTGGAGCAGGTGACCAAGGTTTAATGTTTGGTTATGCTTGTAGTGAGACTCCCGAGTTGATGCCTCTACCTATTTCATTAGCACACAAATTGACTGCAAAACTAGCAGAGGTAAGGAAAAATGGTACACTTCCTTTCTTAAGACCAGATGGAAAGGCACAGGTTAGTGTAAAGTATGTAGGAGATAAACCTATGTCTGTCGATACAGTTGTAGTCTCTACTCAACATAGTGAAGAGGTTAGTAATGATATTTTAAGAGATGCTATTATAACAGAGGTTATAAAAGAGGTTATTCCACAAGAGTTATTAAATGATGAAACTATATATCATATTAATCCTACAGGTCGTTTTGTTATAGGTGGACCTCAAGGAGATGCAGGGCTAACAGGTCGAAAGATTATTGTCGATACCTATGGAGGCTCTTGTCCTCATGGTGGAGGAGCATTTTCAGGTAAAGACCCAACTAAAGTAGACCGTTCAGCAGCTTATATGGCAAGATATATAGCAAAAAACTTAGTAGCAGCAGGTGCTGCAGAGCGATTAACTATTCAGATTGCTTATGCTATTGGTATTGTAGAACCAGTCTCTATAATGGTAGATACTCATGGAACAAGCTTTATAGAAGAGGAGAAGATAGAGGCTTGTGTTAAAGAACTTTTTGACCTCTCTGTTGTAGGGATTATTAAAGAGCTAGACCTACTTCAGCCTATATATAAAAAAACAGCTACATATGGTCATTTTGGACGTGAAAATATGGGCTTTAAGTGGGAAGAAACGAAACGTGTAGATGAGATAAAAAGCTACTTATCTCTATAAAAAGCCAAATTAATCCAATTTATTAAAGGGTTATTTAAAGTAGTTTTGCTATAGTTTGGTATCTTTAAAATAAAGGAATGAAAATGGCAGTAAAAATTTTAGATACTTGTATCTGCTGTGCAGCATGTATTGACGAATGTCCAACAGAAGCAATCGTAGATGAGGATGATAACCCAACTGGTGAAGAGATTTACTATGTATACGAAGACAAATGTGTTGAGTGTGTAGGTCACTTTGATGTTCCAGCTTGTGCTGAAGCTTGTCCAACAGAAGAGTGTATTGTATGGGCTGAACCAAAAGAGGGTCAAACTCTTCGTGAAGATAGAGGTGAACCAGGTACAGACGTAGTTGAAGACTAATTTTTACCCAATACAAAGTGTGTCTATACATACTTTGTAACTTCTTATAAAACTCCATTAAACTAAATCTTTCTTTAATAACATTCTGATATAATTCCATCTCAAAATACTTTAGTAGTGGTTATCTTAACTAAAATCACTAAGCTTATGGAGCAAAAACGTGGAACAAACATTATCAATCATCAAGCCAGATGCAGTAGCTAAAAATGTGGTAGGGCAGATTCTTGCTAGATTTGAAGCGGCAGGTTTAAGAATCGCAGCAACTAAAAAAATTCAACTTTCAAAGGCAGATGCAGAGGAGTTTTATGCTATTCATGCTGAGCGACCTTTCTTTAAAGACTTAGTTGAGTTTATGATTTCTGGTCCAGTTGTTGTAACTGTGTTAGAGGGTGAAAATGCAATGCAAAAAAACAGAGACCTAATGGGTGCTACTAATCCAAAAGAGGCAGAGGCTGGTACTATTAGAGCTGATTTTGCAGATAGTATTGATGCGAATGCTGTTCACGGTTCTGACTCTGTTGAGAATGCAGTTAACGAGATTAACTTCTTCTTTGCAAAAAGAGAGATTCTGTAACTGTAGAAAACTATGAAAATAGTTTTTGATAAAATTGGTTCAACCAAAAAACCTTTTAAGTTAACTGTTTCAAATGTTACTTTAGAAGGTACATTGGTTAAGAGTGGTTATCATCGAGTAAAACTTGAAGCTGAATTAGAAGGGAGTATTGAACTCTCTTGTGATAGATGTGGAGAGGAGTATCAATATAATATGAAATCACCACTTTGCTTAACTTTAAGTGATGAGGTTATTGAGACTGAAGATGATTTAGATATAATCGAATTTATTGATGGGGTAGTTGATTTGGACTTTATAGTTCAAAGTGAAATTGCTTCTGTTGAAAACTCATATCACTACTGTAAAAAGTGTAGTAATGATGAGTCTGAATTTGAACAAGAATTTTAATTTAAAAATATAAAAGGAATTAATTATGGCAGTACCTAAGAGACGTGTTTCTAAAACAAGATCAGCAAAAAGAAGAACGCATTATAAATTGACATTACCAAGACCTGTAAAAGATGCAGATGGTACATGGAGAATGCCTCACCATATGAACATGACAACTGGTGAATACAACACAACAAAAGCGTAAGTAAGTAGTTCTGATGATTAGAATTGCTATTGATGCAATGGGTGGGGACTTTGGTCCCGAACCTATCATAGAGGGTGTAGTTGAAGCACTTGACCAAAAAAGATTCTTTCCTATACTTGTAGGAGATAGAGAACAGATTACCTCATTTTTACCAGAATTTTATCTTGATAAAGTAGAGATTGTTGATTCTTCTGATGTTATCTCTATGTCAGACCAAGCAACACAAGCTTTAAAGAGAAAAGAGTCATCTATCTACAAGGCAGTAGAATTAGTACGTGATGGAAAAGCAGATGCAGTAGTTTCAGCAGGACATTCAGGTGCAACTATGACTCTAGCAACACTTAGAATAGGTCGCCTACCTGGTATCTCTAAACCTGCATTGGCAACCATTATGCCAACTGTTGCTTCTAAAACACTACTTTTAGATGTGGGTGCAGTAACAGACTGTACAGCTCAGAATCTTTATGAGTTTGCTATTATGGGTGAAGTTTATGCTCAAAAGGTAATTGGTTTAAGAAATCCTAAAGTTGGGCTTTTATCTAATGGAGAAGAGGACTCTAAAGGAAATGCACTAACAAAAGAGGCATTTAAACTTATGAAAGATGTTCCTGGCTTTCAGGGGAATGTTGAGGGTTCGGACATCTTTAATGCTTCAGTAGATGTAGTAGTATGTGATGGCTATACAGGTAATATTGTACTTAAAGCAAGTGAAGGTGTAGTCTCTACTGTCTTTACACTTATGAAAACACATATTAAAAGGTCAATTCCTGCAAAGATTGGTGCTTTTCTTATGAAGAAAAAAGTGTTTAGAAAACTCAAAGAGAAGGTAGATTATGCAGAATATGGTGGTGCCCCTTTACTTGGAGTTAAAGGTTGTGCTATTATATCGCACGGTAAAAGTAATGCTAAGGCAATTAAAAATGCAATTTTTCAAGCCATAGCATATAGTGATTCTGGTGTTAATGATGCCATTGAAGAGCTACTTACCAAAAAATAACTATTAGAACAAATATTTAAGGTAGAAAATGTACGCAAAATTTCATTCTATTGGGGCTTATGTTCCCTCTAAAGTATTAAGCAATGCAGACCTCGAAAAAATGGTCGACACCAGTGATGAGTGGATTTTAAAACGTACAGGTATCTCTGAACGACGAATTGCTTCTAAAGATGAGAATACAAGTGATATGGCAACAAAAGCTTCTAAACTAGCGATTAAGAGAGCTGGTTTAGAGACATCAGACATTGACTTAGTGGTTTGTGCAACAGTAACTCCAGACTACTTTAATATGCCTGCAACAGCTTGTATTGTATCTGATAAATTAGGTATTAAAAATGTTCAAGCCTTTGACATTGCATCTGCTTGTTCAGGGTTTGTTTATGCTCTCTCTATAGCTAAAGCTTTTGTTGAGTCTGGTATGAAAAAGCATGTATTGATTATTGGTGCAGAGAAGTTCTCCTCTATTGTTGATTATACAGATAGAACAACATGTATTCTATTTGGAGATGGTGCTGGAGCAGCTGTTATCTCTGCAACAGATAATAAGGAAGAGGCATTTATTGATATTCATGCTTCAGCCGATGGCTCTTATGCTGACTTTTTAGTAACTCCTGCTCCAGGGAGTGTTAATCCTCTTTCTCAAAAAGTACTTGATGAAGGGTTAAACTTTGTGCAGATGAAAGGGAATGAGACCTTTAAGTTGGCTGTTAAGACTTTAACTAAAGATGTTAAAGATATTTTAGCTAAAAATGGTATATTAGCAGAAGATATTCCTCATTTTGTTCCTCATCAAGCAAACTATAGAATCATAAAAGCTGTAGGTGATTCTCTTAAGATGACAAAAGAGCAAGTGGTAGTTACTGTTGGAAAGTATGGTAATACATCAGCTGCTTCTATTCCAATGGCAATTAATGATATTTGGGAGTCGGGTCGCCTTAAAAAGGGTGAGTTGATGTTACTTGATACTTTTGGTGGTGGGTTGACTTGGGCTTCTGCTCTGCTTCCTTTTGCTGGGGAATCAAAATAGTCTGTTTCATCTGAACATGAAAATGTTCAATGAAATAGAGTCTACAGATTATATAACTCTTTTAACTTCTCAACTCTCTTGCAACACTCTTGAAATTCATTAAAAAACTCTATATCATTTCTACACAGATATTTATGTCGTTCATAAGATTTTAAAACTTGTGTAGCTTTTCTTATAGACTCATCTCTATCTCTTTTTATATGCTCAAAACAGATTGCTCCATTTATTAGTCCTTTTACTAGATTTTTAAGAGGATGATTTGACTTACGAAGTGGATGCCAAGCCTCTTCAAGAATTTCATGTGCTTCAAAATAGGCTTTCTTATCAAATAGTTTTATATAAGATAATAGTGCATATTTTAAATTATGATTCTCTTCTATCATTTAACTCCTTTTTTGAAGTGTAATTATAAGTAAAAGCTCTTTAATCAATAAAATTTATGAACAAAATTTAATCTTTTTACTGATAATTTACTGATTTTACACATGATGAGTTTTATATATCAATAATAAGCTTTTTATTATAATTATCATTAGTACTTAACCTTTTTTTTTATATTATATTCACCGTATAGTTCAGATTATCAGTGGTGATAATTTGAATTTATAATAATTATAATAACATTGAGGAGGAAACATGAAATTAGGTTTTTTAGTCGACCTTAACCTTTGCATGGGTTGTAAAGCCTGTGAGGTCGCCTGTAAAGTTGAAAATGAAGTGCCATTAAGCTCTTGGCGTTTGCGTGTAAAATATATAGATATAGGCTCATTCCCAAATACAACTCGTGAGTTTACACCGTTAAGATGTAACCACTGTGAGAGTGCACCATGTGAAAGAATCTGTCCAGTGTCGGCACTTCATTACCTAGAGAATGGTATTGTGAATGTTGACAATTCACGATGTATTGGTTGTGCAGGTTGTATGATGGCATGTCCTTATGGTGCTATATATATGGACCCAGAGACAAATACAGCCGATAAGTGTACCTACTGTGCTCATAGAATTGAAGGTGGATTAATGCCAGCTTGTGTAGTTGCTTGTCCTGTTGAAGCAAATATTTTTGGTGATATTGAAGATGAGACATCTCATATTTCACGATATATTATGGAGCATCAAAGTTTTGGTGGTGGTGTTCAAGTTCGTAAGCCTGAAAAACACACTAGCCCGAAACACTTCTATGTAGGTGGTGGAAATGATTCACTTAATCCACTGGCTCATGAGAGAATTGAAGGGTATGGACTCTTTAATAATATTACACATCTTAAAGAGATTGGTGACCCTCATCACTCAGTTTTAGATAGATTTTTAACACCAATTTTCGGTGCTCATCATGACCATGATAAAAATGAAGGGTTTATAGATATGCCAAATAGTGATAAACATGAATCACATGAAGAAGGAGGTCACTAATGGATCACGGTACAGTTATAGAAGCAACTAAAGCAGTTGTCACTCTTGATGTTGCACTTCCAGGAATTATTTGGGGTTGGATGATTACCCTTAACATGTGGGCAAAAAGTATTGGTACTGGTGTTATTATTGTTGGTGCTTACTTGCTCTACAGACATAAAAAAGAGGATATGCCTAACCTTAGATGGTTAATGCCACTTATCTCATTTGTTGCATTAAATGTTTTCCTTCTCTTTACACTTTTAGACCTGCATCAACCATTAAGAATGGTAAATATCTTCTTCCATCCACACTGGACTTCTGCAATTACAGTTGGTGCATGGATGGCAACACTCTTTACAGCTCTTATTACTATTATGGCACTTATTGGTTTCTTTGATGAGTTCTCAGATGTAAGAAGAAATTGTGCATTTGCTAAAAAAATACGTGGAATGAGTGGATTTTATGAAAAAGTTTTCCCATTTGTAGTATTTTTAGCATTCCCTGTAACAATGTATACAGCTATTATTATGGCAGAAGCGAGTGCTAGAGAGTTATGGGCTGCTCCTGCTGAGACTATTCAGATGATTTTGGCTGCACTTATGGTTGGTTCTGCTTCATTAACTCTTATTGCAGATAAGTGGTCAGAGGGTGCAAGAAAAGATTTAGCTACTGTCTTAGCTGTATCAGTACTCCTCTCATTTCTTATGTATATGGCAGAATACTTCTTCTCATTTAAAGCAGCAGAGGTTGAAGCAACACTAGAATATGTTCATACAGGTGGCTCTTACCATACACAATTCTGGGCAGCAATGGTTCTTGGGTACATTATCCCATTCTTTATTGCAAAGGGTTCAATGAAAGTTGAAAACAGAACCATGATGAAGTTTGCAGCAGTAACGACACTTATTGGTCTTTACCTTGCAAAAAGTACGTGGTTAGAGATTCCACAAATGTTACCGTTAAGTTAAGGAGGATATAGATGGTTAAGAAAATGAATAGTAACGAATCTTCTTTCTTTGAAAGTAGACGTACGTTCCTAAAAGGGACAAGTTATGCCATAGCAGGTGCTGTTGTTGCAAAAGGTGTCTTTACAGCAGTAGTTGATACACCTGCAATGGCAGAAGAGTTTAAAGGTGTACCTATAACTAATGGTACACCAAAACCTTACCCAACACCAGAGTGGAATCCAAAAAAATATAATTGGACAAGTTTTGTTGATGGTCATAATTTTAAACCAAATGAAAATGTTTGGAACTCATTTCATGAGTTAGATGGAAATGACTGGAAACGTGGTGGTATTGGTCGAAATGGTATTGAGTCAGAAGATAATCCAGATGGAATCAAGCTTAATGAATATATGTTAGTTCCAACAGCATGTTCAAACTGTGAAGCTTCTTGTGGTTTGACAGCATGGGTTGAGATTGGTGAGTTCAAAAAGACAAATGACCCAAAAGACCTATATGTTAGAAAATATATGGGTAACCCAATGCACCCAGGTTCTCGTGGACGTAACTGTGCTAAAGGGTATGCTACTCAATCACAAATGTACGACCCAGATAGAATTCCTTTCCCTCTAAGAAGAGCTCCTGGTTCAAAAA
Organism: Campylobacteraceae bacterium; assembly: GCA_027038275.1. Classification (GTDB taxonomy): domain Bacteria; phylum Campylobacterota; class Campylobacteria; order Campylobacterales; family Sulfurovaceae; genus UBA1140. Next base: position 10,481 of record JALVXC010000015.1, on the reverse strand, counting down.
GAGGTGAAGGTAAGTGGATTCGCTCTTCTTGGGACGATGCAATGAAAGAGATTGGTGCTAAACTTGCCCAACTTGTTAAGAGTGATGATGAGCGTTCAAAAAATATGTTTATCTACCAAGTTGGACGACCAAATGAGAATGGATTTGGACCAAGAGTTCCTATGTCTATGGGTCTTGATGGTTGGGATTCTCACACAAACATCTGTTCAGCAGGTGCTAGAGAGGGAACAATTCAGTGGACAAATGATGATAGAAACTCACCAGATTGGACAAATGCTAAATTGATTTTCTTACAGTCATCTCACGCAGCAGATGCAGGTCACTACTTCCAACAAGCAGCAGGTCGTATTGCTGAGGCTCGTAAAAAGGGTGCTAAGTTAGTTGTTATGGATCCACGTCTATCTAACTCTGCTGGTATTGCTGATTTGTGGGTTCCATGTTATCCAGGGACAGAGACAGCACTATATCTATACCTTGCAAACAGAATCTTAAATGAAAAAGATATTAATGGTAATGACCTTGTAAATCACAATTTTGTAAAAAATTGGGTAAACTGGGACAGACTTATGGCAAATAAAGAGTATTTAGCTCTTCTTGTTGAGAAAGGTTATATTAAGTCTGTACCAGAGGGAGATAGCTACGAAGATTTCATTAAAATGATTTCAGAGATGTACCAACCATATACACTTGACTTTGTTGTAAAAGAGTGTAAAGTTGAGGCTAGAACTGTTGAGAAACTTTACGATATGTTTATTGATGCAGGTGCAAGAGTTGCTACATATATTTGGAGAGCAGGACCTATTGGTCACCGTGGTGGTTGGATGATTGCTCGTGCAGGGTTCTTACCATTTGTTCTTCGTGGAGCAATGGCAGGAGATATTGGTGGAGTTGGTCTACACCATTGGCATGTTATCTCTGTAAATGGTAAAGGTGAAGCTGCTACTGTATCTGGAGAACACCCAGAGAAAGTTGATGCATGGAATGAGTTAGCTTGGCCACCTGAGTATCCGTTAAGTACCTATGAGATGAGTCATATCTTGCCACACATGCTTCTTGATGATGAGTGGAGAGAGAAGTGGAACAAAAAAGGGCTTAATGTTCCTGAAAAACTAGCTGTTTACTGTCCAAGAATGTATAACCCTGTTTGGATTAACCCAGATGGATTTAGATGGATAGAGGCACTGAAACGTGAAGATAAAGTTGAGTTGTCATTTAACCTTTCACCTACATGGTCAGAGACAAACTGGTACTGTGACTATGTACTTCCTGTAGGACTTGCAGGTGAGCGTCATGACCAACACTCAGAGGCGACACAACCTACAAGATGGTTAAGCTTTAGACAACCAGCTCTTAGAGTTGCACTTGAAAAACTTGGATGGAAACCTAAACACCCTGCACGTGGTACACTAGAGGCACACATGGCTTCAGGTCTTGGTGAGATTTGGGAAGAGGTTGAGTTCTGGGCGAACCTTATGACAGACTATGTTGACCCTGATGGAAGCTTAGGTGTTAGAAAATATTGGGCATCTAAAAAAGACCCAAGCAGAGCTGTAAGTATTGCAGAGTGGTATCAAGCTGCATTTGATAACCTTCCAAATCTTAGAGAGACAGCTAAGAAGAAGTATCCTAAATCTGAGTTCCCTAACTATGAGCTTATGAGAGATATGGGAACATGGATGGAAGAGGATAACATCTATAGACCTCAAGAGAAGCCACTTAAAAAAGAGGGTGACAAATATATTGCTCATGGACATGAGTACCCTGTAGAAGAGGTTGAAAAAGATGCCTTTGGAACACTCTTAGTTGAGCATGAGGGTGAAAAACACGCTATTGGTATTGAGGTTGATGGTAAGATTGTTCAAGGGTTTCATACATTAAGTAAAAAACTTGAGTTCTTCTCAGAGTGGTTTGCAGAGTGGAAGTGGCCAGAGTATGCTGTACCAATTTACCCTAAAAACAAAGAAGAGCGTAAGAAGATGATTCATCTTGTAACGCAAGTTCACCATGACTATATGACAAAAGAGAATGAGTTTGCTGTAAATACAATCTTTAGATTGCCATACAATATTCATACTCGTTCAGTAAACTCTAAACACCTTATGGAGATTTCACAAAACCATAACCCAGTATGGATAAATACAGAAGATGCAAAACGTCTTAATATTAAGCAAGGTGATGCAATTAAAGTTACTTATGTAGATACATTAACCAACATTGAGTCTGGTTACTTTATTGCAATGGCTGTTCCAACAGAGGCAACCATGCCAGGTGTATTAGCAAACTCTCACCATGCAGGTAGATGGAAACTTAAAAATGCTGTTGAGATTCCAGGATTCTCTCATAAGCTAGGTGTTATGGGAGTAGGTGCACCACTCTATGATATGACAATGGATGGCAAGATTGGTACACTTAAACCAAAAGAGGGGCTTGACAAAGCTATGTTAGCTCGTCGTGATACTTGGCAGTTTAAAAAGTACAACAGAGACCTTGACAACATCTGGTGGGACGGTCTAAGTGGTGCTTGGCAAAATGCTGTTATGGCAACACACTCTGACCCAATTGCAGGAAACCATGCTTGGCACCAAAAAGCAATTATTGAAAAAGCTGGTTCAGATGATACTATTGGAGATATTTACGTAAATTATGAAAATAACTTTAAAGTTCATCAAGCATGGAGAGATAAATTAACTCGACCTCTTCAAGCAGGTGATACTCTTAGAAGACCAATGCATATGCCAAGAACTGGTCCAAAAATCTCTAAAAAAGGGTATTCAGTTAATATTACTGGGTAGTCTTATTAAATCTGTAGAGAGCCTTTTCTCTACAGATTCTTTCTCTTTTATGATTTGTAAAATTAACGAATCCACCCCATTAAAACCCCATTTAAAAACCAAAAGAAAATACCACAACCAATTAAAGTGAAGATAAGATAAATAAGTTTTTTAGATTTTAAAATCTCTACTAATCTACTAAAACCTACCTCTTTAATAGTTAAGATAAATAGTGTCCAACCACCAATACTTCCTGCTAATGCTAGACCCATTGCACCCATATATTGCATTAGAATTAAAGAGAATATCATATTTACAACTAAAGCTATGGTGGCTATTTTAGCTGCTTTTGTGTGTCTGTGTGAGGCATATAGAAACATAGAAAAGAGTTTAGCAAAACCATAAGGGAGTAGACCAACCATATACATAGTAAGTACATTGGCTGTGTCGTGTGTCATAGCAGGAGTAAATTTTCCATACTCAAAGAGTAGCCATACAATTGGTTCAGCAAATATGACTCCACCCAAAGCAGAGATACCAAGCATAAAGGCTAAAAGCCAAAATGCCTTAGCCAAATTACTGTAGGCATCTTTTTCATCTCCACGGCTTAGGGCTTTTGAGATAGAGGGGAATAGGGCAGAAGCTGTAGCTATGGCAATAAGTCCAAGAGGAAGTTGAAAGAGTAGGTTAGCGTAAAATAGATAGGAGATAGAGCCTGTAATTAAAAATGAGGCTAAAAATGTATCGAGATATGATGCAAATTGAGGTGCAGAGTTTCCCCAAACTGAGGGGAGAAATAGTTTGGTAAATTTGGTTTTCTCTTCTGTTATATCTTTTTTATCTCTATATTTCCACCCACCAATAAGCAGACGTAACATATTAAACCGTTTTAGGGCATAAATATGTGTAGCCACCTGCAAAAGTCCACCTATAAGCACTGAAAAACTCAGTGCATAAATAATGGTTTTAGGCTCAGAGTGCATAAAGAGCAAAAGTGCTGAAATCATAGAGAGATTAAGTAGGGCAGTGGACATAGCTGTAGTAATAAAATGTTCTCTATATTGCAGAAGAGTTCCCATAAATGTAACCATAAAGATAAGGTCTAAATACCAAAAGTTAATGGCTGTAAATGGAGCTGTTTGTGCAATTTTGTCTGCATCCCACTTCCATGCTAGGAGTTTTGTTACAGTTTCAGGAAAAATAGTTACAACCATAGACATAGCTACTATAAATAGCATAAAACGTATAAAGATAGCCGTAGCAAAGACACCTTTTTGTTTTGCATCTACAAATGATGGCATAAATGCTTGAGTAAATGCCCCCTCTGCAAAGATACGACGAAACATATTGGCAAGTTTAAATGCAACAAAGAACATATCTGAGTAGCCAGAAGCACCAAGTGCCATAGCTAGAAGTGTATTTCTGCCTAAACCTGTAATACGAGAAAGTAGAATGCCAAAGCTGTTTGAAAAGATAGATTTTAGTTTCATAAATAGAAGTTTAGCTAAAATATGCAAAATAGTAAAAATTAAAGGAAAATAGATTAATGATAGTTGGACTAGAAGGCATAGTAGAAAAAAAAGAGCCCACATTTATACACTTAAATGTCAACGGACTCATCTATGAAGTAAATATTTCAGTAAATACCTCAAATAGTATAAACGATAAAAGAGTAAAACTCTTAGTAACACAGATTATTCGTGAAGATGCAAATTTGCTTTTTGGCTTTTTAGAAGCCAATGAAAAAAAGATGTTTGATACCCTTATTAAAATCAATGGTGTAGGTCCAAAAGTTGCCATGGCTACCTGTTCTACATTTGTACCTGAAACCTTTGCTAGAGTAGTAGCAGACAAAGATGTTGGGCTCTTAAAGAGAGTACCAGGTATTGGACCAAAGGCAGCAAGTCGTATTTTAGTAGAGTTAGCAGACTTTATTGTAGATGGAGATTCAGATTCTATTGCTGTTGATAACAGCATGGCAGATGCTATTTTGGCACTAGAGAGTTTAGGCTTTAAAAAAGAGCAGATTAGAAAAGCACTTAGTGGTGCAACGGGTGATACTTCCTCTTTGGTTAAGCAGGGATTGAAGAGATTACAGAGGTTTTAAAATATGTCATTTATTATGGTCTGGTACTTAAAGAGGTGAGTTACAAATAGGATTGCAACCGAATAAACACCCCATACAAAAGCAACTCTCTATTTTGAGCAGGGGTTGTTTTTAACTCTAGCTCTATCTCTAAGAGGTACTCAAACATCTTTAAAAGAGTATGGCTTTTGACTCGTAAAGCGAGGTTTGCTTTTTTCTCCTCTATAGCTTTTGGTAACTTGTAGCCTAATATAGCTTTTGAGTCAACATAACCATTAAGCTTCATAAAGGCATGAAAGAGAAAGATTTGATTGAGAAAAAATTGAGTCGAACGCAAGATAGAAAACTCATCTTCTCCTAGTTCCAAAAGCTTAGTAATAGTTTGGACTACAGGTTTTTTTTCAAAGAGTTCAATAAGTAGTTGCTCTGTAGCCAAAGGAGCTGTAGAGTAGACAAGTCTGTCAATATCTTTAGAGGTTACTTTTGTACCTAAAATAGCTAGTTTATTTAACTCATTAGCACAAAGAGCAATATTGTTATTAAGCACTAGCAGGAGATGTTGTATAGCATAGGGTTCAATCTCTAGTCCAATATTTTTTGCTTTTCGTTGTAAAATCTCTATGCTCTCTTTACTATTTGGCTCAAAAAGTCGTACCCAATTAGCACCTTTTTTAGGTGAGAAGGAGCTTTGAAGACTCTTTGCATTGGTTGCAGAGCCTTGATAGTGAAAGAGAAAGAAGTTATTAGGATTTTTTCCTACAAGCTCTACTAAAATATCTAGCTCTTTTTTAGGAATCTTTTTGTTATGTTTTACAATAAGCAGGTTAGTCCCACCAAAGAGTGAAGATTGGGAGAGGTAGGCTTTTGCTCTCTCAAAAGAGTACTCATCATAGTATAAAGAGAGCATAGACTCAGCAGAGTTCGTAGTATTGATATAGTATTGAATGTAGTTAGCAATTTGGTACTCATTTTCCCCAAAAAATAGTATGGCTCTAGGAAGAGTAGTACGTAATGTTTTTTCAAACTCTCTTTGGTACATAATATTATTTCTCCTATTATTTAAAGTTAGATTATATCAAATTCAATCATAAAAAGTATGTTAAAAAACATAGGTTAGCAATGGTATAACAGTTATAAAATATAATTAATATTTTAAGATAGACTTTAAGTATTACTATTATAATTTTAAGATAAACTTAAGAAATAATATTTTATTGAAAAGGTAGATTATGGGAGAGCTATTGGCTAAAAGACGTTTAGAGATTATTACACTGTCTGTTTTTATACTATTGGTTGTCTCTTCACTTTATATTTTTTATACCTCTTATTTGAATTATAGTGCATTAGAAACTATAGATAGTAATAAGGCACTTCTACACAAGATTACAATGTCTATTTCATTTTTTGTACTCTTTTTTTCTTTTTTAGTAGTAGTCTTAAAAAGAGACTATTTTTTTGTAGAGGTAGATAAAAATAGTGAAGGGTTAGATAATCTGTTGGAGGAGATTGTAAACTCCTCTAATACTCAAAAGATTAATCAGTTTAAAAAGATATTAAAGAAGAAGAATCATAAGGAGGTTTATAGTCTAATTTTAAAGATGATAGATGAGTTACAAGAGCGTACAAAACAAGCAGATGAAGCAAATAGGGCAAAGAGCTTGTTTTTATCTAATATTTCACATGAACTTCGTACTCCAATTAATGGAATTTTAGGTTTTACAAAGATGCTCTCATCAACAAAATTAGATAGTGAGCAGAGAGATTTTATAGATACGATATCTAAGAGTTCAGTAGAGCTATTGAGTGTGGTTAACAATATCTTAGATGTTGCTCAAACTCAAAGTGCTCAAGTTAAATTAGAGAAGAGATATTTTGATATTTTTGATGTTTTTGAGCCTTTGGCTCACCTCTATGCCATGGAGGCTTCTAAAAAAGATATAGAGTTTCTTCTTTGGATTGACCCAGCACTCTCTTATATATTAGTTGAGAGTGACCCTGAAAAGATTAAACGTATACTCATGGAACTTATATCTAATGCATTTAAGTTTACCAAAACAGATGGTCAAATTATTGTATCTATAAAAAAAGAGACATCTAAAGAGGGAATAGTAGTTGTAAAATTTGAAGTTATTGATACAGGAGTTGGAATTAGTGATGAAGAGAAGAGACGAATTTTCTCTTCTTTTACTCAAGCTGATAACTCTAGTACAAGGGAGTTCTCTGGTGCAGGTTTAGGGCTTACACTTGCTAATTTATGGGTAAATCTTTTAGGTGGAGAGTTAAATTTACAGAGTGTTGAAGGAAGAGGGACAACTCTCTCTTTTAGTTTAAATTTAGCACAAAAAGATAAAATTCAAAATAAGATAGTAAAAGGAGTAAAAGCTGGACTCTATGCTCCACTATCTCTACAAACAGAAAAATCACATCACTACTTAACAAGTTACCTATCTTGTGTACGTGGAGTTACTTTAGAATCATTTGAGAGTTTTGTAGATTGTAAAGAGGCAAAACTAGACTCTCTTGATACACTATATATTCATTATGAGACAATAGACAAAGAGGAGATTCAACGTATTGTTGCACAATATAGTTCAGAGCTTCCTATTGTATTGGTAACCAAACTTGAAAATAGATTTAAAATTCAAGATATTGCTCCTTCTTTTTCACAGATTATCTATAAACCTATAACCTTTAGTAAAGTAAAAGACTCTATTAAAATTATACAGAAAAATAGAGAGCTAGTCTCTACTGTGCCTAATCCATCAATAGAGAAGATATTTAATCTAAAAGCATTAGTTGTTGAAGATAATAGAGTAAATCAAAAGATTATTGTTCATACATTAGAGCAGTTAGGAATTAAGTGTGATATTGCTGAAAATGGAAAAGATGCAATAGAGCTATTTAAAGAGTCTCATTACGATATTGTCTTTATGGATATTCAGATGCCTGTTATGAATGGAGTAATGACTACTAAAGAGATTATTAAGTATGAGGAGGAGCATTGTTTGGCTCATACTCCAATTGTTGCAGTAACAACCAATAGTCTAAAGGGAGATAGAGAGAGCTATTTAGAAGCAGGAATGGATGAGTATATAGCTAAACCAATTAGTTCTCAAAAGTTTATATCGGTTATTAAGCAATTCTACTCTACAAAGTCTGAGACAACAAAGATAGCAACTAGAGGGAAAAAAATACTTCTCTATAGACAGACACCGACCGAAGCCAAAATCATGTCAAATATGTTAGCAGATTTAGGCTATGGTGTTGAGGTTGCTAAAAATAGAGTTGAGTTTTTAGACCTCTTTGAAGCAAAAAGGTATGATGCTCTTATTTTAGATAGAGTCATAAATGATAGCTTTGAGAGTATGATAATGGACAAAATCTATGAGCAGAAGATAGAGGCTCTTATATTTATTGATGAAGAGAGTGAAATCTACGCTTCTGACTTAAAAGAGCATATTCATCTACTCTATCAATCATCTGACTTTATATTGGTGGAAGAGGAGATAGAGAAGATGATGAAGAGGAGATAAATTATGGTAGTATAGTACCATAATTTATTGGAGTATGAACCTATATAATTTAAACTAGAAATTAATACTATTATAAAATAACAACACTATAATAAAATAAAAATTCAAAATAGCGTGGTTAAAATCTATTACAACTCTGTAATCTCCTTCTCACACTTAGCCACAAACTCCCCCTGTATCTTAGCCATAGCAATAGATACACTCTCAATCTTCACAATAATCTCATCAAACAGCATGACATTTTCACCTCTAAGATTGACAGTAACCCCCTCTATTTCATCAACAAGCACAGCCTTAGCATTCTCTCCAACCTCAACCACATGAGCCTTAAACTCTTGACCAATGCGTTTCTCTGCCCAACGTGCTAACTTACGGTCTCTAAAATCCCACTCTGCTTTAGTAGACTCTCGCTCTAGTTCTGAAACTCGTTGACAGAGTGGTTCAATATTGCGTAATAGGTACTCATTTTGCTCTTTATCTTTTTTCAAATCAGCCTTAATTAGTCGGTGCAAGATGAGGTCAGAGTAACGACGAATAGGAGAAGTAAAGTGTGAGTAGTGGCTAAATCCAAGCCCAAAGTGACCCTCGTTATTTGCAGAGTATGAAGCCTGTTTTAAAGACTTAATAATCATATTGTCTACCTCTGGAGCTATGCCCATCTTCTCTGCCTCTTTTTGAATAGCACGAATCAGGGTAGGGGAGTCCTCATACTCCTCTACAAAAAGCCCAATGGTTGCTAAATCTTCAAGTAGCTCTTCTAGTTTACTAAGTTGTGGTGGTGTGTGGATTCTAAAGACTCCATACTCAAACCGTTTAGCACTAGCTTGGTTGGCTAAAAGCATACACTCCTCAATAAGTGAGTGAGATGGTGTTCCTGTCTCTATAACTGTCTCTTTTAGTTCATGGTTATCGTCTATGCTAAGTTTTATCTCTTCACTTCTAAAGTCAAATCCATCTTTTAGTCGTCGCTTTCTAAGGCGTTGAGTAAGCTTTTGAAGTGGAAGCAAGTAGTCTAAAATTCTCTTCTCATGCTCTTGAGTAACCTCTGCTCCTTGATTCTCTATAATCTTATCTACCTCATCATAATTAAATCGTCGTTTAGAGTGAATAATGGCTTCAAAAAACTCCTCTTTAATTGGCATGAGAGAGTCTCTGTCTAACTCAATCTTTGATACAAATGCAAGTCTGTCTACATGAGGTTTTAACGAACAGATATTCTCACTCAATTCACGTGGCAACATAGGAAAAGATTTGTGAGGAAAATAGGTCGTAAACCCACGACGTTTTGCTTCTCTGTCAATAGGGCTAAAGTACTCCACATAGTGACTAACATCAGCAATAGCCACATAAAGCGTATAGCTCTCTAGGTCAAAATAGATAGCATCATCAAAATCTTTAGCTGTTACAGGGTCAATGGTACAAAAGTCCAAATCAGTCAAATCCACACGAGTAGGGTGTTCACTTTTGGTTACCTCTTGCTCTACCTTTTTAGCTTGTGTAACACAATCTTCATCGAACTCATCGGCACGTTTGTAGAGTGCAAGTGAGATTTTCTCATCGACTTTAGGGTCGCTTAACTCTCCAAAAATCTCTAAAACCTCTTCACTCTCAGAGTCTACCTTCATAACTGTTCCAAGTGGAAGCTCTTGTAAATCTTTGCCCTCCATCTTAGCATTGGTTGGAAGCCCTGTTTTCAAATCAAGTATCTCAAAAACTCCTGACTCATTTTGGTTAGTATAGACAATTTGATAAACATGAGCTTTACGAATAACAAGCAAAACCTTAGCAGAAGCACGACCACGACGAGCAATAACCCTCTTTACTACTACATCGTCCCCAGGGTTTGCATCACCCATATCTTGTGCCTCTACTACTAAATCTTTCTGTTCTTTGTTTTGAGCCTCAACAAACCCTTTTCCATCTTTGTTAACATAGAGTTGTCCTACACGAAAGAGTGACTTTAGTTTCCAGAGTCCATCTACCTCTTCTATTGCTCCAAGCTGTTTTAGGGCTTGAAAGCTGTTTTTGTCTTCTAGTTCTAAATCGGTCTCTTTAAAACCGTTAATAAGTTGTATTCCAAATGGTGACATT
>JALVXC010000014.1 GCA_027038275.1 Campylobacteraceae bacterium | reverse complement strand
TCCTGTTAGGCTTTTTAATATTCTATTATTTTTTAGGGCTTTGGTTATATTTATCATGATTTCTTCACTTTGAATTATTTTAAGGGTATTTTATAGAAATTTTGATTATTTTGCAACAGCTCTAATGGAGCTAAAGAGCATAGATGAGTTTGAAGAGGAGACTAAAGAGAAAGCTCTTGATAATGCTCTAAAGCAGATAGAAGATAAAAAATATGAAATCGAAGTTAAAAAGAGAGGCTATAGCCATATTTTAAAGATGGGTGTAGTCTTTGATGGTAAGAGGGTTTGGGTGAAGTGTTAGGCTCGTTCCCAACGTCCTCGTTGGGAATGCATATTAGAATTTAATTTACAAAGAAACTCTATTTGACAAAATAATTTCTCTATGCATTCCCCCACCGAGACGGTGGGAACGAGACTAAATCATTATATTTAGTACAAAAACCCAAACAACCAAAGTGGAATTTTAGCTGGTGAACCTATCTCTATATCATCAGCTATCACATAGGCATTATCTATCTCTTTTATCTGCTTTTGGGTTTTGTTTTTACCACCCACCTCAAAGGTGTATCTGTTCTCTACAAAAAAATCACCTCTATTTGGAACAGATAAGCTATATTTAAATAGCATCGACCTAAAAAAGACCTCTCTAACAGTTCCAATCTCTGGTTGGTCACAATAGGCATAGTGCAAGTTGGTATTGTTAAGATATATCTTTTCAGGTTTAGAAAATATAAGGTCGCCTCTACTTTTTGCTCCAACAAGGGTAATGATTTTTCCTTTATGAAGATAGTAGAGATATTTATAGAGTCGATTATAGTCACTCTTCATCTCCATCTTCTCAAGTAGTGTTCGCATATTTGGTTTATAGGGATTTGAGGTACAAACTAAAGTGACCAATTTTTTTAGTAAGACAACATTGCTGTACTCCATCGAAAAGATTGAAGGAATATCACTCTCAATAACGGTATTGACTGTCTCTGTCAATTTAATAAGATAATCCTCCTGATTCTCAAAGTAGAAAGGGTAGTAGCCATACTTTAGATAGCTTTTCCACTCTTGATAGAGGTCAAACTCTAACAGAAGCTCATTAGCAATATTGATGTGATTTTCAAGTAGATTCTCTAGCTCAAAGGTAGGTAGAGTTATCTCTTTTTTAATCTCTAAAAACTCTCTAAAAGAGAGTCCTTGCATCTCATAGACTCTAACTCTTCGGCTCAAATCACCTTTTGCATGGTCAAGTTTAATGGCTGAACTCCCTGAAAAGATAACCTTTAAATCTAACATATCGTAAATATTTTTTAGCTCTTGTTCAAAGTTTTTATATTTATGTATCTCATCAAATATTAGAAGTTTTCCACCCTCTTTATAGAACTCAAACGCTATATCAAAGAGTGAGTTAACCCCTAAAACATCAACACTTACATAGAGTTTCTCTTGAAATTGAAGAGGAGATGACTTTAGATACTGAATAAGAAAAGTTGTCTTCCCAACTCCTCTAGCACCAACTATTCCAATTAGTCTATTGTCAAAGTTAACCTCTTTAAAGAGGTAGCGTCTATAGGTCTCTGTGGTTCGTTTTATAAACTCTCGTTGATATATACGTAATCTATTTATCATTTTTATATGTCCATATATAATTTTATCTATATATTTTAGCATAAAATGGTTATAAAGTTTATAAAAGTTCTATTTTTATAGTTGTATATGTAATTTATGTTGTATTTATTGTATATTTAAATATAATTTCTCTTTAAAAGTAATGGGGATAAAAGAAATATTGTTATTTGAGATATTGAGACTATAAAGGGTTGGTTCTTTCGCAGTCTCTTTACATAGGATTATTTACGATATAACTAGACTCAGAAAAAGAGTCTAGCTTTTTATTAATGATTAATAAGTCTTAAACTAGATGGATAACCATAAGAGTCATAATCTGCAAAACCATAACCAAGCATACCAATTTTAACACTTGAAGTTACTGTATGTTTTCCTTCTGAAATTTGAAGTTGAGCAGAAGAGTAACTTGTACCAGCTACAACTGCAAACTCTGAGGCATCAATATCTACTCCATCAAGTTGAACATCATTAATACTAGCTGTAGGAACAACAAGATTTATATAGTCAGTAAAACCACTTGGTGTATTGATAATATGGGTGGTATCATATTGAGCGATAGCAGGAACAAGTGCCATAAATGGGTCTGAAGTTACACCATCAAAACTTGAACTATTCGAATACTGTGCTACCATAATTGGATGGTTAGAGGTAATATGACTACTTGTAGCTAAAATAGTTTCATAGTACTCTCCAGCATTTAATGTTGATACTACTGAACCATTAATGGTAATATTACTGTCATTTTGTGAAGCTATAATTCTAAAGGTATCTCCATTTTTTCGTGTTTTTAAAGGAACTGTAATAAACTCTTTTTCCCATGTATTTACAGGTAACATTTGTTCGACAATGTGGTCACAAGCTACTTTCCCATCAGGTACATCAGTACATTGATTCCCACTGACTACAGCAATATTTTTATTACTACTAATATGTGAACCTGTTAACTCTGCACCTTGTTGATATTGATACACTTCACCTTTTGATAGGTTAACATCTAGGCTACCTAAGTTATTTGCTAAAGTAACATTAACAATTGTATTATCTTCTATAGCAATCAATGCGAATTCATCATTAAATACATTTTCATACCCTACTGTGTAATACTCTGTTCCTAATAGTTTATCTGGAAATACTAAATAAGCATCTGTTGTATATTGTCGTTGATTAAGTCCTACAACTACGATATCTTTTTCAGAAGTAATTGCCACTACTCTTCTTGCTTTTCCATTACCATTTAACATTATTCGTTTTGGTATTACAACCTCTTCTATATCTCCTGCTGTTACAGAAAATGGTATGGTTTCATTTGTATCTGTAAGGGTAATTTCTCCTGTTGTATCTTCTTTTGAAGAGATAAAGAATGCTAACTTATCAGGTATCTCAGTATAGTTTTCCATAAAAGATGTATGAAAAGAGACACCTTGATTAGTAATTTTTCGTACCTTAACAGTTAAAGTATCAGTAGCTGAAAGACCATCATCATCGGTAACTTTTACTTGAATAATATGTTGTCCAACACTTAAGTTAGATAGAGAATAAAGAGCTGTATTTGCAAAAACTATACCATTTTCACTCCACTCATAACTAACAATTTGACCATCGGGATCATAACTAGCACTTGCATTTAACTCAACTGTTTCACCTTCTGTAATATTTTGGTCTGAACCTGCATCTGCAGTTGGTGCTGTATTTGTATCTTCTTTTTTTATTATAATAACTCTTCTAGTCATAATATCAGCTATATTTCCTGCTGTATCACTAACAGAGTAAGTCACAGTGTAGTTCCCTTCGGCAGAAGTATTAATTGGTAATCCTATTACTTTAATTTGAGATGTAATATCTCCATCCACATCATCTGTAGCTATTGCTCCTGCATCGGTGTAGGTATCGCCTACAGTTAAGGTTACGTTTGCATTTCCAAGTAGTGTAATAACTGGTTTAGTAGTATCTGGTAGACTATTTACTATTACTTTTCTAGTCACAACATCAGCTACATTTCCTGCTGTATCACTCACTGAATAAGTAATAGTGTAGTTTCCTTCGGCAGAAGTATTAATTGGTAATCCTGTTACTTCAATTTGAGATGTAATATTTCCATCCACATCATCTGTAGCTGTTGCTCCTGCATCTGTATAATTATCACCTACATTTAAAGTTACTGGTGTATTTCCAAGAAGTGTAATAACTGGTTTAGTAGTATCTAGTAGACTATTTACTATTACTCTTCTAGTCACAATATCAGCTACATTTCCTGCTGTATCACTCACTGAATAAGTAACAGTGTAGTTTCCTTGGGTAGAAGTATCAATTGGTAATCCTGTTACTTTAATTTGAGATGTAATATCTCCATCCTCATCATCTGTAGCTGTTGCTCCTGCATCTGTATAATTATCACCTACATTTAAAGTTACTGGTGTATTTCCAAGAAGTGTAATAACTGGTTTAGTAGTATCTTCATTGTTCTCTTCTCCCAACTTATAAAGCTCTTTAATCTCTGCTTCATTTAAGGCTCTATTGTATATTCGGAAATCATCAATTTTACCATTTAAATATTGTATTGCACTTTCATAATCTCTTCCAATAGTTAAACCTGTAGTTAACTTAATATAGTGTTGAAATATATCTATTTTTTTATTTAAAATACCATTAATATATATTTTCTTTTCTTTCTTATCTCCATCAAAAACAAGTATAATATTTATCCATTTATCTGTATCTAAAGTATCTGTACTTATTGCTCTTGTAGGGAAAGATTCAAATTTTTGTATAGTATCTCCTTCTAAAAAGAATTCACCAGAGGGAACATGTGCTTCAAAAACTTGATTTATTCCATAAACATCAGTATCTAAATTCAACCATAAAGAAAATGTTAAAGCTATATTATCTGTATTCGTAATATTTTTTATATGATTTATCTTTATCCAATCATCAACCCCATCAAAACGACCAGCCTGACCAATTACACCATCAACATAACTAACTCCACCATGCTCTGTTCCATCATTCCCATTCCCAGAACTATCATTTGCATTTCCTTCAAACTCATAGTGGGCTACTAGACCCTTAGTCAAACTAACATTATCTGTTGATGAGTTTTTATCATTAATCACAATACAACTATCTAGTTCATTATCTTGTCCAGAATTTAAATTAATAGGGTTACCACTATACTCTCCATATCTTCCATCAAAAGTATAAGCTGAAACATTTAAATCTGTCTCTCCTAAAACACCTAAAATATTAAT
>JALVXC010000013.1 GCA_027038275.1 Campylobacteraceae bacterium | reverse complement strand
CAACTTCTGTATCATCTCTTCTTCTTACAACTGAAGCGACTATTTCAGATGTAAAAGAGAAAAACCTAGACATACCATCTCCTGCAATGCCAGATATGGGTGGTATGGGTGGAATGATGTAACTCTCCACTATATTTTCTCTTCTCTACTTTCATATTTTAAACTTCTCCTATAACCCCTCTATAGGGGTACTATTTTTTAATATCCATATATTTAAATAAAAATAATTTTTTAAATTTAAAAAAAAATTTAAGATAATTTTAATATATTAATGAATATACTTAATTAAATATAAATAATACAATTTAATATTCAGGAATATATTATGATAAGAACTCAAAAAAGTATATTAATTTCATTTAGCCTTCTATCTTTACTCTTTATTTCAAATGGTTGTGTTCCTAAAAATAATAATAGAGCCTATCACTCTACTATAAATTATAGTTATCATCCATATCATAAATATAGAGTTATACCTATATCTAATACTCATCGTTATCAAGCTCAACGTCTTAATCATTATGGTTCAACATCTATTGCAAAACGCATTGAATATGTAGCAAAATCTCTACTAGGAACAGATTATAAATATGGTGCAAATGGACCTTATCAATATGATTGCTCTAGTTTTACAAAATATGTTTTTTCAAAAAATGGCATTACTCTACCTCGTACCTCAAAAGAGCAATCAAAAGTAGGACAATATATTCCTGCTAATAGCTTACAAAAAGGTGATTTAATCTTTTTTGACTCTAAAAAATCATCAAAAGTATCTCATGTAGGTATCTACTTAGGTAGGGGGTACTTTATTCATGCTAGTTCAGCAAAAGACCAAGTAACAATTAGTAATCTAAACTCAAACTACTATAGTAAACATTTTAAGTGGGGAAGACGAGTAATAGGTATGCGTTATGTAAGAAGATAAGTAGAGAAAAACTCTCTACTATTTTAAATTAGAAATCGTAAGTAATCCCTACACTTACTGCATCTAAATCTGGTGAACCACTCTTATAGTAAAGTCTTTCATAGTCAGCAAAGACTCCAAAACCTTTCTCTTGGTCTGCTTGTCCATCAAACTCTCTATTATATTTTGCCTCTTTTTTCTTATCCTTCGAGATGTCATACTCTAACCCTGCACCAAATGCTAAGCCTGAAACATCTGTTTTTCTAAGAGAGCCTATTGTTTTAGTTTTTGCAATTCCACCTAGTGCATAGACATTAACTTCATCTGTAACTGGATACATTGGCTTTACAAATGCTCCGTAGTGTTGCACTTTCCCACCATCTGCTTTGACAGGGGTAACAATAGCTCTAGCTTCCATACCTAAATATTTATTGAAATCATAACCAATTCGTGCAACACCACCTAAAGTTTTGTCTGTTTTATCTTTAGCTCCTGAACATTTACAATTTGGTTTATACTGTGCTGTGGCAATACCTAATCCAATATAAAATGGGGAGACATGTGCATTTGGTAATTCAACAGGAACTGGTTTTGGTGTTGATGCAGCAACTTTAGGTTCTGGATTTTCAGGAGGAGTCACTTCAACAGCTTCAGCTGCTTTTATATCTTCCACTTCGTAAGGTGTAACAGGAATAATATCTCCACCTGCTATAGCAAAATTCGATCCAATTAATATAGTAATTAATGATAATTTGATATTCTTCATAATATTTCCTAGTAATAATATATTAAAAAGAGAATAGCAAATAAAAAGTTAAAACTTATTTAATACTTAAAAAATATTTTTATTTTTAATAATAAAAATATTTATAAATATTTTCTACCAATCCATTGCCAAGAAGATAATAGATGTAAATAGGTCTGCAATAAAGATAGTTACAGAGGATAAAACAACTGCTTTAGTAGTAGAGACCCCTACCCCTTTAGCCCCTCCACTAGTATGATAACCAACATAAGAGCCTATAGTTCCTATAAGATAGCCATAAAAGACCCCTTTTATAAGCCCTGTTCCAATGTCAGAGAAGTGTAAAAGTTGTTTAATGCTATCTTGATATACAACAGGGTTGAGGTCTAAGGCTAACCACGACATAAGAAAAGCAGAGAAGTTAGAGATAAAATCAAACGCAATAACTAAAAGAGGCACAGCTATAGTAGTAGCAATAATTCTAGGAATAAGCAAATACTTTTTAGAGTCAACAGCTAAAGTCTCAATAGCATCTATCTGCTCTGTTACTCTCATTGTTCCAAGCTCTGCTGCCATAGAGGAGATGGCTTGTGCTGTTACCATAAGTCCTACTAAAAGAGGTGCTAACTCTCTACTAATAGAGATAAAGATGGTATACCCCATAAACCCCTCAGCACCAAATTTTGAGAAGCCTTGATAGAGTTGAACAGCCTCAATAAGCCCTAAAAAGAGTGCAGTTAAGAAAATAACTCCAAACGTTCCAACTCCAACCACCTCTGTTTGCTCAAAAATCTGCTTAATACGCCATGGTCGTTTAAAAGCTAAAGGCAAAAGATAAAGTTGAAAAAGTATGTATGTACCAAAGGCTTCCATCTTTTTCATAAAAGTAATAACAGGTCTACCAATAGATGAAAATAGTGCTTCCATAAATCTCTTTAATTTTTTTACCTCTATTTTATCTAAATATTATGCTAAAATAGCTTTATGAAAGTAGGAACAGATATTACTGTAGTCAGTAGAATAGAAAACTCAATCAATAAATTTGGAGATAAGTTTCTCAATAAGTTTTTAACCAAAGAGGAGCAAAAACTAACAAGGAGAGTTGAGAGCATTGCAGGGTATTGGGCAGCCAAAGAGGCTGTAGCAAAAGCCCTTGGTTGTGGCATAGGCTCTGAACTTGGTTTTCATGACATTATTCTATATAAAGATAAAAAAAATGCCCCTCACTTTAAATTAAGTAACAAAGCTCAAAAATACCACAACATTAAAAGCTCTTCTATCTCTATAACTCACGACGGTGGATTTGCTATTGCCGTTGCAGTCATAACCTTTTCTGACAAGTAGTAGTTATATAGAAAATTAAACTGTCCCCATTTGTCAAGACCATTTATATTTTTAAAATTAATTTTGGGTAGGTACTTATCTAAAAAAGAACTCATGTTTTTAGTTCTTGACAACCATAATCAAATAGAGGGCATTGTAACTTTAGAAGATTGTGTTGAGACTGTCTTAGGGGTTGAAATTATGGATAAGAGCCTTAGCAAAACTTAAAATGAAAAAAAATAGAAGAGAGAAAGAGAGTCTCTCCTCTAGGAATTAACGAATAACAGTTTGAATATAAGCCTGTCCATTAATTTTGGCTCTAACTACCTTTAGAGCCTCTTTAGTTTCCTCTTCTGAATAGAATGGACCAATAAAGACTCTACGGATAATCTTGTTGCCTTGACGTACCTTTTGGATTATATAAGAGAATCTATTTTTTGATATACTTGCTAGATAGTTTTTATTAATTTCAGAGAAGAAACTACCAGCTTTAATGTAATATTTCTTACCATCAAAAGTCTCTTTAATAATCTTATCTATTGGAGAGACTACTGTTTTATTGTTCTCTTTATTTTTTACCAAAGTAACATTTTCATCTACAGTTGTTTTTGGTTTAGGATAGACAGTATGTCTTAAATATTTTATAGCTAAAACTTTAAAGGTATTTCCAATTGGTACAAGACGAAGTTTTTGAATATCTTTTCCCTCCTCATAGTCACCATGCCCCTCGACTCTCCATCGTACCGTTGCCTGAACATCAACATAGTTTCGTTTTCGTTTTAAAATTTTTAAATAAGTAAACCTATAGTTACGTTTTGGCCATTTTTTATAAAATTTAACCTTTTTTTGACGCAACTCCATTAAAGAGACATTTCTACTTCTGAAATATCTCTGCATAGGAAATGCATAGAAAACTTGGAGTTTGTCTAAAAAGTCCTCTTTATCTGATAAATAAAAATTTAATAAAAAATTTTGAATACGAAGCCACGAGAACTTTGACCTCTTTGCCATAGGTGCTAAATAATAAGAGTTTACCCACCCTTCAATATGTGAACCACCTCTCGGTGCATTTATGTAACACCACTCATTACCTCTTCTGTCCTCTAAACACTCTTTAACGCTCACATTTGTCGTATGGGCAGCCAACCTCCCTACAACTGCCGATTTTCTTAACGATGGTGTATCGCGAACATTGAGTGCTCTTCCTTTATTTACATGTACAATCTCATACTTTGTAGCGTGTCCAAATCCAAATAGTAGTAGCATTAATATTATAATATTTTTCATAAAAGGGATTATACAATTTATGTTTAAAAATAGTATTAAATGATGTAATTAGTTTTTGATAATTTTCATAATGTATGTTTTTATTTAACAGAAAATAACTATTTATTTGATATGATTTTAATTTAAAAAATATATAGAAAATATTTACAAAAAATTATAGTTAAAGGAAAAATCAACATGAGTGACTTTACTTCATATCAAAAAATCAAATAATTTATATTTAATAGTATTTATTATATTTCAAACATAAAAATATCTTTAGAAAAACCACCACTTTTAGTAGTTGAGTTAACAAGTATATGTAACCTTAACTGCACTATGTGTGGTAAAGATAACTCAATACGAGTTAAAGAGCATATGGATTTTGAGTTATTTAAACATATTATAGATGATGCTAAAAAATCAAATATAAATGCTTTTCAGCTATCATATTATGGAGAACCTACTCTATGCCCAAATCTTATAGAAGCTATAAATTATATTAAAGAGCAAATTCCAAATTCATTTATTAGTATGAATACCAATGGATTAATACTAACTCCTAAACTTAATAAAAACCTTCTTAATAGCCATATTGACTCAATTGTTATTAGTATAGAGGGAAACAATAAAGAGGAGTATGAAGCTATTAGAGTTGGTAGCTCTTGGAATATTCTTAGAAAAAATATTAGCAATTTAAGAGAGATGATTGATAGAGGTAACTACTCTACCAAAATAGGTATTATGGGTTTAAATGTAGACAATGTATATATTGACCAAGAGTTATATATAGATACTTGGGGAGAATACTCTGATACAATCTTTACCCGAAACAGTAGACAGATAGAGGCAAAAATAGAAGAATCTATTTTTCATAAATTATTACCATGTAGGTCACTCTTTGGACAGATGGTCATTATGACTTCTGGAGATGTAACACAGTGTGGAAATGATTGGGAAGGTAAAGTTAGTTACGGCAATGTAAAAGATTCAACAATATTAGAACTGTGGAATAGTCCTATCCTCCAGCAATTAAGATGGAAACATATATTAGGTCAAAAAAGAAAAATTAACTATTGTGATACATGTACATATAAAGCAGACCCATTTAGAAAAAGCAATCTTACTAAAAGAGTTAGCTAAGAGTTAATTTATGAGGTAGAATATTAAAAATCTACCTTCTTTCAACCCACAAAGCCCCAACAATCCCACAAAGAGACCCTACAAAAACAATGGCATACCCTGTAGGTAAATCGAGCCAATAGGAGAAAATCATAGATGAGATAACAATAACTGACCCCACACTCCAAGCAAAAAAGAGTGGCTTAAATCGTGACTGTAACAGAGCCAAAAAAGCAGGGACTATAAGCAAAACAAAGACCACTAAAACCCCTGCTAATTGGACAGAGGAAGTAACAGTTAGAGCCAAAAGCCCAAAAAATAGTACCTCTTTTACTAATCCACTTAAACGGTGATAAAACGTAAAAAAAAGTATGGCTACAAAGCTATAAAGTAGCACAGGCTCAACCAAATCATTTAATGTTGTAAAGAGAATATCTGTCGCTTGAAGCTTATTAAAAAGCTCTGTTCCTTGTGTAGTGTTTGAAAGAAGCACAATAATAGCACTAGCCCCCAAAGCATACAACATTCCAATAAACGCCTCAATATGCTCTATTCTATGAGTTGCAATGGCAATAAGCAACGCCCCCAAAAGAGCAAAAGCAAAGGTTAGCAAAAAGGCATAGCTCCCATCAAAAAAGAGCAGACTTACAGCCACCCCAATAGCTGCAAACTGCCCAATGGCAAGGTCGGTAAAGATAACCCCTCGTTTAATAATCTCTAAACCAAAAATAGTATGGATAAAGACTAACAAAATTGCTAAAATAAATGCAGGGTAGAAGAGTTCAACTATTGACATAGCTCTTTACCAATAGTAGTGTAGAAATCTTCTAGCGTATCTGTTCCATCAACAGCCCCTACATCATGAGGAACAACCTTTACCTTTGCTCCTGTTTTAGTTGCAATAAAATTGGCTGTCTTCTTCTCATGATAGACATCTTGAAGAATAGTTTTAACATTCTGCTCTTTAATTGTTTTTATGAGTTCAAGTGTATGTTTAGAGCTTGGGCTTATACCAGGGAGAGGTTCAATATTGCCTACCTTTTTCATACCATAAAACTCAATAGCATAGTTAAAAAGTTCATGGTACTGTACTACCTTTTTACCCTCACATGAAGCATACTCTTTTTTTAGTTTGCTACTAAGCTCTTCCATTTTACCTTTAAACTCTTCAAAGTTTTTACTGTAGGTAGCTTGGTTGTTTGGGTCAAGCTGTGAGAGCTTCATGCTAATAAGCTCGGCTATTGGAATAATATTGTCAATATTTAAAGCAAAATGAGGGTTTCCATCTGGGTGAACATCGCCCATACTTCTTGATACATTAGCAGGTTTATCTATAAGTGTAACTGCTCGGCTTACATCTAAAAAGCCACTACCACCATTTTGAATTTTACTGTTGTTAGCACTTCTTAAAAGAGGTGGAATCCAACCAATCTCAAGTTGAGCACCATTGATGATGAGCAAGTCCTCTCTTCTTAGTTTTGCAATAAGTGAGGGTTTAGGGGTAATAAAGTGTGGGTCGAGTTTAGGTGAAGCTAAAACATCTACCTTGACTAAATCGCCCCCTACTCTTTTAGTTACCTCGGCTAAGTAGTTGTAGGTTGTTGCTACATTTAATTGTGCAAAGATTGCTGTTGTTAAAAGTGTTGTTAGTGTTAATATTTTTTTCATTTTTTTGTTCCTTGTAGGGTGCGATTGCCATCGCACCGTTTTAAAATTTGATTTCTTTTAATGTAATTTTTTCATATCTATTTTTTGGTGCGATAGCAATCGCACCCTACGCATTAAAACGCATGAGCCCCATGAGCCCCTGTCTCAACCAAAAACTCCAAAAGCACTTGATTTTCAGTACGTCTTACACCACCAAACGATTTTGATTTATCTTTAGTAGCTTGAAGCCTAATCTTAGAGAACTCAAACGGTGAATAGCTAACAATAGCCGAATACTTTTTAAGGTCATCAGGTTGATTTTTAGCATTTTTATTTAATGCACCATATCTAGCTCCAAACTCCCAGTTGCTATCTTTTTTATAGAGCAGTTGAGTGTAGTAACCACCCTGCTTTACATCATCTCTATCTCTATATAGGTACTCACTCTGCCAAGTTAAATTACTATAGCTATCTATAATATATTTAAGTGTCAACTCCCCATTATAGAGTTTACTATCTTTGTTATCTTCTGTCTTCCCTGTAGCAACACTTGCACCTGTTAACACAGAGGTACTATCACCCAAGTCAAATCCACTCTTTAGGTAACCTACATAGAGATTATTTTCGCTACTCTTTCCAAAACTAAGCTCATTTGTACCTTGCATAGCTTCAACTCCTGCCATAAAGTAGGTATCAGTAGGTGCAACCCAATGCAAGGCAACCCCTGCATCGTTAATACCCTCTACTCCTAACATCGCTTCATAAACAAGTGGTTGTTCAGCAAAGTGTTGAGCATGTTGATGAATAGCATTAATACGACCAAACCCACTTCTAAACTTACCCATCTTCATATCTAAATTAGCAGGGAGTTTTTTAGTAGTTAAGTATGCCTCTTCTATCTCAAACTCATCAGGGTGTAGGTGAAAAATCGCATCGCTTGTAAAGTAAGGACCAACCTCTGAGTGCATTCCAAGTTCGGCATAGTTAAAGTTAAAGCCTCTATTTTTATGAAAAGGTATCTCATCGGCATTGTCAAAAAAGCCATCAATACCATACCCCTCATACTCATCATTGTTAATATTTCGTGAAACAGCTGAACCATCTAAAATAAGTGAAATATCAGGAATAAAGCTCTTTTGATTAAAGCTATTGCCACCCTTTAGTGCCTCTTGTAGCTTTGATTTTTTTTGTGCTTGTAGGGCTTTTTCCAGCTTCTCTACACGCTTTTCTAGGTCATTTGCTTGTAATAAATATGTACTCAATAGTGTACACAGTAGTAGTTTTTTTTGCATAGGTATCCTCTTAATTAATATAATTTTGACTCATTCTACAAATTTAAAATTATCAGTTAATAAAATAAATGTAATTAAGAGAAAAAAGGAGGAGCGTGGCTAAAAAAGCCTTTGTCTATAACTATAGAGTTTAACTGTTTATAAGTAAGTAGAATCTGCTCAGGCAACAACTCCACAAAATCCAATGTCTCAAAAGATGGAACATCTCCACTATTGAGATTTTTAACAACAATACAGACTTTACGGTCATCATGAAGCGTTAATCGTTTTTTATGAATATGCGTTGCCGAGAGAAAAGAGGAGCTTAAATAAAACAGTAGTAAAAAACGTATTAGTATCTGTTTCACTTTGGTCTCCTTTTTTAAATTTTATATGGAAGTATAAGGTAAAATTGATTAGTTCTATATAAACCTATTAATCATAGCCTACAACACCTCAATAGAGCCACGATACAAAATAACTTTACCTCTCTTCTCTAACTCTTTCAACTTGCGACTAATAACCACACGAGAACTACCTAATGAGTTAGCAATCTCTTCATGGGTAATCTTTATACTTTTTTCCTTACGCTTTTGTAGCCACTCCAATAGACGAACATCTAATTTTTTGAACTTTATATCATTTATAAGTGTTGCTAAGTCTGCCATGCGAATAGTATAGAGAGAGAAGATATAACTTTGATAGACAGGTGAAAGAGTAGAGAGTTTTTTTATGCTCTCTTTGTCTAAAATGTACCCTTCTATGTCAGTAACAGTCTCAGCTGTTGCAATAGCATTGGTATCTGAAATGCTTGATGCAGTATTAACAATACACTGTTCACCCTCTTTAAATGTATAGAGGTCAATACTCTCTACACCCTCATCTTGAATATAAAGTCGTACCTCTCCTTTAGTTAAGAGAAGTACATTTTCACAGATGTCACCTTGATAAAAAAGGATAGTCTTTTTTGGTATGGAGATAGATTTAGCATGTTCTTCTAAGAAAGCCAATGCTTCCTCTTCTAATGAAGACTCAAAAGGAAATTGTTTAAGGTTTAATGACATATTGGGTACTCCATCGAACTCAGGTTTATAGATATTTTATCATTAAATGCTTAACAATGTAACAGTATCTACACATATAAAAATTTTCTTTAACTTATGATATAAATTTATTGTATGATGGTTATAATTTATCATAATAGATAAAAAGGTAAAAATATGGTTAAAACTCCCTACCCAAACAATTTTGATGAGTTAAGAGCAGAAGTTAGAGCAGCAGGTCTGCTAGATAGAGTACCTGTACGAGGTACTATAGAGATGGTAGGGATAATTGTTTCACTCATTATCATTTTTTTAACCCTTCAATATTGGAATCCAATCTTACTTGGTTTAACATTGACAGTTATAAGCACACGAGCAGTATTTGTCTCACACGATATACTACATCTACAGTACTTTAAGAGTAAAAAGCTCTCTTTTAAACTCTCTTACCCTTTCTCGGCTATTATTTTGAGTAACTCCTCTTCTTGGTGGGACTATAAACATAATGTAAACCACCATACTTACTGTAATATAATCGAAAAAGATGAAGATATTAGAGCTTTAGATGGAGCTTTTACCAATGATAAACATCGTGGAAACAGTGAGTTTTTAAAAAAGTACAAACACATTGTCTTTTGGGGAGCGATGTTCTTTATGAACTTTGCGTTCATTGTCCAATCTTATAACTTCGTTATAAAACGTAAACTGTGGGGTGAGTTAGCACTTATGCTTCTTCATTGGCCTATTATTTGGGGAACTATCTTTTATAATCTTGGCTTTGAAAATGGACTTATTACTTTTTTAGTTTTTAACTTTACTGTCTCTCCTTGGTTGGCTTTTGGGTTTATTACCAACCATTTAGGGTGTGATGTTTTTGAAGAGGAAGAGGGGAAAAAACTCTCATGGATGGAGCTACAGATGCGTGGAAGTCGCTCTCTTACTGGTGGTAAGTTTGTTCACTGGTTCTATGGTGGACTCAACACACAGATAGAACACCATCTCTTTCCCAAAGCTCCTAGATTTAATCTACTTAAAGTACAAGAGATAACCAAAAACTTTGCAAAAAAGCACAATATCTTCTATTTTGAGACTACACCTCTTCAAGCATATATACAAATTAACGAGGCTTTAAAAGTTTATAAGTAAAATGGTAGTAGCAATAAATTAAGCCTAAATCATATAGGTTCGATTTCATCGAACAAAAAATTAGAACCTACGGTTTAAAAAAATTAATTCATTCTATTTATAAAAAGGAAACAATTATGAATAAAATTATACTACTTACAACCCTACTTACAAGCTCCATCTTAGCACAGTTTAATGCCAATATTTCACCAATAACACCCCAAATTCAAAAACGAATGATAGAGGGTAACTCATGGCGTAACACCTGCCCTGTCTCTCTTTCTGATTTACGATATATCAATGTAAACCATTGGGATTTTAATGGAAAAACTGTCTCTGGAGAGATAATTGTCCATAAAGATGTTGCCACTGAAGTTGTTTACATCTTTGAAGAGCTATACAATCTTCACTACCCTATTCGCCAAATGAGATTAGTAAGTGATTTTAAAGCTAGTGACTGGAAGTCTATAGATGCTGACAACACCTCTGCTTTTAACTGCCGACCAGTTACAGGCAATAAAAAGAAGTGGTCAAGACATGCCTATGGACGTGCTATTGATATTAACCCTTTAGAGAACCCTTATATCTCAAAAACAGGTCACATCTCTCATAAAGGTTCACTAAAATATCGAAAAAGAGTCCATCGCTACAACACCTACCCTGACCAAGCTGTACTTCTAAAGTATGACAAAGCTACCCAAGTTTTTAAAAAATATGGTTGGAGATGGGGAGGTGACTGGAAATATAGTAAAGACTATCAACATTTTTCAAAATAATTCATCTGTGATGAGTAGTAAGAACCCCCTTAAACTCATCGCTTAACTCATTCCATTTTGTCATTGCTATAGGTAACTCAAAAATGCCACCTAGAGGGAGATTTTTAAGCTCTCTACCCATTATCTTTTTAAGTATATTTGAAAACTTTTCATAAGGAATTCCATAAAATATTTTTAACTCTTTAGATGTACTATTTTGAGAAAGTAGATTGATGACTTGTCCATTTTTTAAATAAACTCTCATAAAATAGATTCCACCTTTGGAAAATAGCTCTTCTACCCTATTTGCTTCAAAAATTTTTCCTATAAGCTCTTGTATATTCTTTTCAAAAGAGTAACCATCTTCACAAGTAGCTACCTCAAAATAAGTTCCATCACTAAGAGTATTTTGCATAACACTTAACCGACTAAAGGTAAGAGGAATAACTCTATTACGAATACTTTCTAGTAAGATAGTTCGGTTATTTAGTTTTATCTCTACCCCTTTAGAACTTAATGTCAAAGAGCTTGATTTAGAGTAGTAGAACATAAAAAAGATTGCTGTAGCTATTATAATTAATATTGTTATATTTCGTGACATATCGAAGTATAACATATATTTAATTTATTTAACCACAATCTCCAAAGCATGAGTAGTCCGTTTATCAAGAGGTGGAAGCTCCATAAAGTCAAAAGAGTAGATTGAACTTAAGTAGTGTTTAGGATTTTTAGGAGCATAAAACTCTAACCCCTCAAACTCTATTTTAGAAAGAGGCAATACCTCATCAATATCAAACCATGCAGAAACATCAGGCATCTCTCCTCCATAGATTACTTTTAAATCTTTTTTATTCCACCCTTGATGTAAAAGATAGAGTGCTTTTACTAACTTCTCTCTTATTTCAGGACAATCTTCACCATCTGGTGTATGTAGACTTACAGCAGAGACAGAGCGAATAGACTGGAAAATTCCATCATAGAATTTTTTATAAAACTCTTTATTTGGAACTGTTAACATAGGAAAGATGTCTACAAAAACCCCTTGGTGGTAGCCTACATCTCTACCCTCTTCATGAAACTCTACAATAGAGGCTCTATTTGAACGTAGTTTCATATAGTCAAACTTAAAATCAGGGTCACTCTCTCTAGTTTGTAAAAAAATATCTTTAGATAGTTCTAACGGTGCAATCTCTTTAAATTTATTGTAGTCCTCTACAGGCATAGATATATCTATATCATCGTCCCAAGGAATAAACCCCTTATGACGAACAGCTCCTAAAAGTGTACCTGAATCTAACCAATATTTTAAGTTATGCTCTTTGCAAATGGCATCAAACTCTACTAACATATCTAACATAATAAGTTGAGCTTTACGTAGCTCTTTAGAGTCTACTGCCATCTATACTCTCTTCATGTCATAGTAGTCATATAGTGCGTCAATTAGTACATCTGTATAGGCTTTAGTCATATCTCCCATGTGAGAGACTCTAAAAATAATATCACGCTCTGCCCCACCATTTGGACAGACCATTACTTTGTAACGCTCCTCTAGGTCATTAACAATATCCATTGCACTCTTACCATCAGTTGGAGTAAGTGTTGTCATAGCATTTGGCATGTATGGAGTGTACTCTTTTAGAGGTAAACCTTTTATCTCTTCTCTAAAATACTCTGCAATATCTTTAGCTCTTTTTATGCTCTGTTGCACTCCACCTCTTCGCCTGATTTGGTTAAGTCTAGCCTCTAGTTGCAACATAATGGTTACAGCAGGAGTGTAAGGGGTTTGCCCTCTCTCACCATTTTTTAAGTAGTCTTTGAAGTTAAAGTAGAGACTCTTAACATCTTGAACTCTCTCTAAAGCTCTTGGAGACAAAATAACCATAGTAAGCCCAGGAGGAAGAGCTAAACCCTTTTGGCTACTTGCAATTACTACATCTATATTTTGAGACTGCATATCTAAAGGGTCAGTTACAAGCATAGAGATAGCATCGACTATAAAGAGTAAATCACTCTTTTTAGCATAAGCTCCCATAGCATCTAAATCATAAAGATGACCAACAGAGGTCTCATGAGCATTTACAATTAAAGAGGTGTAGTTCTCTTTTGGGGCTAAAGCTTCAATATCATGAAGATTAGTATCTTTTACTTTAAAGTCTGTATGAGGCACACCATGAACATCACAAATAGTTACAAAGCGATTTCCAAAACCTCCACCATTAACAACAAGTGCATTGTCATCTTTACTCAGGAGGTTCATAACTGTTGCCTCCATACCTGCTGTACCTGATGCAGTTAAGAAGATAACTCTTGAACCTTCTGGAGCATTAACCATCTCTAACAAACCCTTTTCACACGCATAGGTTACATCTGAAAACTTACAGTTTCTAAAGTATGGAGTCTGCTTTGAGCCTACTTCTAAAATCTCATCGCTCATTTTTACAGGACCTGGGGTAAAGATGTAGTAATCTTCATATATCATCTATTTTTCCTTTTTCTTTTTTGGTTTTTTACTATCGTTGTACTCTAAAAGTACTCGGTTAATACCCACTATATCTGATGGAGTAAGCATCTTAGATTTGTTCTTTCCACGCTGAATTAGTGATGTAAACTCAGCTATCATATAACGCAATCCACACCCCTCAAACTCATAGTTAAAGACTAGAGTTTTATGGGTATCTTCAAAACGAACCTCAAACTTCTTAGTTAACCACCATGGAGCAGGAATATAGATATAGCCTTTTGTCCCAGAGATAACGGCATCGCCCTCAGACTTCATACCAACAGCAACATTAGCAATACCCAACGCACCATTTTTATGTTTGGTGACAATTAGGTTGTTAATGTCATAACCATCCTCCTCTTGTGGGAAAAAAGTAATACTTTTTGGTTTTCCAAGTACTTTGTTAACAAGTAGTGAAGTGTAAGAAGAGAGGATATTAGTTGCCCCTTGTTTAATAAAACTATCGGAGTAGTGCTTCTCTTTATAGAGAGAAGTTCTTGTAGCACGAACCTCTTTAACATCACCAATAACTCCAGTGTCTAACTCTTTAAATAGTTGATTAAATGCAGGTAGAAAAGCTGTTTTAACAGCAGAGAGAAGTAGCTTTTTCTCTTTTTTAGCTAAAGAGAGTAGCTCTTTTAGTTCATCTTTCTCCAAAGCAATAGGATTTTCACAAAGTACATGTTTCCCTGCTAAAAGAGCCTTTTTAATATATATATAATGTTCCGATAGCTGTGTATCAATATAGACAGCGTCAATAGGGGTATCTAAAAACTCATCATAGTTGTCATGCCCATACTTAATAAGTTCATTATCTTTAGTAAAAGATTTTACTGCTAAAAAATCTTTAGCATAGATACGATTGACTTTTACATTAGAGACAAATTGAGACTCATCTGCAAAAGCTTGTGTATCTTTTCCTAAGCCTACCAATCCCATCTTAATAGTATCAAAGTTCTCTTTTCGTAGTTTAGTACTAGATATTCCCTCTGTTCTTGGCAGATACTCAACATGAGTATACTCATTTAAGTAATCAAAGTATCCTTTCCAATCATCACCAATAGCAAAGATGTCAACATCATACTTGACCATATCTTCTGCTTTTTGATTTTTATGGGTCTCTACAATTACCTTGTCTACAAAATCTAAAGCCTCAATAGCTTTAACCCGTTTTTTGGTACTCTCAACAACATTAAGTTTACCTCTTGAACGGTCGTAGTTCTCATCGGTAACTCCTACAATAAGGTAGTCACCAAGTGCTTTTGCTCGTTTTAGTAGATTCATATGTCCAACATGGAGCATATCGTATGTTCCGTAGGTTATAACTGTCTTTTTATTTTTCATCTCAATCCCCTTAGATATTAAGAAGAATAACATAATATAACCTAGATATAGTTATTCTAAAATATAAGATATAACTATTTATATTATAAAGTAAAGAAATGAAACTATTAATTAATTTTTAGGTAAGAATATTGTGACACTACTAAAAGTAGTATCACGAAGTTAGTAGATTATTTTTTTTCATTTTTATCATTAGTTGATAAAATTTTTTCCTTAAACTCTTTTAATTTTTCACCTAGTTCTTTAAAGAGTTTCTCTGCTTTATTTGGACCTTTTACCTCTTTTTCTGTCTTTTCAATTAAATCTTCTAACTGTTTATAGGTTGTTGTACTGCTACTAACATAACCTAGTAGTTCTGCTTTTTTAAGGTCATCTTTTGCCATTGCTAGATGTTTAAGTGCTTGTTCTTTATCATTTTTTGCAATAGTTGAAGCAACATGAACAAGCTCTAAAGCATTAATTAAAGGAATAGGAATAATCTGTTCATCTTGTGCAAATGTGTTTAGAGCAATCTCCAAAACATGTTTTGCTTTTGCTGGATGTTTCTCAATCAAATACTTAGATGCTAATTTTAGTGCATCAGGATAAGAGGCTAAAGGTAAACTAACAGTTGTAATGTCTATTTCACTTTGTAAAGAGATAAGTAACTCTCCTGCCTCTTGTACTTTCCCTAAAGCTAAAAGTTTTTTAACTTCTGCTAAGGCTTTTTTTACATCTTCTGATGTTCCAACAAAATTTTTAATGACAATTTGATTCTCAATAGGTAAAAGTTTTGGTGTATGCTCTGCTACTAAAATAGATTCTAATTTTCCAAGTGCTAACTCAACAGTTTTTTTAGCATCATCTACCTTGTTTTGATTTAACTCATCAACTGCTTTAGCTGAAAGCTTAAGTGATTCTAACGCCTCTTGAACTAATTTAACTTTGTTATCTTTTGCCTTTGTAGTTGCTGTTTGAGTCGCTTTTGCACTCACCTCTTGACTTGTTAAGTTTTTATGCTCATCTGCTATTGCAACTGAACTTAAAAGTAGTGTCGATACCAATGTAGATAATAGTGTTTTTTTCATTTGTCAATCCTTCTTATTTTTTATTAAGTTTATTTAGTCTAAGTGACTAAATTCAAAAAGGATTATAGAGCAAAGAGAGGAGAAAAAAATGCTACTTAAGTAGCATTTTTGAAAAATATAGTTTTAAAATATAGTAACCAACAAATAGCCAAAGTAAAATACTAGAGAGAGTAGCAACAACACCTGCATGTTCGCCCATATGAACCAAACTCTTAGGGTCTATCTGTGAAGTAGAAAACAGATAATCAAGCCCAAAACCAAAAATAGTACTTCCTACAATAATACTTCCTAAATAGATATATAGCGAACGACTCCCCAACATCTTTTTAACTACACCCATTGTTACAGTATTGGTCGCTGGTCCTGCTGAGAGGAAAACAAATGCCGCTCCTGCTGAGACACCTGAGAGCATTAATCCTGCGGCAATAGGAAGTGAAGCTGTAGCACAAACATACATTGGTACGGCAATAATAATGACTATAATATACGAAAGCCAAGAGTACTCTATCAATGGTTCACTAAGATTAGAGGGAATAGCTATGGTAATTAATGCTCCTAATATTAAACCCCAAAAGAGTGGTTGTGCAATATCTTTTAGTAGTGTTCCAAAGGCGTAGTTGTAGACACGAACTATAAAATTCTCTTTTTTTGCTCCATTTGAACTACAGCATGAAGTTTCTGAACTACAACAAGATTGAGCAGACACGGAGGTCACCCCTACATTTGGGGTTAGATTAAATGTAGTTTTTGGTTTCTCCTCCTCTTTATCAAATAGATTTGTTAAAACTCCTGCTACCATAGCAATAACCATAGAGGTTATTGCTCTATAGATAGTAAATATCCACCCAAATATTCCATAAGTAGCCATAATTGAGTCTACCCCTGTAATAGGAGTTGAGATAAGAAATGAAAGAGTTGCCCCCTTTGAAGCCCCTGATTTTTTAATACTTGTTGCCAAAGGAATAACCCCACAAGAGCAGACAGGTAAAGGTATGCCAAAAACTGTTGACTTAATCACCGACCAAATATTCTCTTTACCTAGATGTTTAGTAACCAATGTCTCAGGCACAATCTCATGTAAAACTCCTGCAAAGATAAGCCCAAACAAGATGTAGATAGCCATTGCATTGCTTAGGTCAACTAATGCGTTAAAAAAAAGTATTATATATTCCATTCTAATATCCTTTTAAAACCTATTTATATCAAATTAAGCTTTAATCTTCTATGCTATAATTCCAAAATGAATTACGAATATCTACAGAGCCTAAAATCAAACCATCTAGCAATACAACTTCTAAATGCCGATAATTTTGCAATGATTGCAGGATTTTTTTATCACGCTTTTAAATCTACAGCTACTCAATCACTAAAAGAGTCAGAGATTTTAACTAAACTTGATGACTATCTATATGCACTAAATGAGGGGTACGAAGAGCCAAAATTTCCCAAATCAGCAAAGTCCTATTTAGATGATTTTACCCACCAAAACAGTAGCTATCTGAGAAAATATTACGGTTATGAGAGTGATGAGCCTATCTATGAGCTTACTCCTGATATAGAGAAGCTTCTAACATGGCTTAATGGACTACAAAAACAGGAGTTTGTAGCCACAGAATCTAAGCTAAAAATCATTATGACTCTACTAAAAGAGCTAGAGTTTGAGACCAATCTTAGCGATGAAGAGAGAATTGAATCACTTAAAGCTGAAAAACAAGAGATAGACAAAAAGATAAAAGCGATAAAAAATAGGCAAGATTTACGTTTTGATGAACGAAAAATCAAAGAGCAGTTTATGCAGATACAGAAAAATAGCTCTGAACTTCTATCGGACTTTAGAGAGATAGAGCATAACTTTAGAACCCTAAACCAAGAGGCAAAAAGAGCGATTGCCAAAACAGAGGGTGCTAAAGGGGAAGTTCTTGATAAAATTTTTGAGATAGAAGATTCAATACGAGAGAGTAACCAAGGGCAGAGTTTTTACGCTTTTTGGGATTTTTTGATGGATACGAGGCAGATAGAGCATCTTGATGAGTTATTAAAAAACCTCTATTATATACCACAAATAGAGAGTATGGACAGTGAAAGAAAGATTGAAAATCTAAAATACAATCTGCTAAGTGGTGGAGAGAAATCGCATAAGGTACTAGCAAAACTTATAGAGCAACTAAGACGATTTATAGATGATAAAATGTGGATTGAAAATCGTCGTATCTTAGAGTTAGCCCAAAGCATAGAACAAAAAGCAATGAAGCTAAAAGATAACCCTCCTACTATACGAGAGTTTTTCAGTATTGATGATGTTAAAATAACCGTTGAGTCTATCGCCTCTAAACGGCTATTTGTACCATCTAAAAAAGAGGAGTTTTCTCATGAGGTAAAAGAGGAGATTATCGAAGTAAATTTAGATAAACTCTACAATCAAGTCTATGTAGATGAGGCTATTTTAAAACAGAATATCAAAAAGATGTTACAACAAAAGAGTCAATTCAGACTAAAAGAGCTTAATGACTTTTTCCCTATTAAAAAAGGGGTTTCTGAACTTATTGTCTATATAAAATTGGCTAAAAATATGAGTAACGCTTATGTGGAAGAGTCTCGTGATACTATTTTAATTGAAGATGAGTATGGAAATAAAAAGAGAGTTATTATGGATAGAATTGTGTTTGTTCAGGGGTAGTATAAAATAATGTCATTAAAACTAATCTACCCAAAAGATATAACCAAAAAACTAAAAGCCACCTATAATCGAGCCGAACATCTAAAAGCCTATCTCAACCAAGAGGAGTTTAAACTCTCTATCAAATTTAAACGCCTATCAGAAAAAAACATAGAGCAAAATTTCACACAGATTCGTAACTGGATAGAGGAGTTAAAGCAGAGTAGTTTTAAGATTGAGTTTCAGAGCATATCTTATCGCTCTTTGGGAACGCAGTCTATTCCTAAAGTTTTAATTTTAAAACAAGATGAGTTTCTAAAACAGCTATCTAATCAAAAAGAGTTCAAAAGGCATATAGAGTTAATTCAAAAAAGTTTAAACACCTTTGCTAACTTAGAACCTCTACTAAAAGAGAAACCCCAACTTCTAATGGAAAATGATAAAGTTTGGGAGCAACTACTAATAGTATGTGACTATTTTATCACTCACCCTA
>JALVXC010000012.1 GCA_027038275.1 Campylobacteraceae bacterium | reverse complement strand
GGCGAAGTCAATGACTCACCCTATACGGATTTAGATATTGCCGAATATACAGGCGATTATTTACCGGAAGTTAATTTTGGACGTTGGGCTGCTGACAATGCACAAGACGTCAGTAATATTGTAGCCAAAACCATACGATATGAAAAATTACAAATGGCAGACATAGGTTACTTGCATGAAGCTATGTTAATTGCAGGTGATGATGAAGGTCATGAAGATACTTGGGGTGGTGGTGCCATTTATTATGCCGACCATTATTATGTCAATGCTGACCACAATGCTTATTCTCATACGTTTTTACAAAATACTATTGAAACTTGGCCCGGCGCAAACACGCAAGCACATGATTCTATCATTGCTGATATTAACAATGGAGTCGGATTTGCCAACTATACGGCACACTGTTCGCCGGACGGTTGGTATAGCCCTTCATTTACTCAAAATGATTTAAATAACTTTATTACCAATGTTGATAAATTCGGTTTATGGATAGGTAATTGCTGTCAATCTAATAAATTTGATGAAAATGACGCCTTTGCCGAATTAGCTATTAAAAAACCCAATGCCGGTGTGATTGGTTATATCGGTGGTTCACAATACACTTATTGGGACGAAGATTACTATTGGGGAGTTGGCGTAGGTAACATAGTAGAACAACCCACTTATGAAGATACAACCGAAGGGGTTTATGATGGCGCTTTTCATGATAAAGCCAATGAAGCTAATGATTTATCTACTTGGTATATAAATAATTATCAATTAATTGAAGGTGGAAATATGGCAGTTGAGGCATCAACATCATCTATGAAAGCTTACTACTGGGTTATTTACCAGTTGGCAGGTGACCCTTCTATTGTTTCATATATAGGAACGCCACAACCCATGCCGGTTCAAACCAGTCCGAGCTCTCTTATTTTAGGAGCTACCTCTTTAACAGTAACTGCAGCTCCTTATGCTACAGTAGCTTTATCTCAAAATAATGTATTAATTGCAGCCGCCACAACGGATGCTTCCGGTAGTTGCACCTTGAATTTTTCATCAAATGATGTAACGGTTGGCGTTGCCGACTTAGTAGTTACAGCTCAAAATAAAGTGCCTTATATTGGTACTATTCAAGTAGTTCCAGCCGATAATCCCTATGTTAGTTTTAAAACTTATACTACAAGTGCCTCACCTGATTACGGACAAACTATCGGTTTGAATGTCAATTTGGAAAACTTGGCTACCGCCGGTAGTGGTTATGATGCCTATAACGTAAACGCAACACTTTCAACAAGTGATCAATACATCACTATTAATACTAATACACATGCTTACGGAACTATAGCTGCCGGTGCAGACAGTATGCAAAATAATGCTTTTGAAATAGCTATTGCAGATAATGTTCCCGACCAACATATAGCACATTTTGATTTGACGATAACCGGAACAGATTCAGGAGGCACTAGTTATACGTGGAATTCCGGATTTAATATTACCTTAAATGCTCCTGATATAGATATCAGTAATGTATTCATTACTAATGACGCTAATGCTAATGGTTATCTTGATCCGGGAGAAACAGGTAATATTAATTATACCATTACCAATACCGGTCATGCAGATGCTGTCTATAACGGAACATTATCAATAAACTCCGACCCGAATAATTACTTAACACTGGGAACCAGTTCCGTTTCAAGTATAAACATTGCAGCCGGTGCTGCACATGATTTTGCCTTTACAGGTGCTTCAGTTGATGCTTCTGCACCACTAGGTAGCCCAATAGGCTTAACATTAGATGTAACTGCCGGTGACAATCAACAATATACAGATCAGTCTCAACAAACCATAACTACTGGTATTGTTCCTATCTTCCCAATTAATAATGGTGGAACAATTACTACCTGTACAGGTACTTTTTATGATTCAGGATTAGATACCGGAAATTATGGAAGTGATGAAGATTACACAATGACTTTCTTACCGGAAGCCGGCAGTGATTTTATCGTAGTTGATTTTATATCATTTGATACTGAAAACGGCTATGACTATTTACATGTTTATGATGGACCTGATACCAATAGCCCCGAAATACAAGGCAGTCCTTTTACCGGAACCAATAGTCCGGGAACATTAACGGGAGCAAACGGATTAACTTTCCGGTTTACAAGTGACAGTAGTGTACAACATGCCGGTTGGGAAGCAAATGTCAGTTGTTTTACACCAACTACAGTTCCCGATTGTGCTGCAAATCCTGTGCCTGCTGATGGCGCAACCGACGTATATTCCAGCACTTCTAATCTCACTTGGGATAGTCAAATCGGTGTTAGTTCATATGACGTCTATTTTGGCACGGACAGCAATCCGTTAAATAATAATCCGGTAACTGTAACAACTAACAATTTCCCTGTATCTTTAAGTACAAATACAACCTATTACTGGACGGTTTTATCTACAAATAGTGTAGGTCAATCACAAGGTTGTGATGTGTGGAGTTTTACTACCGGAGGTGCGCTCTATAATATGACCGATGGTGCTACAATTACGACTTGTGACGGTGCATTTTTTGATGAAGGTGGTCCTGATAATAATTATAGTAATAGTTTAGACCAAACCATGACATTTTTACCGGCATCCTCTGACCATGCTTTGTCATTCAATTTTACCAGTTTTGATGTTGAGTTAGGAGGAAGCGGAACACAATATGATTACTTGGAAGTTTATGACGGTACTGATACAACCGCACCATTAATGGGTAAATTCAGTGCAGATGATGGTGCGCCTGTACCACCGGAATTACAACCGATTACGGCAACTAATGCTGATGGCGCTCTAACTTTTGTTTTCCATTCCGATAGCTCTGTAAGCAAAGCCGGATGGGCAGCTACGATATCTTGTGAACCATTAGCTATTGATGAATACAGTAATGCTGTAGGTATCTATCCTAATCCTAATACAGGTTCTTTTACTATCAAATTAAAAGAAATGAATAAAGCGGTAGTAAGGGTATATACCACAACCGGAGAATTGGTTTATACTAAAAACATGAATTCCGATATGACTAATATCAACCTGTCAAAATACGCTAGAGGCGTTTATTTTGTAAGGGTCATTTCAGGTGATAAAAGTTACGTTAAAAAATTGATTATTAAATAAGATTTAATCAAATAATTATTAAAATAAAGGTCGTCTTAAAAATTTAAGGCGACCTTTTTATTAAAACTATGATAATTTTGATAAAACTCAACTCCATATACCGCATACACATTTCATATAATCGTAAGTTCAATTAGTAAATGCAACATTTGACGCTAATGTAAACCTATATTCGCTATCCTTTTGCCCTTAATCACTCCCTGTTTAAGCTTATTTTTGTACTCTACTAAAAGTCAATGAATATTATCTTTTTATATTTTAGATTAACTCTACTAAGATTTATCTATAAATTTTAATATCAAATAGCCAATCAATCCGGCAATTAAAGAACCGATTATAATCCCGATTTTGGCAGAATTGATCAAAAATTCGTTGCCTTGAAAAGCCAAATTGGCAATAAAAATGGACATTGTAAATCCGATGCCTGCTATGGCGCCAATCCCGATGATGTGTTTATAGTTTAAATCATCGGGTAGTTTGATAAGATTTAATTTTACGCCTGCAAATGTAAATAGACTGATACCGGATAATTTTCCGATAAAAAGTGCCACAGCAATATGGATTACCAAAGCGGTGTTTAACTCTAAACCCGATGTGAAGTTAATGCCGGCATTGGCAAAAGCAAAAACCGGTAAAATAACATAAGCGATTAAGCCGTGTAATTTTTCTTCCAAATACTGCAAGGGCGAACGCGCTTCGGCTGTGGCGTTGCCTAAATAATTAATGCAATTCATTTCGTCCTTATTCAAGATGTAAGCCGGTTTCGGATTGGTTTTCGTCAACAAATTTTGACTGACATAATTGATTTTTTCAATATAAGCACCAATGTTTATTTTCTTTTTGATAGGGATTGTAAAAGCCAGCAAGACACCGGCAATTGTAGGATGGATACCGGATTTTAAAAATAAAATCCATACAATGATCGCTATAAATAAGCCCATATCAATCCGAAATGATTTTTTGTGATAAAACCAAGCCAATAAGCCGATTAATCCCAAGGCATAAGCTAATAATTCCCAATAAATATGTTGACTGTAAAATAGGGCAATCACCAGAACGGCAGCCAAATCGTCGATAATGGCAAAAGCCGTTAAAAAGATTTTCAAACTGAGTGGCACCCGTTTGCCAAGTAACATTAAAACGGCAAGTGCAAAGGCGATATCCGTTGCCATTGGGATTCCCCATGCTTTGCTTGTATCGGGCTGCTGATTGATCATCAAAAACAAAACAATGGGCATAATGACGCCACCCAAAGCCGCCATAAACGGAAAAGCCGCTTTTTTTAAACTATTTAGTTCGCCAATAAGCAATTCTCTTTTTAGTTCCAGCCCTATCAGAAAGAAAAAAATAGCCATTAAACCGTCGTTAATCCATAGGATTAAGGGTTTTTTCAATTCGAAATCACCAAAAGAAAACCCAATAGGAAATTGTTTTATGGTCAAATACACATCATTAAAGGAAGTATTTGCCATAATTAAGGCGAGAATGGTTGCGCCAAATAATAAGAAACCGGCTAAACTTTCGGCTTTGATAAATTTTTGAAAAGGACTGATAATTTTACGAATCACTTGAAGTATTTGGTTATTTGGTTATATGTTGATATGGTTATTTTAGATAACGGGAATGTAAAGATAGTAATTATTTCAACAAATTTAGTGTTCATGACCACCTTCACCACCGCCAATCAAGAAAAAGCCGCCTTTTGATAAAATTTTATCACCTTTTGATAAGGTTTTGCTGTCAATATGAATTTTTTGTGCGTTTTCTTCTACAATT
>JALVXC010000011.1 GCA_027038275.1 Campylobacteraceae bacterium | reverse complement strand
GGGTCTGTTCTGTTGTATTTGTATCTTCATTTGAACTATTATTATCATGGTTAACATTCACATTGACGTTTACGTTTACATTAACCGTTACCTGTACCGTTCTTACAATAGAGCTTGTATTTCCATTAGAATCTGTTGTACTATAGACAATAGTGTAACTCCCTGCTACATTAGTATCAACATCTCCTGACTTTTGAACCTCTAAAGGGTTTCCCTCTGCATCAACTGCTGTTGCTCCAAGCTCTTTATAAGCTGAACCTTGTATAATGTCTACTTGGCTATCTCCTTTTAGGGTAATAACAGGTGCTTTTTTATCTGTACCTGCATTATTTACACCTGCCTCTTGTTGATTTTGAGTCTTTGGACTCTCATTTGATGAACCGTCGCCACAACCATTCAAAACTATTAGCAGAGAACTTAGGAGTGATAGCCTTATCACTTGTTTTGTATTCATACTTTTTCCTTAACATTGTTTTAATTTCTACAAATAACAATAGATACAAACTGTTTTTTATTGTATATATCTAATTTATAGCGTGAGTATACTAGCGTGTTTTTTTATAAATTGTAAGAGTTACCCCCCTATTTTTAGGGAATAGAGGAAATTTTATGGTTTTTTTATATTTAAAGTAAAATATTTAACTTTTTTTAACATGAACAGAAAAGAGTATGTAGTTTTTTTCACAGTTTGAGAGAAAAAGAGAGTCAAATAACAATAACTACACTTTAAATATAATTAGCAATCGTACCCTACAACGAAGGCAAATGTTCATTGCCAATCCAAACCAAAAATAGATAAAACAACATAGTTGCCAAAGGTGCAACCAATGCTAACCAAATAAACTTTCCTCTTAATATATAATAGATTGTAGCTAAATAGGCAATAGCAACTGCTACAATATGAGTTAAAAACATAGGAATAATAGAACGCATAATATTTCCCATAATAGATAAGCTAACTACACCTAAAAGTAGAGCCAAAGAGACTAATAATTTTTTAATATCTCCATCTCTTCTAAATATCATATAGATAAGAGCTATAACAATTAAGGGTAATAGAACTACTAAAAACTTCATAATTAAATCTTCTCAACAACCTCAATACCTAAAATCTCCAACCCTTTTTTAATAACAGCACCTGTCAATATAGAAAGTTGAAGACGACTCATTTTTACCTCATTTTCAATTCCATCTTTTAAAATAGGATTCTGCTCATAGAACTTCATAAAGAGCGTAACAAGCTCATAGAGATATGAAGTAATAGTATGAGGTGTAGCCTCAATAGAGGCTTTAATTAAGGTATCTTCAAATTTTAAAAGCATAACAGCTAAACGGTGTTCTATCTCATCACCAATAATAATTTTTCCACTCACCTCTGCATTGTGTTTCCGTAAAATTGATTGAATTCTTGCATAGGCATACTGCATATATAGAGATGTATTTCCCTCAAAAGAGAGCATTTTATCCCAATTAAAAATATAGTTTGATTCACGACTAATACTTAAGTCGGCATATTTCACAGCCCCAATACCTATAGCTCTCGCAACACTATTTAGCTCCTCTTCTGAGTGAACATCTCTATCTTTAATGGCATCTTTAGCACGAACAACAGCCTCATCTAATAAATCAACTAGTTTAATTACTCCACCATCTCTAGTTTTAAATGGTTTTCCACCCTTGTCCATCATAGTTCCAAAACCAATATGCTCTAAAATTACATCTTCGTCTACTAAACCTGCCATCTTAGCAATAGCAAATACCTGCTTGAAGTGTTGAGCCTGTCTTGCATCGACTACATAACATATACGCTTAGCTTTAAGTACATTGGCTCTAAAATATAATGCAGCTAAATCGGTTGTAGCATACAAAAATCCACCATCACTCTTTTGAACAATAATAGGATTTTCATCACCCTCTAAAAAAACACACTCTGCACCATTTGAGGTGGTTGAGATATTTTTCTCTTTAAGTGTTTCAATAATTTTTGGAAGTTGGTCATTGTAGAAACTCTCAGCACGAACATCATTGCGAGTTAGATTAACATTAAGTTTTTTATAAACCTCTTCACAGTGTCCTAAAGAAGCGTTAATGAAACTCTGCCATAACTCTAAACAGTGTTCATCTCCACTTTGAATCTTAACAACATACTCACGAGCCTTGTTTGCAAACTCTTTACTCTCATCAAACCTTACTTTTGCATCTTTGTAGAACTGCTCTAAATCTTTTAGCTCTTGAGTATTTCCATCGGTATTTTGCTCTTCAAGATAGGCAATAAGCATTCCAAACTGTGTACCCCAATCTCCAATGTGATTTTGGCGAATAACCTCATCGCCCAAGAATTCAAAAAGTGTAGCTAGTGTGTCACCAATAATAGTCGAACGCAAATGTCCAACGTGCATCTGTTTTGCCATATTTGGTCCAGAGTAGTCAACTACAACTCTTTTAGGATTCTCTACAAAACCTACCCCTACTCTCTTGTCATCTAAAGTCTCTGTTGTAACTTTGGCTAACCACTCATTATTTAACCAAATATTAATAAACCCAGGACCTGCAACTTCAACTTTAGAGACCATACCTGTTGTATCTATATGCTCAACAACCTCACTTGCAATCTCTCTAGGATTACGCTTTAACTCTTTTGCAAGTCTCATAACACCATTAAATTGGTAGTCTCCAAACTCTGGTTTGGTTGCATCGGAGATAACAATCTCATTGGCTTGAATATTTGCACTATGTAAGGCTTTTTCAATAATTTTACTAAGTTCTGATTTGATTTTCATAAATGTTCCGTAGATAAGTAGTCTGTATTAGTAGGTTCTATTTTATTTCTCATGTTTGGTTTTAATGTTCGATAAAATCGAACCTACAGATTCCAAATATTAATTTTGGATTTATAATTTAAACATTAAGCTTGTTTAGTAGCCTGTTTAACCTCTGCCGTAGCCTCTTTAGCCTCTTCTTTAATCTCTTTAACAGAATCTTTTGCATCAGCTACTGTTGTTTCATCATCTTTTACAGCATTTTTAAAATCTTTAATACCTTTACCAAGACCCTTTGCTAACTCTGGTATCTTTTTACCTCCAAAGAGTAAAATAACTACTCCAACGATAACGGCTAATTCTATTCCACCTGGCATATTTAAAATCCTTTAATCTATGTTTCTTCTCTCAAAATAGGAAGATTATTTTCAAGATTATACTCTATTTTATTTAATTATCCCAAATTTTAACGAAATTTTCCAACTCTTGACTACTTTGTTTCAATCTTGCTGCGTTTGCAATGGTAGCAAACT
Source organism: Campylobacteraceae bacterium (assembly GCA_027038275.1). Classification (GTDB taxonomy): domain Bacteria; phylum Campylobacterota; class Campylobacteria; order Campylobacterales; family Sulfurovaceae; genus UBA1140. The sequence continues at coordinate 16,192 of JALVXC010000011.1, read as the reverse complement.
CTTTTGAAGCCTTAGAAATTTTATCATTAATAATAACAAAATCAAACTCTTTTACAGCTTTAATCTCTTCTTTTGCATTCTCTATACGACGCTCAATAATAGATGTATTATCTGTAGCACGAGTATAGAGTCTCTTTTTAAGTTCACTCAATGTCGGAGGTGTAATAAAGGCAGAAGTTACATAGTCACCCATCTTAGCACGAACCAAGCGATGACCTTGAACATCTATATCAAATATAACCAACTTGCCCTCTTCTAGTGCCTCTTTAACAGGTTTTAAAGATGTTCCATAGTAGTTACCATGTACTGTAGCATACTCTAAAAAATCACCAGCTTTAATTCCCTCTTCAAACTCTTCACGAGTTACAAAGTAGTAGTCAACACCATCTTTTTCACCCTCTCTAGGGTCTCTAGTTGTTGTCGAAATAGAGAAGTAGTAATCTCCAATATCTTTACTTGCATGGTTAATAATGGTACTTTTACCTGCTCCAGATGGTCCAGAGAGGACAAGAATAGCTCCTTGCATTATTTTGCTTCTGGAAATTTAATATTGATATTTACTTCTGCACCTGCAAGAAGTTCACGGAGAGCCTCTACAGAAAGAGTTGAAAGAGACTTAGCAATAGCATCTTGCTCTATAGACAAATCTCTCTTATCTTCTTTTTTATCAACCTTCTCTTCTATCTTTTTATCTAACTCTATATCTTTGTTTTCACTACTCTCAACTAACATAGTAGGAGTCATCAAATCATCTAAAGTCATCTCATCATTTGTATCTTCACTCAAAAGACCTTTAATATTCTCTACCTCATTCTCATCAAGTATTTTTGTCTCTACCATATTATCTTCTAATCTCCCTTCTAAATTCTCTTTTACCTCTTCGGTTAACTCTTCAACTTTCTCTTTATCTTTTTCAAGAACCACAAGTGCTTCATCTTCTATTGTTAAATGAGTATCTTCTTTTTTTATATCATCTAATTTTAACTCATCTATATCAGATTCAAAATCTAAAATTTCATTGGTTTTAGGTGTCTCCTTTGCAAAAAGTTCATCATCTAAAGTTATCTTATCATCACTAAAATCAAGGTCAAAAAGCTCTTTATCTTTAGATATCTCTTCCGTTTTTACACTCTCTTCTTTCTCATTAAATAGCTCATCATCAAGTTCATCTATTTTTAGAGGAAATGCCTCTTCAAGTCTCTTATCGAAACTATCTTTTGTTTCAGCTACAGCAGGTTCATCTTTAAGCTCTGTTAAATTATTCAGTTCAAAAAGCTCCTCTTTATCTAATGTTTTTGTTTCATCACTATTAAACTGGTTATCCTCTTGTTTCTCTTCCATCTCTTCAACTAAATGAATAATAGCCGAGACTTCTGAAGGTAAAAAAGGTTTTAGAATAGTAAAGTCAAATGACGATTTATCCTCTTCCTCTCCTTCAGTGTAAAATAGTACAGATTTTTTTACTTTTAAATGCTCTTTGATAGTATCGTTGACATCTTTTGTCAATGAGTCTGAATCTACAAACACAATATCATACCCATCGCTACTTAACTCTGTAACCTCTTGAATTTCATCTATATCAATATTCTCTTTTCTTGCACTAAGTGCTGTTAATCTTGATACTACTGGATTATTGTTTATTAATAATATTTTCATTTTTTACTCCATAGTTGTAACTGGTGCGTTATATTTTATTGGCAATTTTAGTATAATTCCAGTTTAATTAAGATTAATCAACTTTTCATATAAAAATAACATTAAATTATTTTATTAATTATAATGTCAATAAATATATTTCAACTTTTCAAACCTCATCTTTGTTAAAATCTACTCTTAACTATTAAACTACTCCAAAGTTCATAAAAAGCTATAGTTGTTATAATGCCAAAAAAATTTCCATATATATAAGGATATAAATGTCAACTTACATTTTTGGACACACAACCCCCGATTCTGACTCTATTGTTGGAGCACACTCTCTTGCTTATTTAAAAAATCAACTTGAAGAAGATTGTACCCCTGCACGTCAAGGAGAGATTAACCCTGAGACAACTTTTATTTTAGAGAAGTTCGGTTTTGAAAAACCTATCTTAAAAACTAGCTATGCAGGTGAAAAGGTCTATCTTGTCGACTTTATGGAGCGTTCTCAAAGCCCTGAAGATATTGATGAAGCTACTATTTTAGGTATTGTAGACCATCATAAACTAGGAGACCTTAAAACAGATGCACCTCTTGAGATGTGGGTACGCCCTGTTGGTTGCTCTAACACTATTATTAAACAGATGTTTGACTACTACAATGTAGATATTCCAAAAGATTTAGCAGGTATGATGATGTGTGCTATTTTGTCAGATACTGTCATATTTAAGTCACCTACTTGTACAAAAGAGGATACCAAAGCAGTAAAAGAACTTGCCCAAATAGCAGAAATAGATGACCCAAAAGCTCTTGGTATGGAGATGTTTATTGTAAAATCAGATGTACTTAACGATACAAAAAGAGCTTTAGTTCTTAGAGACTTTAAAGACTTCAATATGGGTGGCAACAAAATTGGTGTAGGACAACTAGAAGTAGTTGACCTTTCCGTATTTGATGAGATGAAAGAGGAGCTTTTTGAAGCAATGGCAGAGATTAAAGCTGAAGGGGAACGCCACTCAGTACTTCTTCTTTTAACTGATATTATGCAAGAGGGTTCACAACTACTTGTCTTAAGTGATGAGAACTCTAAAATAGAGAGAGCCTTTGATATTAAACTAGAGGAGAATCAAGTTTGGCTTCCAAAAGTAATGAGCCGTAAAAAACAGGTAATTCCATTCTTAGAAAAAGAGTTTTAGACTAATTTTTTCTGTTATTTTAACAAATATCAATATTTTTTTTTGTTTACTTTGCTATGATTATAATAAATTACATAGCAGGGTAAACTTATGCTCAAATTTCCAAAATTAACAGAGATAAAAAGGTCTTACTTTTTATCGCAACCACATCAACCATTTTTTGTTTTAGCATTTATCAATGCTATTGTCTCTATGATGCTTTTTGCACTATTTTTTGCAGGATTTTTAACACCTATTGTTCCAGCAAAATATTATCATGCCTATAGTTTTATCTATCTATTTTTTACACCAGCTTTTTTTGCTTTTCTATTTACTACCTTTCCTAGGTTTTCAACAACAGAACCTATTGCAAAAAAAGAGTATCTGCGTGTATTTATCTACTATTGTGTTGGCTCACTTCTAACTCTTTTAGGTACTTTTGTCTCTATTCCTCTTTTAAGCACAGGTATATTTTTAACATTTATTGGGCATATAGTGGCTGTAAATATTCTTCTTCATATCTATAAAATATCGCCACAAAAAGAGAAGTTTGACCAATTTTGGATTTTAGTAGCTATGAGCTTTGGAGTAGTTTCTCACTTTACACTTCTAGCTACTATTTGGATTCCAAAACTATATCTTTTCTCTATTCAAACAGCAATCTATCTCTATCTCTTTTTGATTATCTTTACAGTTGCTCAACGTATGGTTCCTTTTTTTTCAAACGCACCCATAGAGAAGCATATTGAGCGTTTTAAAGTAATTGTAGGGCTACTTGTATTACATATTTTATTAGAAGTTACACAATATAACTCTTCATTTTTAGTAGACCTACTTTTAGGGTATCTATTTGCAAGAGAGTTAAAAAGATGGAAACTACCTTTTCCAAACTCAAACCCTCTACTTTGGGTTTTACATATTGCTCTTTTTTGGATACCTATTGCCTTTTTACTCTCTTCAATTACAAGTCTTTTAGGGCTTATGTATGGTAGCAATTTCCTATATCTTGGTATCCACTCATTGGCATTAGGTTTTTTCTTAACCATACTTATTGGTTTTGGAACACGTGTAACAATTGGTCATTCAGGAAATATTATGATAGCAGACAACTATACTAAATATCTCTTTTATGGAACACAAGTTGTTCTATTTTTCCGAATACTTACCTCATTGACTGATAGTTTTATGATATTTTTTCAACTATCAGCTATAGCATGGTTAGCACTTTTTATAGCATGGGGATATAGATTTTTTACTGTTTTAATTTTTGGGAAAAAGTTATAACTCTATCCCCTAATCTTCTGTGTTGCTTTAAGCATCTCTCCATAGTTAGAGTCCGAAAGCCCCATCTCTTCTATGGCTCTAAGTTGATTTTTTAGTGAGTTATCTACAATCTCAATCATCTCATCTAGGTCATCTACAATAGTTATAAGGTCTAAATCTGATTGGTCGATTGTTCCATACTCCATCATAGAGCTCTGCATAAACTCAAAAAGTTTACTCCAATACTCTTTACCTATTAAGATAACAGCAGAGGGAGAGCTTTTTTTAGTCTGAATAAGCGTAAGAACTTCAAAAAGTTCATCTAGTGTTCCAAATCCTCCTGGCATAGCAATATAGGCTAAAGAGTAGCGAACCAACATTACTTTTCTTACAAAAAAGTAGTCAAACTTTAACTCTCTATCTAAAAAAGCATTGCTACTCTGCTCAAAAGGTAAGTCTATATTTAGACCAATAGACTCTGCATATTTTGACTCTTTTGCTCCTCTGTTTAAAGCCTCCATAATACCAAAAGAACCACCTGTAATAACACTATATCCGTTGTCTGCCAACTTTTTACCGACCTCTACAGCTTTCTCATAAACAGGTGTTCCCTCTCTTAGTCTAGCCGAGCCAAATACAGTAACTGCTGCACCAATATCATCTAACTCATCATAACCTTTTACAAAGTCTGCCATAATTTTAAAGAGACTCCATGAGTCTAGGTATATACTGTTTTTATCTCTTATTTTTCTATTCATACTCTATCTTTCATATATTTTTTAAGATGGTAGTATATTGTTTAACTCTTAAATTATTTGTACATTTATCTATATTTTAATAATCACTAAAAAATTATCTATCTATTAACAGTAAAGAGATGATATACTCCTTCTTAAAAATTAAGGGTAAAAGATGAAATATACAAATATTTTACTATCTATAACACTGCTCTTTTCTGCATGTAGCGATTCAGAAAAACAAAAAGTGATTAAAGTAATACAAGATATCAATATTAGAGATAATGAAAAGGTCGATACAGTTACAACTCTAAGTGATAAGTTGTCAGAGAGTTCAGGGTTGGCTTATATTGATGGAACACTATGGACACATAATGACAGTGGAGGAGAAGCTAAACTATATGCTATTGATAAATCAAATGGGAAGATTTTAAAAACAGTTACTGTTACAAATGCTTCCAATGTAGACTGGGAAGATTTAGCATTTAATCAAAATTATATTTTTATTGGAGATTTTGGAAACAATAGAGGAACACGTAAAAACCTTAAAATCTACAAGATAAAAAGAGATGATTTAAAAACAAAAACAGAAGTAGAGGCAGAAACTATTGAGTTCTCTTATGCTACTCAAACTGATTTTAAAAGTAACCCAAACACCAATTATGACTGCGAAGCATTTGTAGCGTATGAAAATAAGCTATATCTATTTTCTAAGAACCATGGCAATAAAAAAACAGATATGTATGTTCTAGGTACAGATACAGGAGTTGAGGTAGCTGAAAAAGTAGCAACTTTTAACACTAAAGCTCTAGTTACTGGTGCAAGTATAGATGCTAAAAATAGAACATTAGCATTGGTTGGATACTCAACTAGAGGTAATCCAAAATCTTGGATATTTTCAAAATTTGTAGATTCAGACTTTTTTAAAGGAGAGCAAGAGAAGATTGTATGGGGGACACCTGCAAAAGCACAAATAGAGGGTGTTACACATATGGGAAAAGGGAAACTCTATATCTCCTCTGAAAAGTTTTCATATTCAAATAGTCTAGGTTCTTTTACTCTTAAACCTACACTTTATAAATTAGATTATTAAAAAGGAGAGAGTAATCCTCTCCAAATAATCTATAAAATAGTTACTTATATATCAATATATCTTGATATATAAGTTTATTACCGATATAATACTTTAAATATAAAGGAGAACAATGAGCAGTTTTTTTCAATATGGTGAAAAAGTAGATGGATATGATGTCTTGGTTCTAAATGAACGAGAGGCACGAGCAGGTGCAGGGATTCTCTTTGCAATAGGTCTTTTAAGTCTAATGAATGCAGTAGCTTTAGGTCATGGAATAGTTACTAGAGTTTTTATTGCCTTTTTTACATTGGACTTTTTAATTCGAGTTATTCAACCACGCTACTCTCCAAGTCTTCTACTAGGTCGACTCTTTGTTCAAAATCAACGTCCTGAGTATGTAGGTGCTACACAAAAAAGGTTTGCATGGGGTATTGGGTTTCTTTTGTCTCTACCTATGTTTTACCTTTTGGTCATACACTTTCAACCAAATCCTATTAAAGTTTTGGTCTGTATTGTCTGTTTAGTACTTCTCTTTTTAGAGTCTGCTTTCTCTATCTGTTTAGGGTGTAAACTCTTTGGTCTCTTTAAAAAAGACCCTGTTACACACTGCCCTGGAGGTGTATGTGAAATTAGACAAAAAGAGCCTGTTCAGACCTTTACTCTAGCTCAAAAGATAATTACTTTAGTAACCATTTTAGCCTTTAGTTTTGGACTCTATAGCTACTTTACAAAGGTTGAAAGCAGAACCTTTTTAGCTAAAAAAGTAAAACAGATGATGATGAGTAATGCAGAGCGAGAAGCCTATGAAGAGGAGCAACTTCAACGTGAATTTGATGAATTTTAAGGAAAAATATAGATGAGTAAAAATGTATTGGTTCTATGTACAGCAAATAGTTGCAGAAGCATTATTGCCGAGGCACTTATTAACAAAGAGCTAGAGGGAATTAACGCCTACAGTTCAGGAGTAAAACCAAGTGGTAGAGTTAACCCAAATGCTAAAAAAGTTTTAGAAGCAAATGAAGCTTGGAGAGATGAGTACCACTCAAAAACTCTTGACAAACTAGAAGATATTGAGTTTGATTTGGTAGTTACAGTATGTGAGCACGCTAAAGAGACCTGCCCTATCTTTCCAAAACCCATACCAAAGATTCATATAGGATTTAAAGACCCTGATGGAAAAGGTTATGAAGCTTTTGAAGCAACATATGAAGAGATAAAGACTACCCTACTTCCAAAAGTAGAAAAAATATTAAAGGAGCAAAAGATGAACAAAAATGTATTTAAAACAGACAAAGGTATAAATATTAAATTTACAGGTGTAGTACAAAAACAGCAGATTGTAAAAATGGTAGAGAACTGTGCTACAGGTCAGTGTGAGTGTATGAGCGATGAGACAAAAAAGAAGATTAGCAACATGCAAGTTGAGGGAAAAGATGGTAATGTTGAGCTTAAGCTTGATGGAGAGGTGAGTAAAGAGGAGATAGAAAAAGCCCTTGCTAAATCAAAAGTATTAAATAAAAAGTAAAATGGATATCTTTTTAAAGACTATAGGCTCTATTAACGATGAGACACGCATAAAGATTTTAAACTTCATTAACCAAAATGGTGAAGTGTGTGTCTGTGACATTGAGAGTGCCTTCAATATGATTCAGTCACGTGTATCACGTCACCTAAAAATCTTAAAAGAGGGTGGCTTTTTAAAAGTAGAACGTCGTGGACGATGGGCATTCTATAGCATACGAACCCCTCTTGATGCTTTTAGGCAATCTATTTTAGAAGAGATTGCCTGTTTAGGGTTAGAGTTACCAATTGGAGAGTCTAGGTGTAGGAGGTAATTAAAACTCCTAAACGTTTGTCTCTCCACAATAACCGCATTTTTTAGCCTCTACTGGAATCTTCATAGCACAAGTAGGACAAGTTTTTTCTGTAGGTGCTGCCTCCTCTTCTGGCTCTTTTAGTCTATTGTATGCTTTAATAAACATAAAAACAACAAAACCAAGAATGAGAAACGAGATAATGTCATTAACAAATGAACCATATTTAATAGCTGGTGCACCTGCTTTATCTAAAGCAGCCATACTAGCATACTCTTTTCCATCAAGTGGAATAAAAAGCTGTGAAAAGTCAACTTTACCTAAAAGCATACCCACAGGAGGCATAATTACATTATCAACCATAGACTTAACTACCGTAGCGAAAGCTCCACCAAAAATAAAACCTACAGCCATATCGACCATATTACCTTGTATTAAAAATTTCTTAAACTCTGAAAACATTTTTTTCCTTATATTTTAATTAAAATGGACAACATTATAACATAAAAAAATTTATTCAAATATATTAAAACAATTTAAAATATAAAACAAATAAAAATTTAAGAATAAAAGATAGTTAAAAATTTTTATATATCAATATATCTTGATATACTTTCCTTAAAAAAATAAAAAGGAATAGCATGATTTTAGCATCAAGCCTATTTTTAATCACTCTTATTTTCATTATTTGGCAACCAAAAGGCTTACAGATTGGAACTACTGCCATTGTTGGGGCTTTAGTTGCTTTGGCTTTTAAAGTCGTAAGTGTTGATGACATTTGGGTAGTTACCAACATTGTTTGGGACGCTACTTTAGCATTTATTGGAATTATTATTCTCTCTATGGTTCTTGATGAGATTGGTTTCTTTGAGTGGTGTGCTATTAAGATGGCAAAGCTCTCAAAAGGTAAAGGACATCTTATGTTTGTCTATGCTCTACTTTTGGGTGCATTTGTTTCAGCACTTTTTGCTAATGATGGAGCAGCGTTGATTTTAACTCCTATTCTGTTGGCTAAGATGAGAATTTTGAAGCTAAATAGTAAAACTATTTTGGCTTTTCTACTTGCAGGTGGATTTATTAGCGATTCGGCTTCTCTTCCTTTTGTCTTCTCTAACCTTACAAATATTGTTACTGCTAACTATTTTAATATTGGATTTGCAACTTATCTGAAAACAATGATTATACCTTTTATAGTAAGTGTAGTAGTCTCTATTGCTATTTTATGGATATTTTTACGTAAAGATATTCCCTCAAAGGTCGATATATCACTTCTTAAAGATGAGAATGAGGTACTAAAGAGTAAAACTCTTTTTCTCTTCTCTTGGCTCTTTTTGGTACTCTTAATTGCAGGATACTTTATTGGTGACCACTTTAACTTGCCTGTAAGTCTTTTTGCTTTAGGTGGAGGAGTTGTTTTTCTACTTATCGCCTCATACATGAAAACAGTTAATGCAAAAGAGATAGTTAAAAATGCTCCTTGGCAGGTAGTTTGGTTTAGTATTGGGCTGTACATTGTAGTCTATGGTCTTAAAAATGCAGGACTTACAAACTACTTGGCTGTCATACTTAAAGATTTGGCAACACGTGGGGATATGGTTGCTGTGGTAGGTACAGGTTTTATCTCTGCTTTTCTATCGGCAATTATGAACAATATGCCTACGATTATGATTATGGATATTGCTTTACAAGATGTGGGAAATGAGGCATTGGCTTATGCAAATATTATTGGCTCTAACTTAGGACCTAAAATGACACCATTTGGAAGCTTAGCAACACTTCTTTGGTTGCACGTGTTAGCACAAAAAGGGGTCAAAATTGGTTTCTGGCAATATAGTAAATTTGGGCTTTTGGTAACTCCTCCTATTTTATTAATAGTTTTAATGACAAGTTCGTGAATATGGTGATTTTTAAAGAGGCTTCTAAAGAGTCGGCTATATTCGGTACGCAAAAGAGAGTTTTGAGCAAAAAAGAGCTATTGAATGTTTTGAAGATGAATCGAAGCTGTAATACGGTTAGCAAGTGAATCTCTGTCATCAATAATATGCTTAATAATCCAAGAGGTAACACTGCCACAAACTACCAACATAATGTCATCTCTCTTTGAAGCAAAATCATTCCAAAAGAGTGACAATGCACTCATAAAGACACTATTTTTCATATTGGCTAACCAAGGGAGTTCATCTATAAAGATACCAAGTTTACAACCCTTTTTAGGCTTTAAATCCATTAAAGCATTTCGCAATGCAATAAAAGACATCTTAGTTCCTTTTTTCCTGATTATACTATTTTTTTGGAAAAAAGTAAAAAATATCTATAATTTTTTCTTTATTATAGATATTTTTAGGATTTATTTTATCTATCAGCTAACAAAGCCCGAACAATCTCACGGTCATCAAAGTGAAACTTCTCACCTTTAATCTCTATGGTATCTTCATCACCCTTTCCAAGTATCATCAATACTTCATCTTTTTCTAACTCTCTTAATGCCTCTTGAATAGCAAAGGCTCGGTCAACCATGGCTCTTGTGTGAGATTGGTCTTTGATACCTTTTAGAATATCTTTTATAATCTCTTCAGGCTCTTCATCTCTAGGGTTATCGGAAGTGACATAAACTTTTTTAGCAAAAGTAGCAGCTATAGCTCCCATGCGTGGTCGTTTTCCTCTATCACGATTACCCCCTGCTCCAAAGACTACAGAGATGTCTCTGTCTTTTATGCTATCTAGCACTTTTAACATTCCATCATCGGTATGTGCAAAGTCTACAATAACTAATGGGTCACGACTAACTACCTCCATACGACCTGCTACTCCTGCAAAGTTCTCAACTACTTCACAAATCTCCGTGACATTTCGTTTTGTCAATATAGTACAAGCACCAATAGCAGCCATAAGGTTAAAGAGGTTAAAGAGACCAACCATAGGAGAGTGAAAGGTTGCCTCTGTAGCTAGATGTTTAATTCCTGCCGTAATGCCATGTTGCAACGAAAATGCTTGTACTTTAAAGGTTGCAGGTTCATCAACTCCATAACTCTGTGCATTTTTAGGATTGTAGGTGATGTTTTTAATATCATCTTTATTAAGTAGCTTAGGTGACTCATCCGCAAAGAATCGGCTCTTAACAGCTCGATACTCCTCTACTGTTTTGTGGTAATCCAAGTGGTCAGAGGTAACATTGGTATGAACTTTCAAAGCAAACTCTAACCCCTCAATACGATTTTGGTCAATAGCATGAGAGCTTACTTCCATTATAAAGTAATTTGCACCTCTATCTTTAGCTACTTTCATAGCATTTAAAATATGTAAAATAGAAGGTGTTGTCATCGACTTCTCTTCTACTCTCTCATCATTAACAAAAAAACCTCTTGTACCCATAAGTGCAGGTTTTTCACCTAAATCTAAAAGAAAAGAGTAAATAGCAGCTGTTACTGTTGTCTTACCATTAGTACCTGTGACTCCTACTACACGCAGTGATTTTAAATCCCAAAACTCAATAAGCTCATCAGGAGTTATATAACTTGGTTTCTCCTCTAGCTTCTCAAAATATTTTTTATTTTGCTCGGTTAAAAGAAACTTTGTCTCACTATCTACAGCTGTAGTATCATCGGTTAGATAGTTAAATCTATCTACTTTAAAATCTATTTTCATAAAATATTCTCTGCTCAATTTTCGCTATTTTGTTTTTTCTCATTTATCTTGTGATAGAGAGCATAAATCTCTTGGTCATTTAAAAAACTATTACTCAATGAGTCTAAAAATTGTGTGGCTAACTCTATCTGATTTTTTTCAATAAGTTTGGTAATAAAAAGTACATACTCATTTTTATTTTTCAAAATAACTTTTGTAGAGAACATTACATCTTCAAAAGCTCGTTTAAAGTCTCCACGATTTTCAATAAATTTTAAAAAATCTTTATATCCAATACCATCTCTATACTCTGATTTATCAATAGTCTCATTTATAAGCTCTGCTACTTTACCTTGGCTAATATCTAATGTACTCAATATATTAGCCATTACTTCAGGAGCATCATCTTGTTCTGATTTAATAATCTGATAATAATCAAAAAGTGCTTGAGCCTCCTCTGCACTCTCTAGTCCAATATCACAAAGAAAAACACCAATTTGTGCATCTGAATCGGTTGGATACTCTTTTAAAAGCAGACCATAGGTTCTTAATGCATTTTCATATTTTCCCGATGTAAACTGCTCTTCGGCTCTTGTGAGTAATGTATTAAGACTTATTTTTGCCATTTTTTTATCCTAGTTGTTCTAATTTATCTTCCATACCATAAGGTACATTAATAACTTTAATATCTGGATGTATAAATGTTTTCATCTCTTTTTCAATACCAAACTTAATGGTTGTTCCTGAACTTCCACACCCTACACAAGCTCCTTGAAGCTGAACGTAGACTGTACCATCTTTAATATCTAGTAGTTTTACATCTCCACCATCTTTTTGTATCCAAACTTTCGCTTTTTCAAGCATATCGGTTACAATAGGTCTTAACTCATCATCTGTAAATGGAAGCACTTGCTTCTCCTTTTTTTATCTTATATAGTACCCTATTTATACATAAACTTTAAAAGTTTGTCAAGCAAATTTGCTAACTTTTAACACGTTACGCTTTTTGGTTGAGATAAATATCCTCAACATTCATTAAAACCTAAACATATAGTGAATAAAATAGAATTAAAATAAACTAATGGCTAATAGATGATTCGACAAATTTTTAAAACAAAACAGAGCAATGGCAAAATAAAAGCTTTTATTAAAAAATACAAAATACCAAGAGAGTATCTCTCTATTAATAGAAAATCTATCTCAAGAGGTGTTCTTATTGGTCTATTTTGGGGTTTTATTCCTATGCCTATGCAGATGTTGGCTGTTCTATCTGTTACTCCATTTATAAAATTTAATGTACCTATTGCTATCTCTATGGTCTGGTTGAGTAATCCAATTACTATGCCATTTATGTACTATATGGAGTATCAAACAGGAAACTTTTTATTGGGAAATGAAGGTTTAGAAGATGTAGAACTTACACTCACTTGGTTTTCAAATAATTTGAATAAGATTATCACTCCTCTATATGTAGGTACAATTCCCTACTCTTTAGGAGTCTCAACTCTTATCTACTTTTTAATCAATAAACTATGGATTGACTCTGTAAAAAGAGAGAAGCACTCTCGAAAAAAAAGATTTTTTAAACCAAAAGCAACCTCTCTTGAAGACTCAAATAGTTAGCTACTATAGCTAATAACTTGAATTTGAACCTTTGGAGATTTTGTCTCTCTTTTAAAAAATAGAAATGTAACAATTGCACTTAAAACTCTTTTCATTTTTCCTCCTTTATATTATGTGTTAAAAATATATTTTAACATCTCCTTTATATTTTCTTATTATAATCATTTCTTTTTAAAATAAAATTAAAAATAACTTATTTTATAAGTATAAATTAAGAATGAAAATAACTATATAATTTGATTTTATCATTTTTTTTTAATATTTAAAAGTTGGATTAAAAAAGAGGTATTTTGAGAAGCATCATAATGCTCCTCAAAGAAGAAGTAATAGGTGCTATACCAATTCTATAATTGCCATTGGTGCTGCGTCACCTCTACGGTTACGAGTCTTAATAATTCTTGTGTAACCACCATTTCTCTCTTCATACTCTGGAGAAATCTCTGTTACTAGTTTATTTGTACACTCTTTATCTTGTAAAAGTGCAAATACTGCTCGGTGAGCATTCTCACCACTTAAACCTTTAGTAATAAGTTTTTCAAAATATCTACTAAGCTCTTTTGCCTTTGGAAGTGTTGTCTCTATTCTTCCATATTTAATAAGAGCAATAGAAAGGTTTTTTAACAACGCAGCTCTATGTGCAGATGTTCTGCTAAGCTTACGGTATCCATGTTTATGTCTCATCTATGTTCCTTTATTTAGCGCTCTCTTTAAGCTGCTCAATTTTTTTAATAAGATTCACTCTTATATTGTCTGCTAACTCAAAATCTTCACCATAACCAAGATTTTCTAAACATTCAGAAATCTCATCTAGTGATTTTTTACCAAGATTTTTAATATTTTTAATCTCATTTGTACTCATCAGTACTAATTCTCCGACAACTTTCATACCAGCTCTATCAAGTGAGTTGAAAGAACGTGCTGATAGACCTAGAGAGTCAATTGGCTCAAGATATGCTTTAATCTCAGAGTCATCATTACTTCTCTTAATTGGTGTTGCATTGATTTCAACATCAAGTACTCCATTAAAGACAGAGAGTTGTTTGTACATTGTCTCTAATGCATTAGTAAACGCATCAACAGGTGATATCTGACCATCTGTTTCAATATCAAAGACAATTTTTTCATAGTTAGGGTTATCTTCAACCAAAACATTCTGAATGTCATAGTTTGCTTTTTTAACAGGTGTAAAGAATGCATCTAATGCAATCGTGTCACTTGCTACTTCGTCCCTTAAATCTTCACTTTGAACATACCCTAAACCTTGAGCAATAACAACGGTAAAATTAAGAATAGCATCCTCATTTAGTGTTGCTAAGAAAGCATCTGGATTGACAATTTCAATATCATCATTAACTAAATCAGCTGCTGTAATCTCTCTAGGTCCAACAAAGCTATAGTTGACTTCAAATCTCTCTACACCTTCTGGAAGTTTAAAACGAATATTCTTAAGATTAATAATAAATACAGCAACATCTTCATGCATACCACGTACGCTATCAAACTCATGTGCTGCACCATCAATCTTAACTGATATTGGTGCATAACCAACAGAAGAACCTAAGATAAGTCTTCTTAATGGGTGTGCTAAGGTAATAGCGTAACCACTCTCAAAAGGGTAGGCAATAACTTCAGATCTGTTTTCACCCAGTTCATTCACTTCAACATTTTCAGGAAGTGAAGGTGCTACTTTAATTTTTTTCATTCTTTGCCTTTGTTACTAACTACTACTTAGAGTAAAGTTCAACGATTAAACGCTCTTCTACTGGAATTGAAATCTCATCTCTATTTGGAATTCGTGTAAAGATACCAAAGAGTTTATCTTTTTCAACATCTACCCACTCAACCATACCAGTTTGGTTAGTCAACTCCATTGCTCTTACAACTTGTGGATTTGTTTTAGACTTCTCTTTAACCTCAATCTTTTGACCTGCTTTAACTCTAAATGATGGAATATCAACTCTTTTACCATCAACTAAGATATGTCCATGGTTTACAAGCTGTCTTGCAAATCTTCTAGTTGTTGCAAAACCCATTCTATAAACTACGTTATCGAGTCTCTGCTCTAAAAGTTGAATAAGGATTGCCCCTGTATTCCCTTCTCTTCTGTTAGCCTCTTTAAATAGTGTTCTAAACTGCTTTTCAGATACACCATACATAAACTTAGCTTTTTGCTTCTCTTGAAGCTGTTCACCATATTCACTTAGTTTTGTTCTTCTTTGACCATGTTGCCCTGGTGGGTATGGTCTCTTTTCTAAAGCTGATTTACCTGCTAATCTTCTCTCACCCTTTAAGCCGAGATCAACACCAAGTCTTCGCTCTAGTTTTTCAACTGGACCTCTATATCTTGCCATCTGTTTACCTTTAAATTTTTAATATTTAATATATAAAAATGTTCGATAAAATCGAACCTACAATTTTTATACTCTTCTCTGCTTAGGTGGTCTACAACCATTATGAGGTAGTGGAGTAATATCTTTTAACCACATTACTCTAATGCCTTCTGTTGCACCAATTGACTTAACAGCTGTATCTCTACCAGACCCAGGGCCTTGTACTTTAATACCAACCTCTTTAATTCCATGCTCCATCGCTTTTGCCATTGCATCAGCTACAGCCTCTGTTGCTGCAAATGGAGTTGATTTTTTAGAACCTTTAAATCCTAAAGCACCAGCAGAACTCCATGCAAGAACGTTACCCATCTCATCGGTTACTGTAATTACTGTATTGTTAAAAGTTGCTGCTACGTAAACAACACCTTTAGCAATATTCTTTTTTGCTTTTTTCTTAGCCATCTATCATTACCTTCTTATGCTGCACCAACAGTTTTTCTTTTACCCTTACGAGTTCTAGCGTTTGTCTTAGTCTTTTGACCTCTAACAGGAAGACCTCTTCTGTGTCTTAATCCTCTGTAGTTACCTAAGTCCATAAGACCTTTAATATCCATAGTAACTTTCTTTCTAAGGTCACCCTCTACCATGTAGTTCGCTTGAATTTCGTTACGGATTAAGGCTGCTTGTGCATCTGTTAGTTCATAAACTCTAGTGTTATAATCAACACCTGTTGCATCAAGAATCTTTCTTGAAGTATGTAAACCTATACCATAAATATAAGTTAACGCATACTCAATTCTCTTTTTTTTCGGTAAATCAACACCTGATATACGTGCCATGCTTATCCTTGTCTCTGTTTATGTTTTGGATTTTTGCAGATAATACGAATAATACCTTTTCGTTTAATTATCTT
>JALVXC010000010.1 GCA_027038275.1 Campylobacteraceae bacterium | reverse complement strand
TTAAGAGCTAAGTCAAATTTTTCTGTAGCTATTTTAAGTTGTTTTTTTGCTTCATCTACTTTTTTATGTTGTAAATTTTGCATTGCAAGAGAGGTTGCTTTGAGTGCTTCATCAATCTCTTTAGGTGTTTTTTTAAAGTTTTTTTGAGTTTGTGTTATCTGTTGTTTTACCAATGTTTTGGTATCTGTTTTAGCTTGTAACATAGTAGTACTAAAAAGTAGTCCTGCTGTTAGTGTTGATAGTAAAAGTGTTTTTTTCATCTTCTTTCCTTTAAGTTTATATTTGGATAAGAGAAGTTTACTACTAAAAGATTAACAATTAACCAACTGATTGGTTAATAATCTGTTAATTTTTGTATTATTTTATAGAACTTAGGTTTATAACCTGAGTTCGACGGAATAGCATATTCACAAAAGCCTAAAAATAGGTAAGGTTTTTAAAATCAAATTCGTAGGACTAGCCATAGCTAATTCAAGAATTTTATTTTGGAAAGATTGCCTATTTTTAGGCTTCCCTTTGGGTTTTATGAGGTTTCCCATATGCTTAGACAGATTTTTTTGGTAAAACTCCGCAACGAAGTGAGGACAATTAACTAGTTAGTCCTGCAAAAATCTGCCGTTGCCTATGAAAAACCTCATAAAATTGTGGATATGGTATTCCGTCGAACTCAGGTTTATATATAGTTAAAACAGGAGAAAGTATAGAGAGGTTTATGGATGGTCGATAAATCGACCCTACTTTATAATACGTCTAGCAGTAACAAAGAGTTTGCTGTAGCGACTTTTAGAAAAGGAGCTAATAATAATACCTTTTTTCTTAGATGCAGCATGAATAAATTTGTCATTGCCTAGATACATGCCCACATGAGTTACAGGAATACCTCTTGATTTGTCAGTTAAAAAGAAGAGTAGGTCACCTTTTTTTAGCTCAAATCGACTTACTTTCTTTCCTACTTTTGATTGAGCATAGGCTGTTCTTGGAAGCTCTACACCCTCTTTACGATATAGGTATTGCATATAGCCTGAGCAGTCAAAAGCATTTGGTTTTGTTCCACCCCAAACATAACGTTCTCCAAGGTGGTTTTTTGCATTTTTAAGCATTTTACTTTTGTCGTAAAAACCACTCTCTAATCTTTTTTTATGAAGCTTATCTATCTGTTTTAATAGCTCTTTTTGCTCTTTAATTAGGTCATCAAAATAGACATTTTTAACATGGTTTATCTTTTTGTCTTTAATGACTTTTCCATTTTTATCTTTGATAATAAAGATGTTATTTTGGCTCGATAGTAAGAATGTAGTGGAGATAATAATAAAAAAGATAAATTTTTTATGACTCATATTTTACACCTTGTGATAATTTATTAATATTTAATAAAAAATTATATCGAAAAAAAGTATATAAAAAGATTAAGGAAAAAGCAAGTTGAAGTAGTAAAATATTACTACTTCAAGAGGAGTTATTTAAGCTTGTCAGCTCGTGGGTAGATAAATACAGCCTTTCTAATAACTGAAATCTTTTCAGGGTCATCAACTGCATAAGCGTGAAGAGTTACTGTAATAGGAGTATCTTTAGTTGCATCATCAACTAATCTTTCTCTTGTTGATAGAACCATAACTTTTTTAGCTAATTTACCAGGGCTTAGAGTTAGCTCTTTAAAGCGTTTAATTTTAATTTTCCCTTTATATTTACCAATTACTTCTAACTTATAAGTATGTTTCTCTCTTTGAGTATTTTGGAAGAGAAGCAAGAAGTTATTTTCAACAAGTTTACCATTATCTTTAACTTTATATAGTTGTGTTGTTTTGTTGACATTTAGAAGCATATACTCTTTTTTTCCAGCCATAGAGAAGAGACCAATTAAAACAAGAGTTAAAGCTACTATATACATAATAGTTTTACCTCTTAAAATTTTAGTTTTGTTACCATCAACTATCTCATTTCTACTACTCCACTGAACTAAAGACTCTTTTCCTAATTTACCCATAACTTTAGTACACGCATCAACACACTCAAGACAGTTAATACACTCTAGTTGTGTACCTTTTCTAATGTCAATATGGGTAGGACATACAGTAACACAACTTTCACAAGCTGTACAGTCATATTTATCTTTATCTAAATCTTTCTGTTTAAAGACTAGTTTGTTATGATGTTCATCATAAATCTTACCACCTCTTTTTTCACTATAGATAGCTTGTAGTGTATTCTCATCATAAAGAACCGATTGAACTCTAGAGTATGGACATACATAGATACACCAGTCTTCTTTAAGAAAGACAATATCGTAAACCAAAAAGGCAGTGATTCCTAACCAGAAACCAATAAGAATAGTATGTTCAGTTGGGTGACTTAAATAGTTAAAAAAATCTTCAGGTGGAACAAAAAACCATAAGAAGTTAGCTGATGCTATAAGAGAGAGTATTGTCCATAGAGCAATACCTATAACTCTTTTAGTTGCATTTTCAGGTTTACTATAGTCTGGCTCTTTTTGTTTATTGCTAATTCTCTTTCTAAGTTTAAGTAGTTTTGTCTCAATAAAATCTCTATAGATAACTCTAAAGATTGTTTGAGGACAAGCCCAACCACAAAATGCACGACCACCAACAGCTGTGACGGCAAAAATACCTAAAAAGAGTAACATTAAAATAAATGGCATAAGATATAGCTCTTGCATATCAAATGCTGTACCCATTAATTGTAACTGTTTTTTGTCAAAAGATAGTAGGAATATATGATTCCCTCCTATAGTAATAAAGGGTAAAATAAGCGACACAATAGTTGCTATAACAAACCCATAATAGCGTTTAATTCGATATGTCATTGAAAGACTCCTTGTTTTTTTTAAATATTATCTATATAATACATAAATAAGCTATAATTTTGCTGATTATATCTTAAGGTTATAATAAATATAAGATATAATTATATTTATTATAACAAAAAGTGACAGAAGGAAAAATTTTTGCCTATAGTTAAGTGTACCCACTGCCAATTAGAATTTGATGAATCTGTAATGATTACCGAGCAAGAGATATCTGATGTATACTTTTGTTTCATTGTCTTTTTAAGATTTAATCAATAAAAGCTATAATGAAATTTTTAAATATAATTTAGCAAAGGTTATAATATGACTTGTGAAACTTTAAAAGAATTAATTTCATTATACAAGAAAGAGTGTGAGTGGATAGAGTTCAAAGTAGATAATGAAAAACCTGAAATGATAGGTGAGTATATTTCAGCTCTTTCTAATTCAGCAACTTTATATGATATTCAAAAAGCTTATTTAATTTATGGTATAGAAGATGAAACATTAGATTTGATTGGCACAAAATTTAAACCAAAAATTACAAAAAAAGGTAATGAAGAGTTAGAAAATTGGCTTCATAGACTACTTGAACCGAATGTTGATTTTAGCATATATGAGTTTGAATGCCAAGGTAAAAGTGTATCAATTTTTGAAATTGATTGTGCAACACATAGTCCAATTAGTTTTCAGGGAAAAGAGTATATTAGAGTTGGAAGCTATAAAAAGTCCTTAAAAGACTACCCTCAAAAAGAGAGGAAACTATGGCAAAGTTTTTCATCTTTTTGTTTTGAAGATGAAATTGCAAAATCAAAAGTAGATATGGAAACAATACTCTCTTTACTTGATTATAAAACCTTTTTTAAGCTTTTGAAGTTACCTTTAAGTGAAGAAAATAGCACTCATGAGTACATTATATCTAAACTTATCGAGTATGGACTTGTTGTGTCCAAAGAAGCTTATTTAAGCATAACAAATCTTGGAGCATTGCTATTTGCAAATAATTTGGGTCATTTTAAAAATCTTCAGAGAAAAAAAATTAGAGTTATCAAATACAAAGGTAATAGTAAACTTCATACAGAGTTTGAGCAAGAGGGTATAAGAGGATATGCTGTAGGTTTTCAAGGTTTAGTGCAGTATATAATGAAAATTATACCACGCAATGAAGTTATACAAAATGCTCTTAGAGAGGAGGTTTCGCTTTATCCTGAAATTGCTATAAGAGAACTTATTGCCAATGCTCTAATACATCAAGATTTAAGTATTAATGGTACAAACCCTATGGTAGAAATTTATGATAATAGAATAGAGATAACAAACAATGGAAAACCTTTAATAGATGTTCTTCGTCTTATAGATTATCAGCCAAAATCTAGGAATGAGAAGTTAGCAAATTTGATGCGACTTATGGGAATATGTGAAGAGAGAGGTTCAGGAATAGATAAAGTTATAGCTTCTATAGAGTTATATCAACTCCCTGCACCAAAATTTATAGCAGAAGAGGATTATTTTAAAGTTGTAATGTTTGCACCACTGCCATTTGAAGATATGGATAGACAAGATAGAATAAGAGCAACTTATCAACATACTTGTTTAAAATTTATGAATCAGGAGTATATGACAAATTCAACATTAAGAGAACGGTTTGGTATAGGAAGCAAACAGCACTCTAAAGCCTCTAAAATTATTAGTGATACGCTAGAGAAAAAGCTTATAAAACCTGCTGACCCTGATAACAAATCAACTAAACATATAAAATATGTACCATTTTTTGGATAACAATATGAAATTTTTTTCTGTACTGCTTTCGTCATTTTTATTTAAAGTAAGCTTAAATATAAAGAAAGAAGCCCTTATTGTTGGGGTCTTTAAAAATATATCTTATGTTATTATTGTGTCAACAATATTTAAAAATTACTTTAAAAGGGTCTATAATGGTTGAATTAAGAGGAAAATTTATAGAGATAATCACTAAAAGATTAATTAAGAAAGGAAAAATGTGCTAAAAGTAAAATGCACCCACTGCCAATTAGAATTTGATGAATCTGTAATGATTACCGAAGAGAATAACCCTAATGTCTATTTTTGTTGCAATGGGTGTCAGGGAGTTTACCATCTGCTAAAAGAGGATGGGCTAGATAGTT
>JALVXC010000009.1 GCA_027038275.1 Campylobacteraceae bacterium | reverse complement strand
AGATATTGGATAAGAAAAGATTCTAAAATGTTTAAAAGAGTAGTTTATACAAAATTTATACTAGGATTTATTAGTTTATTGTGTGTTATATATTTACTTCTAAAACTTTTTATTTAGTGTTTATACAACAAAAAAGTGGAGCGGGAAACGGGACTCGAACCCGCGACCCTCAGCTTGGAAGGCTGACGCTCTAGCCAACTGAGCTATTCCCGCGTCTGTGGATGGGGTAGAGGGATTCGAACCCCCGAATAACGGTACCAAAAACCGTGGCCTTACCGCTTGGCGATACCCCAATAGTTTATTGTCTATAATAATATATATCAATAAAATTTGTGATTTGTCATTTTATAAAAAAATAACTTAAAAATTGGTTGCAGAAAGAGGATTTGAACCTCTGACCTTCGGGTTATGAGCCCGACGAGCTACCAAGCTGCTCTATTCTGCGTTCGTTAATTGGTTGCGGAAAGAGGATTTGAACCTCTGACCTTCGGGTTATGAGCCCGACGAGCTACCAAGCTGCTCTATTCCGCGTCCTATGCAATGGATGGGGTAGAGGGATTCGAACCCCCGAATAACGGTACCAAAAACCGTGGCCTTACCGCTTGGCGATACCCCAACAAAATGCTACACATTGTTTATGTGGACGGCATTATATAGAAAAATTCTACTAATGTCAAGGGTTTATTCTAAAATAAATGTATAATGCGAAAATATATGTAATTAAGAAATATTAATTATTCTTTGAATAATATCTTAATTTATGTTTATATTGCTATAATTTTATTTAAATTTAAGGAATGAAAATGTTAGAGAGTCAAATTTATAAATTATTAATAGAAAATGGATTTAGAGTACCAAAATTTCATAGATGTAAGCTAGAGGATACTCCTCATATTGATTTTTACCCTATAGCTTTAAAGATAGAGAGTCAAAAGATTGTACATAAGAGTGATTTTGGAGCTGTAAAGGTTCATATAGGTAGCCAAGATGAGTTTATTGAGGCTAAAGAGAAGATTCTTAATTCTATTGAAAAAAAAGGTGTAAAACTAGATAGTAGTGATTACTTTTTAATTACTCAGATGATTGATGGAGTTGAGTTTTTTGTAGGTGTGGTAGATGATGATGTTTTTGGGAAAGTAATTGTTTTTGGAGAGGGTGGAGTCTTTTTAGAGTTACATAAAGATGTCTGCTATATTGACCTCTATGCCGATAGCAAAGAGATTAAACGCTCTATTGAAAGCCTAAAGATAGCTAAACTGTTTAAAGGATTTCGAGGGAATAAATTTGATATTGAAGAGGTTGTAGAGTTTATAAAGAGAGTTCAATCTTTTGTTGTCAAAAATCCAACTATCAAAGAGATGGACTTTAACCCTGTAATACTCAATGATGATGGATTAACCATTGTAGACTCTAGGATTAAGTTCGATAAAGAGAGAGTTGAACCTTTAGCAAGAGCCAATAGGCATAATTTTTTTGAAAACCGAAATATTGCAATTGTTGGAGCAAGTTCAAACCATACAAAAGTTGGATATGCAGTAGCTAAAAATGCACTAAATAGTAGCTGTAATCTCTTTTTTGTTAATGAAAAGGGTGGAAAACTTTTTGATAGAGATGTTTACCCCAAAATATCTGCAATTAAAGAGGATATAGATACTGCTGTTCTTACCATTCCATCTAAATTTGTATTTGGCATAATTGATGAGCTTGTCAAAAAGGGGTTAAAAAATCTAATTATTATCTCTGCTGGATTTAAAGAGGTTGGAGATATTGAGAGTGAAAATAGACTAAAAGAGATGGCATGGAAGCACAATTTTAATATTATTGGTCCAAACTGTCTTGGGTATTATAATGCAACTACTAATCTTAACTTGACATTTGGTACTTCTCATATACATAAAGGTGATATTGCCTTTATCTCTCAATCAGGAGCAGTTCTTTCAGCACTAATGGACAAAGCCTATAAATCAGGAATTGGTTTTTCTCATATTATCTCAGCAGGAAATATGGTAGATATTAACTTTGGTGAGTTAATAGATATGTTAAACAAAGAGGAGAGTTGTAAATATATCTGTATCTATGCAGAAGGGATTACTGATGGTAAGAGATTTTTACAGGCTTTAAGAGATACAAAAAAGCCTATTTATATCTTTAAAACAGGCAAGAGTGAACTCTCAAAAAAGGTTGCATTTTCTCATACAGGAAATTTAAGTGGAAACTATAAGATGTTTAAGTCTCTTATTAGGAGTGTAGGCTCTAAAATAGAGGACAATATTGAGGCTCTTTTGTTTAACCCAATTATTGAGTGTGACAATATTTTAGTTATTACAAATGCAGGAGGTCCTGCTTCGATTCTTAGTGATTATATTATAGATAAAGGTAAAAAGCTTTATCAACTAAATGAAACCGAGTTAAAAGCTCTTGATGAGGTTCTACCATTTAATTGGCCAAGAGCAAACCCTATTGATATTATTGGTGATGCTATGAGCGATAGATATGAGAAGAGTTTAGAGATTGCTCAAAATTTTGAAGATGTAGAGCTTATATACCTAATTATAACTCCTCAATTTATGACAGATAGTCTAAATATTGCAAAACTTCTTAACCGAAAATGGGATAAAAAAATCATACCTATATTTTTAGGAGGAGAATCATTTAGAGACTCTATGGAGTATCTATATCAAAATAATATTATCTATTTTGATTGTTTACAAGATGCTACCTCTTTCTTATAATGAAACTAATTGCCAAAAAGAATGTAGGGTGTTTTCCCCTGAAAACACCATAAAAACAATATTCATTAAAGACTTTTAAAAGAGTTATTATTCCAATATGCATTCCCAAGCTGGAGCTTGGGAACGAGATAAAATAAGTGTTATAATTCGATAACATAAAAAACTAAGGAATAATAGAATGTCAACAGAAGCTTTAAAGCGAGTAGAGATTGCAATCAATGAGATAAAAAAGGGTCGTATGGTCATTATGATGGATGACGAAGATAGAGAGAATGAGGGCGATTTAGTCTACGCTGCAACACACTCAACTCCAGAGATGGTTAACTTTATGGCAAAAGAGGCTAGGGGGCTTATTTGTACCCCTCTACCAAAAGAGTTAGCCCAAAAATTAGATTTAATGCCTATGGTCTCCAATAATATCTCAAATCATGAAACAGCATTTACCGTATCTATAGACTCTGCTACAGCCGATACAGGTATATCTGCCTTTGAACGAGATGATTGTATCTCTTTATTAGCAAATCCTTTAACCAAAGCAGATGATTTTGTTCGCCCAGGGCATATATTTCCTCTAATTGCTAAAAAAGGTGGTGTTTTGGTACGCACAGGGCATACAGAGGGGTCTGTAGATTTGTGTAAACTTGCAGGTCTTGCACCTATTGGTGTAATTTGTGAGATTATTAAAGATGATGGAACAATGGCTCGTCATGATGATTTGGAGGTTTTTTCTAAAAAACACAATATGCCTATAGTCTATATATCTGATTTAGTTGAGTATCGTCTTGCTAATGAGAAGTTAGTAGAGCGTATTGATGAGCAAGAGATAGAGGTTTTAAACACTAAAGTGACTCAAATCTCTTACAAAGACCATTTAGGACGTATTCATAAAGTAGTTCAATTCTCTAAAATAGATAAAACTACAAATGTTAAGTTTCACAATATTGGTTTAGATATAGATTTAATTTTAAATCAAAAACGTTTTAAATCAATAGTAAGCTCTTTAGAGTATCTAAAACAAAATGGTGGGGTGCTTGTCTTTTTAGATACAAAAACTATCTCTAAAGAACAGGCAAAAGAGTATGGAGTAGGGGCTCAAATAGTTAAAGACTTGGGCATTGAAAATATTAAACTTCTTACCTCTAATAAAGAGACTGAATTTGTAGGACTTGCAGGGTTTGGACTTAATGTTATTGAAAAAATTGTAAATTAGTAGATTTTATGATAGACTTACTCAAAAAATAGCATATTATACTGGTTACGAAGCTCCAGCTTCGTAACCCAATATTGGAGTAGAAATTTTTAAAAGAGTTATTATTCCAATATGCGTTCCCAAGCTGGAGCTTGGGAACGAGAGTAAAAATATCTAAAAAAAGGAAAAATTATGTCAGAACAGATGTACTACCCAAATCCAGAATTTGCAAAAGATGCACGTATTTCAAGTATGGAAGCTTATTGGGAGCTTCAAAACAGAGCCATAGAAGACTATGAAGGTTTTTGGAAAGGTTTTGCTGATGAGAAGATAGATTGGCTAGAGCCTTACGACAGTGTATTAGATGAGTCCAATGCCCCTTTTTATAAATGGTTCACCAATGGTAAACTTAATGTCTCCAACCAATGTATTGACCGTCACTTAGCCGATAAGGCAGAGCAAAATGCTATTATATTTGAGGGTGACAGAGGTGATGTTCAACACATTACATACTCTCAACTATCAGAACACGTTAACAAAATGGCAAATCTTCTTAAAAATAAGTTTGGAGTTAAAAAGGGTGACAGAGTTGTTCTCTATATGCCAATGATTCCAGAAGCAACTTATGCCATGTTAGCTTGTACAAGAATAGGGGCTATTCACTCTATTGTATTTGGTGGATTTAGTGCTGATGCCCTGCGTGATAGAATTGAAGATGCAGAGGCGAAGATTGTTATTACAGCTGATGGGGCATTTCGTAAAGGAAAGCCATATATGCTTAAAAATGTAGTAGATGATGCCCTAGAGCATGGTTGTGAGTCTATAGAGGCTGTTTTAGTTGTAAAAAGAAACAACGAAGAGATTAAATGGGTAGAGGGGCGTGACCACTCATACAATGAGTTAATAGATGAAGAGTCTAGTGAGTGTCCATTTGAACCAATGGATAGTGAAGACCCACTTTTCCTTCTCTATACTAGTGGTAGTACAGGTAAACCAAAAGGGGTACAGCACTCAACAGCAGGTTATATTCTTTGGGCTCAAATGACTATGGAGTGGGTATT
>JALVXC010000008.1 GCA_027038275.1 Campylobacteraceae bacterium | reverse complement strand
AATGGAAAGCTCTCTCCTGCTGAACGATTAAATGGATTTCGTTATCATGATAATTGGCTTCATAATTTATTAATTTCTGCTTCTCTGAATGGTTATAGGGGTAGCCCACACAATCCGTTATAATCAGCTTCCTATTAACCAAAAAGCAACCATAGCAGGGGCTACTAGCCCCATAAATCCTAATAGACTAACGAGTAGTTGGTTACTTGTAGGTTGATGACTTAAATATCCTGCAAGAGACCAAAAAGACCAAGGTATAATGGTAGCTAGAAGATAGAAATGTAATGGGTGTTTGTAGTTTTCTATTTTAAGCATAGTTCATCCTTTTTTTTATTTGGATTATAGCTTAATATTAGGAAAAACTTCCTCTAAAAAAATATCCCAAAAGGAACAGCAAAGTTTCTCTCATCTATCTCTAAAACCACATCGCCCATATAAAAGACAATACCTAAAATATCTTTTGTAGAACTTTTTTGAAAGTCAAAAATATGTTTAAAGTCACCCTTATCTACTGAATGAGAGGCTTTAACCTCAATGGCTAACATCTCATCACCTCGACTTAAAATAAAATCTATCTCTTTTTTGTCGCTAGTATGATAGTGAAACATGTCGGTGTTGTCTACTGTAAAGCTAATATGTTTTTTGAGTTCTGAAAAGATAAATGTCTCATAAATTTGACCTTTATAGTGAGACTCATTGAGTGTTTTTGAATTTTTTATGCGAAGCATGTGACAGGCTATTCCTGTGTCTATCATGTGTAGTTTTGGAGACTTTACAAACTGTTTACCAATATTTTCAGAGTAGGGTCGTATCAACTCAACTTGATAGAGTTGTGCCAAGATGGTTAAAAAGTTGTCTACCATAGAGTCTTTTAGAGCTGTTGCTTTGGCTATTTTTGACTTATTTAAAAGGGTTGCTGTTCTTGGAGCTATGACATTAAAAAATTTAAAAAAGTTGTTTATCTCTCGTATCTCTCCTAACTCTCTTGCATCTCGTTCTATGTAGGTTGAGATATAAGAGCTAAACCAAAGTCTTCTTTTTAGTTCGCTATCTAGTCGTAAAATTTCAGGGTAACCACCTAAGATAATGTTCTCTTCTATAACTTTAAAGTCTATCTTCTCGCAAGAGAAATCTCTCTCAAATAGCATATCGACTACATTTTGAGTTGGCTTGTTATTTTTTTCTTTGGCACTTAAAGGATAGAGTGAGAGTTCAATAATGCGACCTGCTAAAGTATCTTTTGTTTTTTTCATATCTAACAAATTGGCTGAACCTGTAAGTAGATAGCTACCATTAATTCGCTCTTTGTCTACATCTATTTTAATGGCCTCTAACAGATTGGGAGCTTTTTGAATCTCATCAATACAAATTGGTTTTTCAATTCTATTAATAAGACCTTTAGGGTTCTCAATTGCTGTTACTCTTAAATCGACATCATCAAGAGTGACATAGTTTTGAAAAAAATTTGAAGAGAGTGTTGATTTTCCGACTTGTCTTGCTCCACTAAGAAGAACAATCGGAGAGATTTCTAATGCAGTTTCTAAGAGGGGTGCAATGCTTCTTTTTATCATAATGGACTCTTTTTTTAAATTATACCCTTATAAGGTTAAAATTTTATACTTTGTATAGGTATTTTTTGTATTAATACTCAACATCAGGAAAATTCATAACCATCTAATTGTTGCATAAATTCACCTTTAACATCTCATCTCCTCCTTGTTGAAACTCATACTCTGTTTTAATAATCTCGCTCTCATAACCTCTTTTAGCCAATGCTTCTCGTACCTTATCAAGATGAGGAGAATAGACATTGTTTAACGTCATCAAAGGAAAAATTCTCACCTCATCTGCCACACGTAACATCTCTAAAATAGCACTCAAATGAAACTCAAAGTCCAAATGTTCGCTATATAAAAAGAGAAAATGAGAGCTTAATGCCAAATCAAAACTTCTATCTTCAAAAGATAAGCTCGGAAGCATCTCAAAACGGTAACGCTTCTGCTCTAAGCCCTGTTGGTAGTCGACTAAAAATGCTCTCATAGCCGACATACGTACTCTCTCTAACTCATCAGGATTTTTGATATTTTTCCATACAAAATTGCTACTGTATTGACGTACCATACCCATCACCTCTACGGCTACTTCATCTATACGTTTAGAGAGTTGCTCTTTTGTAAACTCGTAAATTGGGTCGATGGAAGTAACATCTCCTCCCCTTGCTGTTAGCTCTGCATTAAAAGATGATGGGCCATCACCACAGCCTAGTATCTTTTTTTGTAAATCTGTGTTGCTTAGAGAGAACATTGTTTTGTACTCCTCTAAGTTTCTGCCCCATGGGACAATGCTGTTTAGTTTGTAGTTCATATTAATTCCTGTAGGGTGCGATTGCTATCGCACCACTTATTTGTATGTAAAATTGTGTTGTAATTTTAAAACGGTGCGATAGCAATCACACCCTACGTGCATGTGAAAAAAATAATAATAGTAGTTATCTAGGAAAAGTAAGAAGTAGGCTAAAGCCAAATTTTAAAGAGCTTATTTATAGTTTGAATAGGTAATAGTCTTTTCATATTTTGCTCCTTAAGATTTATTTGTAGTTAAAAGTGTAGTTAATTTTTTTTAATTTGTCAAGATTTAAAAGAAAAATTTGTGTAGAGTTGTAGAATAAGGTGTTCTCTTCTGACAACACCTTAAACAAAGATATAAAATCCTATTTATATCTAAAAGTAATACGCCCTTTATCAAGACTGTATGGAGTAAGTTCTACTTTTACTTTATCTCCAGGTAAAATTTTAATATAGTGCATTCTCATCTTCCCTGCAATATGACATAAGATAACATGCCCATTGTCAAGTTCTACTCTAAAAGTTGCATTTGGAAGTGCTTCGATTACTTTCCCATCAATCTCAATTACATCATTTTTGCCCATCTATTCTCCTTTTTTAATGAATATGTTTCTATTTTACTCTCTGAATGCTTATAAATCGTGTGTTGGTTCAGCATTAGTTAAAATTACAGCTTTACCATTAACAATTGCTACAGTATGCTCATAGTGCGAAGAGCGAAGTCCATCTTGGCTTACAACTGACCATTTATCTTCTAAAATGACTGGCTCATCACTCTTTTGACAGACCATTGGTTCTATACAAAATACCATACCATTTTTAATCTTTGGACCCTGTTTTGGTTTTCCATCTACATAGTTCGGAATATTTGGTTCTTCATGAGGTTTTTTACCAATACCATGACCACAAAAATCTCTTAATGGCACATAACCTCGCTCTCTAATAAAGGTCTCTAAAAGATGAGAAAGCTCTTTAAATCTCATACCTACTTTAATATTCTCTATTGCATAATATAGTGCATCTTTTGCACAGGAAATAAGCTCTTCATCTTCTTTAGAAATTTCACCAATAGGCATGGTTATAGCAGCATCACCAAAATAGCCATCTAATTTAGTTCCTAAATCCAAGCCTAAAATGTCACCATTTTGGACTTTATAATCTGTAGGAACACCATGAATGCAAACTTCATTAAGAGAGGTACATACAGCAGAGGGAAAACCATAGAGACCTTTAAAAGAGGGAACTGCTCCATGTCTGCGAATAAACGCTTCACCCATAGCATCAATCTCTTTAAGGGTCATTCCAACAGTAACATTTTCTTGGAAATATTTAAGTGTTTTACCAACAATCTCACCAGCTTTTGCAAGTTTGGTGAGTTCGTTAGGTTTTCTAAGTGCAATAGCCATTATAGACCTACTGCACCTAAAGTTTCATATTTATTCATGTATATTTGTGCTTCAATTTTTCTCATTGTATCAAGTGCAACTTGAACAATAATTAGAACAGATACCCCACCAAAGTAGAATGCCGCTCCCATTGAGTTAATCAATACAAATGGAATAGTGGAGATAATTGCTAAGTAGAGTGCACCTGCACCAGTCAATCTACTTGCAACCTCATTAATAAACTCTTTGGTATGCTCACCTGGACGAACACCAGGAATAAACCCACCTTGACGTTTTAGGTTATCTGCAATATCTTTAGCATTAAATGCAATAGATGCATAGAAAAATGCAAAGAAAATAACTAAAAGAAAAGTAGCAATATTAAATCCAAGACCACCTGGAGCTAATGCATCGGCAATTGCTTTAGCAATGCTATTGTCTGTATGTCCTAAAAGAGTAATAGGGAACATCAATACAGCCGAAGCAAAAATTGGAGGAATTACTCCTGAGAGATTCACTTTAATTGGAATATAGTTCATTACTCTCTTATCTTGATTTTGCATTATTGTCTTTCTTGAGTAAGAGATAGGAACTCTACGCTCTCCAAGCTCAACATAGATAATGACAAAAATAGTTGCTAAGACAATAGCCAATATTGCAAGAACTGTAATAAATGATAATGCACCAGTATTAACAGAGGTCATTGTATTACCAATAGCAGCAGGAATTCTTGAGACAATACCAGCAAAAATGATAAGTGAAATACCATTTCCTATACCACTCTGTGTAATACGCTCACCAATCCACATAAGTAACATTGTACCTGTCAACATAGAAACTGTTGTAATAATGGTAAATGTAGTTGGATCCATAAGTACAGCACCCTTCATATTTTGAAGACCTACAGAGACACCAAAAGCTTGAACAAGAGTAATGAAGATAGTTGCATAACGAATAATTTGCATATATTTCTGCATTCCATCACGCTCTTTTTTCATCTGACCAATATTTGGGAAAGTTGCAGCAAGAAGTTCCATTACAATAGAAGCTGTAATGTAAGGCATAATTCCTAGTGAGATGATTGAAAAACGTTGAATAGCTCCACCTGAAAATAGGTTTGCCATTCCACCAACGCCAGTTCCATCAAAAAATGATGCAATGACGGCAGTGTCAACACCAGGAACTGGTACGTATGCTAAAACTCTGTAGGCAAATAGGAATCCAAAAGTAATCAGTATTTTCTGAGTTAAAGCATTACTCATGGTTAGTTACCACTCGTTGTAACAGCTTCATCTTTAATTTTAGCTGCTAAATCTTT
>JALVXC010000007.1 GCA_027038275.1 Campylobacteraceae bacterium | reverse complement strand
CGGCACGATATTTTCATAGCAATATTCATAGTGCAAACAAGCTTATTAGAGCTTATGCCCTTATTCATAACTTTGCTCCTTCTTCTCCTTATATTATCAAAAAATATAATGGAAAGCTCTCTCCTGCCGAACGATTAAATGGATTTCGTTATCATGATAATTGGCTTCATAATTTATTAATTTCTGCTTCTCTGAATGGTTATAGGGGTAGCCCACACAATCCGTTATAATCAGGATATTTATAGGAATAGAAAGGGTAATACTGATGATAAATTAATGATAGTTAGTGCTGGTATTTGGAATCTATTAATAGCTTAGAGAGTATGAATTGATATAGATATATGCTTTTTTAGGTGAAAAATTTAATTCGCAACTTCTCTAGTATTGTTTTTTATAACTAATCTGTCATCTCTCTCTTTTCTTGTGTCATCTTTTTTATCAATACCATTACCTCTAATTTTAGTAATTTTTAATCCACTAATTGTTACTTTTTTAGCTCCAGAATCAAGATATATACCATACTCACTACATGCCACAGTTACATTTTTAGGTCTGCTACTAGACCTCATATAGATTCTATTTTTATGCCAAGCCCACTCACCATTACTATCTATAGCTCCTAATACTTGCGTAAAAAAGACTTTATATTGTGGTGTAATATTTTTACTATCAGAGATAGCTTTTGATTCAAGATTAATATATCTACCTTCATAGCTTTTTACACGTCGAGAAGCCACTCTCCATGGACTCATTCTTATATGAGCTATAGAGTCTATCATATCGGCATTTGTCATATTGAAATTCTCTAAAGAAAATTTAGATTTTGATGGTGAATCTTTAACAGTAAGGTATCCACTATTGGGATAGCGTGAAGCACTTTTCTCCTCTCCATCTATAAATAGTGCTTGTACCCCACTCATCTTTATAGCTGGTTGCTCTACTTCCTCCTCTTTACCATTTTTTTCTACTACAACCACTCTATCGTGAGACTCTAACTTATCTATTTTCATACATGGAGATGGAGCATAGTAGAGCCTTTTGCTATTATCATATTTCCAACCTACTACAGGTTCTTCTCCTGTAATCAATACACTATCTGCTCCATTAATAGCTTTTATAGTTATATTTTTATCTAATTTTACACCAGCTCGATATATACCATTTTCCAGAAGCAAGACTGCTCCAGATTTAGCAACATCGACAGCTTCTTGTAGTTGTCTATAGTTTTTATTTGAGCCTTTTATATGCACTAACCCTTTAGCCTCATAATTTTTTTCTGTTATAGAATATAATTCAAGAGTAGAACATAAAGCTAACAACATTATCTTTTTCATAATCTCTCTTTCTACAAAAAAGAACATATTATAACAAAAAATAACTATATTGAGGCTAAAAAATTACATTCCCCCTGCTCTAAGCCCCTCTAAAAGCATAATCATATCAGATCTATCTTGACCATTAACCATTAATTTTTTAGGTTTATAGTTCGCATTAAACTCATAGCTACCATTGTTATCTTGTAACATACCTGTCATAATTGCCATAGCTAATTGACCTTGCACATCTTGAGGAAGTCTATTTGCTAATGATTTATCTAGTTTAACATCAATATTTAGTGCAATCCAATTAAGTAGCTCTTGTTGCAATTTAGTTGCTAATGCCTCTAAAGTTTTTGGAAGTTGTTCATCTCCGATATATTTAATATCTACTAGAGCTTTTCCTTGACCTCCATTTACATCTGCATTGAGGTTAAACTCTGTTTTATCTTTTACTAAAAAGTCTGAAAGAAGCATAACCATCTTATTTTGAATCTCTTGTTGCATATTTTGTAACTCTTCAAATGCTTTCATTCTCTCTTTTTCATCTTTAGATACAGATAACTTTTTTAGAATGTTCTCTTGCTTCTTTTGTATCTCTTTTATGGCATCTTGAAAGGCTAACCAACCATCTATTTTAGTTCCATTTAGCCCATAATCAAGTGAGATAGTTTTAATAAAATTAATCTCAGGTGGTAGTTTTGTATCTCCTATATCTAAATTTAGTTTGAAATCTGTATCTATTAAATTGCTACTGTTCTGTTTTATATCCATTACAACTTTAACTTTAGCATTTTTTACATTTTGCTCTTTGTTGTGTTTGTCATTAACTGTAAAGTTATCTACACCCATATCAAAGCTACCTAAGTAGAAACCGTTGTCAAAAACTTTTGTAATATCTCCATTTAGAGTTACCTTTTCAAGTTTTATCTTAGCATCGTTATCTATCTCTCCATAAATACTCTTTGTAAACATATTTACAGTTCCTGCTAAGGTATCTCCATTCATCTTGCCATCAACCTCTAAAGGTGAAATTGTAAACTTTGTCTTGTTCTCTTCAGCAACTATCTGATTACTCTTAGCCTCATAGTCTATATGGTTCTTAAAATCAATTAACATGGTAGTATCAAGAACAATATCATCTTTAACCACCTTTTTAAACTCATCTTTATCAACTAAGAGTTCACTTACATTTACTTTTGAGTGAATACGACTTGCCCCTATAGATATACCATCTTTTAAGAGTAGAGGTCCATTTTCAATCTCATAGTTCATTACAATAGGAAGCTTCAAAATCTTCTCTAACTCTTTTTTTATCTCAGGGTCAATAAAATCTACAGAGAGCTCTGCTTGAGAGTTCAAAAAACCCTTTTTAAAAGAGAGTATTGACATCTTCATACCATTGTTAGCATAGATTTTATTGCTCTTTGTCACATAGTTGTTTAAATACTTTTCTGCGTTTCCACTAATATATGCCGTAGCTCCTGCCCATAGTGCAGAGGCAACCACAACAGAAGTTAAAATTTTTTTCTTTATAGACATGCGTAATCCTTATAAATACATTGAGGGGATTATACTCTTTTTAGATAAAATGTCTCTATTAATATATTAAAACCTGAGTTCGACGGAATACCATATCCACAAAA
Source organism: Campylobacteraceae bacterium (assembly GCA_027038275.1). Taxonomy (GTDB): domain Bacteria; phylum Campylobacterota; class Campylobacteria; order Campylobacterales; family Sulfurovaceae; genus UBA1140. The sequence continues at coordinate 2,119 of JALVXC010000007.1, read as the reverse complement.
GCCTAAAAATAGGTAAGATTTTCAAAATCAAATTTGCAGGACTAGCCGTTGCTAATTCAAAAATTTTATTTTGGGAAGATTGCCTATTTTTAGGCTTCCCTACGGGTTTTACGAGGTTTCCCATATGCTTAGATAGATTTTTTTGAATTAACTAGTTAGTCCTGCAAAAATCTATCGTTGCCTATGCAGTGCTTTGCACTCTCTTCGAGAAAAACCTCGTAAAATTGTGGATAGGGTATTCCGTCAAACTCAGGTTTAAAGGATAAATCATTAAAGTTATATCTCAAACTAAACTTACTATTTGGGTATCGCTATTTTTTATATTTTTTGACAACTACTCTTTTTATAAAAATCTATTAGAGGTATATCCTTTTGAGGGAATAAATATACTCTATCTTTTCTCATTAAGTGTGGTAATTGTTGCTCTTAATCTTTTTCTTTTTACGCTTGTCTCTTCAAAATATACAATAAAACCTCTTCTCATAACGGCAATAGTTGTCTCTGCTTTTACTAGCTACTTTATGGACACCTATCATGTCATTATAGATAAGCTTATGATTCAAAATAGCCTACAGACTGACCTAGATGAGTCTTTAGATTTACTCTCTTTTAAAATGCTTCTATATGTTCTATTTTTGGGAGTGCTTCCTGCCTATTTGGTCTACAAAGTCAAACTTAAACCACTCTCTTTTAAAGAGACTCTGCTCTCTAAAGCCAAAGTACTTCTAAGCTCACTACTTATTATAGTTATACTACTTCTTAGCTTCTCAAAGTTCTATACCTCATTTCTTAGAGAGCATAAACCTCTACGCTACTATGTTAACCCAACCTATTGGATTTACTCTATTGGAGACTATATCGCTCTTGTAACTAGCAAAGGAGAGGTTGAGTTTAAACAGCTTGGTTTAGATGCAAAAATATCACCACCAAACAAGCCTCATAAGTTAGTTATTATGGTAGTAGGAGAGGCAACAAGAGCTGACCACTTTTCATTAAATGGGTACAAAAGAGAGACCAATCCTCTACTTAAAAAAGAGAATATTGTAAACTTCAAAAACTTCTACTCTTGTGGAACATCTACTGCTGTCTCTGTACCTTGTATGTTCTCTGTTTATGACCGAAGTGACTACAGCTACAAAAAGGGTATGGCAGTTGAAAATGTGCTAGATGTCGTTAACCACACAAATCAAGTAGCTATTTTATGGAGAGATAACAACTCTGATTCAAAAGGGGTAGCTTTGCGTGTTCCATTTGAGGACTTTAAATATGGTAATAAAAACACTATTTGTGATGATGTAGAGTGTAGAGATGAGGGAATGTTAGTTGGTTTAGATAAATATATAGAGCAACACAAAAACCAAGATATCTTAATAGTTCTACACCAAATGGGAAATCATGGTCCAGCTTACTACAAGCGTTATCCAAAATCTTTTGAGAAGTTTACCCCTGTCTGTAAAACAAATCAGTTAGAAAATTGTACCAAAGAGAGCATTGCCAATGCCTATGACAACGCCCTCTTATATAGTGACTACTTCCTCTCAAAAGTAATTGGTCTATTAAAAAACTACCAAAATGAGTACGATACAACTATGTTCTACATAGCCGACCATGGCGAGAGTCTAGGAGAAAATGGACTCTATTTGCATGGTATGCCATACTTTATAGCACCAGAGGCTCAAACTCATGTTGCCTCTTTAATGTGGTTTGGAAAAAATAACCAACATAAGATAGATGAAGAGAAAATCTATTCACAAGATAATCTTTTTCATACTCTGTTGGGCTTGTTTAATGTTAAGAGTGATGTTTATAATAAAAAGATGGATATTTTAAAATAATATCCATCAATTTTTTTAACCACACAACTCCAATGCTAACCTCTTAGCCCCTTTAAAATCAGCCTTACCTGTACCAAGCTTAGGAACTTCATCAACCTTAAAATAACTACTAGGAACAAAAAGAGGATTCATCTCTAACTCTTTGATTTTGACCTTCAACTCCTCTAAATCTTGCTCTCCTTCTAACAATAGAACCACTCTTTCGCCCTTTTTGCTATCTGGAATAGCTGTAATAGCAATATGACTCTCCTCATCAATACATTTTCTAATCTCTTGCTCAACTA
>JALVXC010000006.1 GCA_027038275.1 Campylobacteraceae bacterium | reverse complement strand
TCCCTTTGGCACGATTTATAGTCCAACACAAACACCTCTTAGCTACCCCTTTTAAACGCTATGCTATTGGTAATGTATTTAGAGGAGAGAGAGCCCAAGCAGGACGCTACCGTGAGTTTACTCAGTGTGATTTTGACTTTATTGGTACAACCTCTATCTACTCTGACATGGAGATTATTCAGGTTATTCACAATTCACTTTTGGCTCTTGGAATTGAGAAATTTACCATCTCTATTAACAACCGTAAAATCTTAAATGGATTGGCTCAATATCTAAAGGTTGAAGATAAGATAGAGGATATTTTACGCATCATTGACAAGATAGACAAAATTGGAGAAGCAAAAGTTAGAAATGAACTTTTAAAAGCAACTAACATAGACTCCTCTAGCATCAATGAGATTATAAAATTTATCTCTATTAAAGAGAGTGATGAGCAGTTTAAAGAGCAAGTTGAGCAATACAAAAGCTACAACAAGTTGATGAAAGAGGGGATTGAAGAGTTAGAGAGTATTATAAATATGCTAGAGTCTATCGGCATAGAAAAAGAGCATTATGCTATTGACTTCTCTATAGCAAGAGGGCTAGGCTACTATACAGGAACAGTCTATGAGACACTACTAGATGACCTACCAACCATGGGTTCTATCTGTTCTGGTGGGCGTTACGATAACCTTACAAAAAGCTTCTCTAAAGATGGCAATATGTCAGGGGTTGGTGCGTCTATTGGTATTGACAGGCTTATTGCTGTTTTAGAGAAGCTAGAGCTAATAAAAGAGCATAACACTACTGCACAAGTGCTTATTTTAAATATAGATGAGCGTTACGTTAGCAATATCTATCAACTAGCTACTAAACTAAGAGAGGCAGAGATTAATACCGAAGTCTATCCTGATACTATGAAGTTTAAGAAGCAGATGAAGTATGCCAATTTACAAGGGCATGAGTTTGTTATTATTTTGGGGGAGAATGAGGTAAATGATGGGGTTGTTACGCTTAAAAATATGGACTCTGGGGAGCAGGTGAGTTTTGGGAGTTTTGAGGAGTTGGTGGAGAATATAAAGAGATAATCTCTAATACAAACAACCAAAGAGGTCTCCTTGATAATGATAGTGAACTTGATGTTTTGGAGAGTTTAGAGAGTATGGGTGTCCTGCATAGCAAGTATCAACTCTCTTATTTCTGAGAAACAATAAGCTCCCTATTCAACTGATTAATCCTCTGAAAAAAAAGATGTTCATAACAACTTAAATACATCTTTTCATTTTTACAACTATTACGTTTTTGTACCCATGCTATCTGCTCTTTCTTCAAAAGTTCAACTCTCTTTTGTGGCTCTTTTTTATAAAAAAGTCCACTCTTTAAAAGAGAGTAACTCTTTGCCATTTGTCGGTCTAATCTTGCTAAACCTCTGTTATCACAAATTGCTTTTTCTGTAAATGTTTTAGCCTTTTTACAATCAAAACTTGGGTTATCATCAGAGGTAAAGTGACCTGCAAAACGAATAGAGTGTATAAAAGGAGCAAAGTCTTTCTCTTCTATATCAAAACTACCATCTTCTCTTAGCGTTAGAGTAATAGTATAACGACTAAGACCTTGTCCCTCTTTATAGACTAACTTACCATTTTTCATAAAGCCTGTAAAGCTTATCTCTCTTCTCTTTAGTCCATGGATTGCCTCTCCCAAAATTCCATAACCATTTGCTTTGTCTTTTTTAACTCTCAAAGAGGCTAAAGAGCCTCCTCTATACCAAGAGTACTTCCCCTCTTTTAACAACTTATCAGCAACTAGAGTTGTAATAGTAATAAGTAGTAAAAATAGTATCTTTTTCATGGTGATTTACTATTAAGAGAAATAGACCTCATTAAACACTTTAGAAGCAGTTCCATCAAACTCTCTTCTTCCTAAGTCATTAAGTGCCATCTCAATAGCATTAACCACCCAAACAGACTCATGCACAGGAATCAGACCCATTTGGTTAATACGAAAAATTTTACCCTTTAAGTGGTCTTGTCCACCTGCTATATTTACCTCATATTTAGTTTTAAGCAGTTTTCTAATCGCCTCTGCATCATCATCAATAACGGTTGTCATAGACTTAGCAGGAGTTGTTGGATAGATGTTTAGTCCAATAGCTTCAATGGCTGATTGTGTTGCTTTTGCTCTTGCTGATGTTTTAGCGTAAAGAGACTCTAACCCCTCTTTGTCTATCTCATCAAAAATAGCATTTAATCCAATAATCAGTGTAGTTGGAGCAGTATAAGCAGTTGTATTTTTTTGCTGTTTTTTAATCTCAGAAGCTAGGTTAAAGTAGTAGTCAACGCCCTCACCAATTCTCTCAACAGCAGATGAACTTAACCCAATCATAGCTAACCCTGGAGGAAGCATTAGAGCCTTTTGACTTCCTGCTACAAGTGCATCTATGTTTGTTACATCTATCTTCTCGACACCTACAGCTGTAATACCATCAGCAATTACCATAATGTCTGAGTTTACTGATTTTACATACGAAGCAATCTCTTCAACTGGGTGTCTTAGCCCCCCTGCACTCTCACTTACTTGGATAAAGAGTGAGTCAATGTCTTGATTTTCAGCTAATGCTTTTTTTACATCTTCCAAAGATGCAGGAGTATTCCACTCATACTTAAGCTCAACAAGCTCTTTTCCCATCGCTTTGACAATCTTTCCAAAACGCTCACCAAACTTACCAGCATTGATAGTTAGAGCTTTTCTCTTACAGAGGTTTAAAACACACGACTGCATTGCACCTGTTCCAGAACTTGCTAACATTACACACTCATCCATGCCATAAAGCTTTAAAAGACGCTCTCGTGCCTCTTTAAAGATAGCCTCAAACTCAGGTGTTCTATGGTGTAGAGTGGGAGTAGCCATAGCTTGACGTACAGACTCAGGTACAGGAGTTGGTCCTGGGGTAAAAAGTAACATTCTAATTCCTTGATTATCTATATAAAAAATTTTGGAATTATATCATAAAAGCTATTTTCTAATAGGAGAGAGTAATAATAAATATGTCTCCTCACGCAATTCATGATAACGAGGAATCTGTATAAAAAGCTGTTGATAGAGTTTCTCTACTTCAACTAAATCATTATATTTCATAAGTAGAGATAGTTGATACTCCTCTAAACTACTCATCTTACTCTCTATTTCACTCATAAAAAACTTACTTTTATTTTTAACTTTATCATCTTCAAAAAACATATTTTTTTTCAAAAATGCATCTTTTAATCGCTCTAGTTCATGAATACTGTGAGATAGATTCTCTTGATGTTTCTGAATTGAATATAAATTTTTTTGAATTTTAATATGTTGTGTTTTTAATTCTGAGCCTAAATAAATTAACTGCTCTCGTCTTTTATTTTTACGTATCTCAACACCAAAAGTTGAATAGAGGAAACGACTAAAAAAACCCTCTTCATTTTTTAAGTCTTTTAAAATAGATTTAATTGACTCAAATAGAGTTGTATCTACCTCAAGAGGACAACGTTTTAGCTCAATTTGAGCAAAAGTTATATTTTTATCAATAATCTTTGTGACTATCTCATCAAAAACATAAACTGGACTGTGTAATATATTTTCTATATAATTTTCTATAGCCATTTTTAAGTCCTTATTTTAGTTTATATTGTTTATAATAACTAAAAAATGTTAAATTTTGTTTTAATTTTTAGAAAAAAGTTGCCAATAACTAAAAAAAATTATTGGCATTAAATTTAACGTGGAGAGATATTGGAGATAGTTCCACTAGACATAAAGACATTAACAGCCTGACCAGGAGATAGTAATGGAGTTGTTTGATTAATTCGTAAAACTGTTGCTACAGTTCTTCCACTATTAAGACGTACAACTACCTCTTGTCCATAGTTTGTATCGAGTTGGTCACCAACAGAACCACCTACTACACCACCAATAGCTGCACCTAAAACAGAGGCTACAACTTGACCTGTACCTCCTCCAACTTGTCGTCCTGCCGCGGTACCTGCAACTGTACCTACAACTCCTCCAATAGTGTTACCCACACCATTTCCATCAATCACTACCTGTTTAACAGACTGCACTACACCTGGTTCTACTTGCATAGTTTGACCTACTGTTGATTGAGCATACCCTTTAGGAGCACAACCTGTTCCTACAATCATACTCAACGCTAATGCTGAACTTATTAATATCTTTTTCATTTTTTTTCCTTAATATTAAAATGATATATATTCTATCATAATTCTTTTCTGTGTAGTTTTTGTGAAATCTATTTTTGACAACCAACTCCTTTTTATCTTTCTCTTAAGTGACTCTTTGTGCTGTCTCAATATAAACTTTACTACTTATTTTTTTAGCTCTATCTTCTAAACTTAGACTAATAAGTACCTATAGCATTATTTAAGATAAGATGAAAAAGAGGTTTTTTGTCATAAATATCTCTGTAGAGATTGTGCAAAAGATTAGAAACAACACAAAAAAAACACAATTTTACTCTATTATCACACTATTTAATTTTAAGGATATTATATATGAAACTTTTAACTTCTACCCTAGCTACATTAATGATAATAAGTGTTGCCACTTATGCAGATACACCAACTCAACCTCACAAACCTAAAAAAACATTAGAGCAAAAAAAAGCTCTTAGAATCTCTAAAATTAACGCACGTCTTAGCAAAATAAAAAAGCGTAGAGAGTGCATGAGTTCAGCTACATCTTTAGAAGGTATGCAAAGCTGTAGAGTTGCTAAAAACAGAAACAAACCCTTTAAACTTAAAAAAGGAATGACCTTTGAACAAAAAAAGAGTAGAGTCATAGCTAGAATTGACAGACATATCTCAAAAATTGAGACTCTGAAATCTTGCATTCAAAATGCTCTTTCTGTAAAAGATATTAAGGCTTGTCGCCCTAAAAATCATGGGAAAAAAAAGTGACAAAGAGAGATTAATTTTAATCACTTCACAAGAGGAATCAACTCAGGAAATATTTGAGAAGCAAAAAATGAGTTAAATTTCAGACGTATTGAACTTTTTTACTATTGAACTCAATATAATCCATCTCTGTCAACGTTCGTATAAGTGTAGAGGCTGTTTTTGCCTCTTTACCAATAATATCTTTGACTTTACTTCTAGGAATCTCCCCCTCTATCAATAATACTTTAAAAAGATGTTCTGAATGTTTAGGCAGAGGTCTCTGTTGAAGATACATACCTTTTTAAGAAAAGATTATAAAATTTTCTATGCGTCTACTCAATGAGTCTAAGCTTGGTATTACAGATGAGAGCATTACTAAGTTTATAATATTAACGAAGAAGAGGATTAGTATTTAACTAACTCCCCCTCTAACGTCTTCAAAAATTCTACCATATCAGCTATCTGCTCTTTGCTAAACTCCTGACCTATCTGATATTTACTCATAATCCGTACAGCCTCTTCAAGCTTATCTACAGAGCCATTATGAAAATATGGGGCTGTTTTTGTGATGTTACGTAAAATTGGAACACGAAAACGTAGGTTATCGTCTTTTCCTAAAAAACCACCTCTGTTTTCAAATGGAAATGGACTCTCTTTTATGCGAATGTTTGGTTCAAATATAATTCCAATATAATCTGAAAAGTAACGACGTAGAGGAAACTTTTGAATGCTTTGTCCTCCAACACTCATGCCTGTATGACACCCTTTGCACCCCTTTTCGATAAAAAGAGTCATTCCTCGTTTTGCAGATGCAGAGATGGCATTGTTGTCTCCATCTAAAAATCTATCGTAAGCACCTCTTGTTAGAAGTGTTCGCTCATAAGCTCCTATGGCTTTTCGTACATTTTCAAATGTAATATGCTCTTTATGAAAAATCTTTTTAAATCTATCTACAAGTTTGGTATCACTATTTAGTCGTTGCTCTACCTCTTTTGGTGTCATATTCATCTCAAAAGGTGCTTGAACTGGTCCTCCTGCTTGTTCCTCTACATCTTTAGCTCTACCATTCCAAAACTGGGCTTTTGCAAGTGCAGAGTTAAGTACTGTTGGAGAGTTTAGATGAAATGGGTTTGCTCTGCCATGAAAACCAATAGCAGTTGGCAAGTTGTCATCTCCTCCCTCTTTTAGATTGTGGCAAGAGGCACAAGAGATTGTTTTGTCTCGTGAGAGGCGTGTATCGAAAAAAAGCTCTTTTCCTAAAGCTATCTTTTCTCTGCTTAGAGGATTTTGAGGATTGTCAACTACCTTTAATAACTCCTCATAACTCTTTGGTACAGCCGACATATCCCTAGAGAGTGCTACCTCTCTTAGTTCATTGTCACTATATTTTTTTATGCTCTTATTTGGCAATATAAGAGGTAAAGATGTAATTAAGGCTAATACATAGAAAGTAATAGCAATAGGGTGTAATAACTTTTTCATAACGAAACCTCCTTTTAGATAGCAAATGTCTCTTTCACCTTCTGTTCAAACTCTTTGTCATTTAACTCTTTTCGTAGAGGAACAAATGTCTCTGCTTCTGCACCTACAGGTACAAAAATATCAGCATCTTCATTTTCAATAATCTCTTTTACTGCATCTGCTATAGGTTGAGGGTTTGGTCCTTCATTAATAGCTTTTGCTACAATAGGCACAAAGTGAGATACTAACTCTTTGTATGGTGACTCCTCATTTGTGGTTTGACTATTTGATACTAAACCTTTTTTTACAAAATTTGTTCCAAAAAGTCCTGACTGAATTGAGTGTACTCTTACATTATAAGGTAGCGTCTCAAAGCGTAAAGAGTCAACAATGCCCTCTACAGCATATTTACTTGCATTGTAGTGTGTTAAAAGAGGTAATCCCATCTTGCCTAAGAATGAAGAGATATTTATGATTACACCACTCTTTGCTTCTCTCATATATGGCAATACCTCTCGTGTGACTTTAAGTAGTCCAAAGACATTTACATTAAACTGATTGAACATCTCTTCATCTGTACCATCTTCAACTGTAGCAAGAAGTCCATACCCTGCATTGTTGACCAATACATCAATTTTACCTTCATTTTTTATAATACTCTCAACTGCATTTTTAATACTATCTGTTTTTGTTACATCAATATAGACTCTTTTTAAATTACCCTCATTTAATTGAGATGATACATCTCTTGTCCCTGCATAGACTATATATCCGTTGTTTACTAAAAACTCAGCTGTTAATTTACCCATACCTGAACTTGCACCTGTTATTAATACTACTTTTGACATTTATGTTCCTTATTATTTTTTATAGTTATAGTATAGTTAAACAGAAAAGTAGAATCAATAGCTTTTTAGCACAAGAGGTTTTTTGTTTTAGCACAAAAAGAATTTTAATATTTCTTGCCTTATTCCCACCGTCTCGGTGGGAATGTATACATTTTGTTATTGTTACTCTCGTATGCATTCCCACGCAGAAGCGATGGGAATGAGAGTCAATATTTCAATAGTGCTTTAGGATAGACACCATAAGTAGCAAAGAAGAGTTTAGAGAAGTGTCCTTGATGTCTGTACCCAACTTTTTTTGCTATCTCTCCTATGGTTAAGTTTTTCTCTTTTAGTAAAAGATTCGCCTCTTCTAAACGAAGTTTTTGAACATAGCCATAGAGTGTAATATGGTAGACCTTTTTAAATATTTTTTTAAGTTTAGACTCATTTGTAGCACAAAGATGTGCAATCTCTTTAATAGTTGGAGGAGAGATAAAGTCCTGTAGTAAAATGGCTTTTGCCCTAGAGGCTAACTCTAGCTCCTCTTTAGTTATCTCCTCTGCAAAAATATTAAGTAGGCTAAAGGTGTGTATAATAAACTCTATTATGTAGTTTTCTGCTCTAATGCTTTGCATCTTATCTGTAGATGAGACATTTAATAGTTTCTCAACACTATAGAGATTCAATGCATCAATGGGTAAAAGTTCTATCTTTTCAAGAGAGATATTTTGTTGTAACTTTTGATAGAGAAAATCAATAGGTTCATTTTTTTTACCACTCAAATAACGCTTAAGAAAAAAATCAGCTATAAAGAGTATAAAAACGTCTAGCTTATCAGACTTGGTTAAAGAGATAGTCATATCTTGTATAGATGAACAAAATATTCCAATATCTCCCTCTTTGACTACACTTTTTTGCTTTTGAATATGGTCTTCTATGGATACTTCTACACCATTTACCATAACTAAAATAACCATTCTATCTAAATTTTTTAGCTCAATAGTTCTCTCTTGTTTTAGCGATTTAGCCTCTAAAAAGACAATACCATTAGAGATGTCAACTCTATTTATATTTTTAAAGAGTTTAGTTGCTTTATATTTTGTATCGGTAATATTAAAGAAAAAACTCTCCATTGCCTAACCTATAGATGATAGTAGGCTATAACCCTACGCTCAAAATCCTCATCACTTAACTCTCTTTTCATAGGAATAAACTTTTTAGCTTTATCTCCTGCTGTTTGATGTGCAACAAAATCATCTTTTTCTATAATCTCTAAAATAAGTTGAGCTACCTCTACAGCATTGTTACCATTGTTAATCTGTTCTATAATCTGTGGGGCTAAAGTAGATACTAACGTAGAATATGCAGAATCTTCTTCAAATGTTTTTTTATTTATAACTAAATTATCTCTTGCAAAGTTGGTATCAAAAAAACCTGGCATAATAGAGTGTACACGTATATTGAAATCTTTTAGTTCATAACGAAGTGAGTCGGTAATACCCTCTACAGCATATTTACTGGCATTATAAAAAGTTAACAAGGGAAGTCCTATTTTTCCTAAAAAAGAGGAGATATTTATAATAATTCCACTCTTTTGGGAACGCATTGTTGGAATAACTGCTTTACAGACACGCAAGACTCCAAAGACATTGATATTAAACTGATGAAACATCTCCTCTTCTGTTACATCTTCTACTGTAGAGACCAAACCATACCCTGCATTGTTTATTAGAACATCAACTCTATCTAAAGTTGAAATAGCCTCTTTTATACTTTTAGAGTCTGTAATGTCTAGTTTAATTGGGTGTAGATTTTGGGACTCTATATTAAAAAGTTTTTCAGGTCTTCTTGAACCTGCATATACTATGAAGCCTTGTTTAGAGAGGTAGAGTGCTGTAGCTCTACCCATACCACTACTTGCTCCTGTTATAATTACTACTTTTTGATTTGTTTTCATGCTAAAGATTATAATTAAAATTTTGAACTATTATGTTGATAGGTATCAAATATCTACACTTTAGACAAAAAAGAAAGATTTAAAGAAAAAGATGATTCTTATAATGTATGCACATACAAATAAGAATCATGCAAATTATACTACAAAATATCCAATATAGAAATAAAGAGTTGCTACTAAATTTAATAAAAACAGAATTAATAAACTACACATTAGACTAACTTAAACTATAAAATGGATTTAGATTGTTGTTTTTAGGTCTTTGTTAGAGGTTTTTGAATGGGGTTAAATTGTGGAGTGGTGGAGGCGTGGGGAATTGAACCCCAGTCCTAAAATAGCTAGAACTATGACTCTACATGTTTAGTCGGTGTCGATTTTTCTCATCTTGCTTCGCACAACACCCAAAGCTACACAAGACCAGCCAAGAGTTCATCTTTTAGCATGGCTTCTAAAAGATATAGTCATCAGATTGTGATACCCAAAATCTAGCTAAGATGACACTCACTAGCAGGGCAGTCCAAAAGTTTGTTTAACTCTACGCTACTGCGAGAGCTGGACGGTAATCTGTATTGTTTGCAGTTATTGCGATGAGCCGTATAACGGAGTTGCTCAGTCCGACATGCACATAGCCCCGACTATTCCAGTCGAAACCAAGTCGCCCCCATATTTAGGTAGTAATTCTAAGTGAATTACTACAGGGGAACATATATTATAACATAAAGCTCTTTTTATGTCAAGGTTAGGCTGAGATTTGCTGAAACTCTCTATTTTCTTCAAGAGCTTGGCTAATTCGCTGAGCAATATCTTCAATCTCTAACTCTTTTAACTCCTCCTCTTCACGGAGTTTTAAAATCTCTTTACGAAGCTCGGCTTCTGTCTCACGATTTATAGTAATAGCCTCTTCTAGTTTACGATTCTCCTCTTTAAGTGCTTCATATCTCTCTAATAATAATGTAATTTTAATATCTAATTCTTCTAAAGCTGTTCTTTGATTCATCTTCATTCCTTATTCTAAATTTAAAATTTTACATTAATATTATAACCTATTTTTTTAATATTCATTAATTTTTTCTTTAATTTCTTGGGCTAAATTGGCTATTTTTGTGATTTTTTGAGAGTTATTAAGAGTTTCATCTAAAAGAACCTTGACAAAAGCTGAACCTACAATGACTCCATCAACCCCTTTGGCTTTCTCTTTTGCTGTATTTTGGTCAACACCAAAGCCAACATAGACAGGTGTCTTGATATACTCTTTAATGTTAGCAATAACTCTTTGTAAATCTTCACTCTTTCCTGCACCTGTAATCCCTGCATAAGCTACTAAGTAGATAAATTTTTGAGAGTTGGTTACAATCTTTTGAATTCTCTCTTTTGAATCGGTTGGAGCAATAAAGTCTATAAGGGTCAAATCTGCCTCTCTCATCATAGTCTGATAGGGCTGTGCCTCTTCAAAAGGTAAATCAGGGATAATAAATCCATTTACCCCACTCTGCTTTGCTTGTTCTATAAAAAAATCCATACCTTTATGGTAAAAAGGATTAAAGTAACCCATCCATAGTGTATCTATCTTAGGAGAAATTTCTCTTGATGCTTCAAAAAGGTGTTCAAGTTTAAATCCACCTTGCAGAGCTTTGAGGTTTGCTTTTTCAATAACTGGACCATCAGCAACTGGGTCAGAGAATGGCATACCAAGCTCTAAAGTATCTACACCTGCATCTGCTAGTGCTAATGCCATATCAACTGTGAAATCTAAAGAGGGGTAACCTGTAGTAATGTATGCAACTAATTTTTTCAATTGGGACTCTTTTTTTAAAATATTATTGGTATTATACATTTTTTAGATAAAATCACTTTAATGATATTGACAAGGTACAAACAATGAGTATTCATACCGAAAAAGTTGCAAAAAAAGTAACTTTAACCACCATTGCAAAGATGAAAGGGGTTGAGCCTATTACTATGGTGACAGCCTACGATGCCCTATTTGCTAAGCTTTTTGATGGACATGTTGACATGATATTGGTTGGAGACAGTCTAAATATGAGCTTCTTAGGGAAAGATGATACCCTCTCAGCTACTATGGACCAAATGATTTACCATACCCAAGCTGTCTGCAATGGGGCTTCTTTGCCTCTTATTGTTTTAGACATGCCTTTTGGCTCTTATACCTCAAAAAGTGAAGCTGTTAAAAATGCTACTCGTGCCTACCAAGAGACCAATGCACAAGCAGTTAAAATTGAGGGTGGAAAAGAGAGAGCCAATATTGTTAAAGCACTTACTGAAAACTCCATTGCTGTTTTAGGACATATTGGGCTTATGCCTCAATTTGTCCGTGCAGATGGGGGTTACAAAGTTAGAGGAAAAGATAAAACAGACATAGATTTGCTTGTTGAAGATGCCAAAGCACTTGAGGCTGCTGGTGCTTTTGCTATTGTGGTTGAAGGTGTTAGGAGTGAAGCAGCAAAAGCCATTACCGATGCGATTACCATTCCAACCATAGGGATTGGTGCTGGGCTTGATTGTGATGGACAGGTATTGGTTTGGTCGGATATGTTTGGCTTTTTTGAGGAGTTTAAACCTAAATTTGTAAAACGCTATTGCAATGGTGCAGAGTTAGTTCGTGAGAATTTAGAGAAATATACAAGTGAAGTGAAAAATAGAGAGTTTCCTAGTCAAGAGTACACCTATTAAAAATAGAATCCTATACACCGTTAAATAATATATAAAAGAGAGATATGGAAAGAGTTGTAAATATTGAAAAGTTTGATAATGAGTATATTGAAGAGGTCTCCCTACGCCCATCATCTTGGGACGAATATATTGGTCAAGAGCAGATTAAAAAGAATTTAAAAGTATTTATTGAAGCCTCTAAAAAAAGAGAAGAGGCACTTGACCACATACTCTTTTTTGGACCTCCTGGGCTTGGTAAGACAACCATTGCAAATCTAATTGCCACAGAGATGAATGCTCAAATCAAAACCACAGCTGCACCTATGATTGAAAAGTCTGGTGATTTGGCAGCTATTTTAACTAATATTGAAGAGGGAGACATATTATTTATAGATGAGATTCACAGAATGTCACCTGCTATTGAAGAGATACTCTACTCAGCCATGGAGGACTTTAGACTAGACATTATAATTGGCTCTGGTCCTGCTGCTCAAACTGTTAAGATTGACTTGCCACGCTTTACACTTATTGGGGCTACTACTCGTGCAGGAATGTTGTCACACCCTCTTAGAGAGCGTTTTGGAATGCACTTTCGTATGCAGTTTTATACAGCTAATGAGTTAGCCCAGATTGTTCGTTTAGCTTCTATTAAGCTAAATAAAGTAACAAATGATGACGCAGCTCATGAGATTGCAAAACGTAGTCGTGGCACACCACGACTAGCACTTAGACTCTTGCGACGTGTTCGTGACTTCTCTGAAGTTGCCAATGAGGAGAAGATTCTTCTTAAGACAACTCAATATGCTCTAAATCAACTAGGGGTAAATGAGTTGGGCTTTGATGAAGAGGATATTCGACTACTAGAGCTACTCATTAGTGCAAAAGGTCGTCCAATGGGTCTAAGTACTATTGCTGCTGCTCTTAGTGAAGATGAGGGGACTATTGAAGATGTTCTTGAACCATATCTTTTAGCTAACGGATATATTGAACGTACAGCTCGTGGACGAATTGCTACACAAAAATCCTATGAATACTTTCGACTTAGTCCATTAGGAGAATAAAAATATTATGATGAAAAAAAGTGACTATATTATTGCTATTTTATTTGCTCTTGCTCTAGCAGGAGCTTATGCTATCTATCAACCATTTCTACTCTCTATGGTTGTAGCACTCCTTTTAACCATGGCAACAGCTAATGTACATCTTAAAATTACAAACTATATTCACTCAGAAAATATCTCATCAATTATTTTGAGTCTACTACTCTTTCTTATTCTATTTGTTCCTATTATATATATTATGACCATTGGGGTACATGCTTTAGCAACTATGGATTTAAAAATAATTAAGCAGATAACCTCTAAAATTATCTCATTAACCGAAGAGATACCTATTTTAGGTGCTTGGACACAAGAGAACTTAGACAATCAACAGATTTTAGAAACCATTAAATCCTCTACCAATACTATTACTAAAGCAGGAACACAAGGAATTGATTTTATAAAAAATGTCTTTTTTGTTATTGTTTTTTACTATATTCTTAACCGTTATGCAGATAAACTTTTTTATATTATAGCATCTTTTTTACCTATGAGAGACAATGAAGGAAACCAAATTATAAAAGAGATTTCATCTACTATGGAGATAGTCTTCTACTCTATTATTGTTACTGCGATATTTGAGGGACTACTTTTTGGAATTGTTATCTCATTTTTTGGCTTTAATGGGCTTTTGTTAGGAACTATTTATGGGTTTGCTTCACTTATTCCTTTTGTTGGTGGAGCTGTTGTTTGGATGCCTGTTTCACTCTATGCATGGACAACTTTAAACTCAAACTCTGCTATTATTATTGCTCTTTACTCCATTATTATTATCTCTATTATTGCCGATACATTTATTAAACCAATTATTATTCGCTACATAAAAGATGATATTTTACATAGCTCTGTTCATATTAATGAGCTTATAATCTTCTTCTCTATTGTTGCAGGAATGAGCTCTTTTGGATTTTGGGGAATGATTTTAGGTCCTGCACTTACCTCTTTTTTAATTGCTATCTCTAAAGTATATATTGCACTATATGGAAAGAAAAGTTTGTAGAGCAACTCTATACCCATTCCAGACCATAATACACCATAACAGTAAACTAGAAAGAGGTAAGATGTGAAGTAGCTATTTTGAAACTCTAGCCGTAGCTAAAGTGAAAAATAGATGCTTTGCAGATTGCCTCTTTCTAGTTTACCCAAAGGGCAATACAAAAACAGCACACTTGCGTCGTTAAAAAGTTTTGAAGCTACTAGTAGCTCCTACAACTTTTTGCCTAGCAATTGCACCGTTTTTGTATTGCTGTTATGGTGTATTATGGTCTGGAATGGGTATACTTACTCTACAAACGATTAATAATTTTAAAAATCGTAAGTAATACCTGCACTTACGGCATCTAAATCTGGAGAGCCTGACTTTTGAAGTAACCTTTCATAATCAGCAAAGAGTCCCCAACCACCCTCTTGGTCACCATAACCATCGAAGGTTCTTGAGTATCTACCCTCTTTAGCTTGGTCCCTACCAAGGTCATACTCTACCCCTGCACCCCAAGCAAATCCACTTGCATCGGTTAGTTGTCTACCACCACCTGCTGTTTTTGTTTTTGCTATACCTGCTAACCCATAAATATTAGCATTTTTACTTATTGGATACATAGGCTTTAGGAAAGCACCGTAGTGTTTAAACTTACCACCACCTGACTTCCAATTGGTTCTAATGCCCCTTGCTTCAACACCAACAAACTGATTAAAGTCATAACCAACTCGTCCTGAAATACCTGCTGTTTTATCAATATCTCCTTTCCCTTTACATCCACAACTTGGTTCATATTGTGCAGCTGTTAATCCTAAAGCTACATAGAGTCCTAATGGTGCAATATTGGTAATAGGTTTTACAGGAACAGGAATGGGTGTAGGTGTAGTAGGTACTACTACTGGTTGAGGTTCAGGTACAACAACTGGTTGTGGTTGAGGTGCAATAACAGGTTGAACTATCTCTGTAGCAGGTTCTACAGGAACATATACCTCTTCATGTTCAATAGCAGGTGGTAAAATATCTCCCCCTCCATATGCCAAACTACCTATAGCTACTGTTGTAGCCAATACTATATTTAATCTTTTCAAAATTAACTCCTAGTTATATATAAAATAAAAATAGAATCATAACATTTTTTAAATTACACAATATATAATAATTTATGTTAATAAATATTATAATATTTTTTTAATATTTTTTTCATATTTAATACTAACTTATATATTACAATTCTGTTACAAAGGAACTTTATAGGAGAAAAAATTATGAAAAGGATTTCAACTACAGCTGTATACTTATTACTTCAATCACCATCACCAATGGCGAAGAAGTTAAGATATTTTATTCAAAATAGAATGTTAACACATTTCTAATTTTTATTCCCTCTTGGTGTCGAATGCTTTTTAAGGAAAAAATAAAAAACTATCGAGAGGGCTATCATGACCAAACTTTGAATCTGTCCCATAGTTATCCAACCATCGTAATAACCTAACTGAACATCAGCTTCTCGCCAAAACTCTACTATAAAACGGGCTGTTCCATACATCACCCCATAAATAGCAATTAAAGCTCCATCAAACTTTCTATGATTTCGGTACAGATAAATTAAAATAGCTATTACAATTCCCTCTAAAAAGCCCTCATAGAGTTGAGAAGGGTGGCGTAAAACTATCTCATGAGAGATTGGGTCTTGAACATATATTCCCCATGGAACATCAGTTACACGACCTACCAACTCTTGATTTAAAAAGTTTCCAATACGTCCAAAGACAAAACCAACGGGCACAGCAAGAGCAACAACATCTAAAATTTTATAGATTATACCAGGGTATCTACGTGAAAAAAGGTAAGAGGATATAGTAGCCCCTACAACAGCACCATGATAACTCATTCCTCTAATACCTATGAACTCACCATTTTGAAAAGGGTTAAAGATTTGCCATGGGTGTAAAAGATAGTATGAAGTATTTGGGTCATAAAAAAGGATATACCAAATCCTAGCACCTAAAATAATACCTATCTCAATCCAGATAAAGTAGTTATCAAGTATCTCTTCACTAATAGACATATTGTCTCTTTTTACAATCCACTTTGCAAACCATAAAGCAGTTAAAAGTGCAGAGATATACATAATGCCATACCAATGTACCGATATAAAACCTAAATCTAAGGCAACAGGATTAAAATGTTCATATATATGGTTCCAATACTCCATGTATATCCTTTTATATTATAAAACATAATTATATCATGATAAGCTATTAACTATTCATTAATTATTCGTTGTTTGATGATTAATCCTATTAGATTATAATTACATTAAGACAAGTAAATGTCTTCAGCATTGTTCACGAGTAGTAAGTATGTAATTGAACTCCTTTGAAATATACTCCCTTGATAGAACATATTTAGACCTCCTTTGTAATAGCCCTCGTGGACAATGCTGAAGATAGTTTTAACGCTTACCTCTTGATTTTTACCTCTTCAAAATGATATTATTACTTACTTTAAAATTAAGGATTTATTATTATTAAAATACTAATGATAGAAGATGACTACGAAATTGCTCAAATTCTTACTGAGTACCTTAATAAATTTGATATCTCTGTAAGTTCAGCAGAAGAACCATACATGGGTCTATCTATGTTAACCCAAGATAATTTTGACCTGCTTATTTTAGATTTAACACTACCAGGAATTGATGGGCTAGAGGTTATTCCTAAGATACGAAAAAACTCCTCTATTCCAATTATAGTTTCATCTGCTCGTGATGATATTACCGATAAAGTAATTGCCATGGAGCGTGGAGCTGATGACTATATGCCTAAACCTTATGACCCAAGAGAGTTGGTAACTCGTATTAAAACTATTTTACGACGAACACAATCTTTAGATAATACAAAAAAAGAGAAGAGTTCACTATTTGAGCTAAATACCGATGCTCGACATATTATATTTAAAGATATTTTACTTGAACTAACAGCGGCTGAATTTGATATATTATCTATCTTAATTCAACATAGAGACTCAGCTATCTCACGTGAGCAACTTCTGTATGATAGTGAACATATTGATGATAACTCTTCTATTAAGAACATAGATGTAATCATCTCTCGTATTCGTCAAAAACTAGCGCTAATTGACCCAACACGTAGTTATATTAAACCAGTTCGAGGTATTGGATATCTATTGACAGAAAAAATGTAGGGATATAAGATGAAAAATATCTCTGTTTCTGTTTTTATTAATACTCTATTTACTTTAGTTTTAACACTAATTCTTACTGCACTATTTCTCTTTATTAAGGTAGATAAAGAACAATATAAAAAAGAGAAGATAAACCGTCGTAAAAATATTGCCAATTTTTTCCTATCAACTGCTCAACTAAATGTAACTAGAGAGAAGCTAGAGGGATTAAATCTAAGGCTTGTCTCAAACAATGAGCTTCAACTGCTCAAACTTGCTAAAGGAAAAGTTGTTTTTGAGAGTAGCTCTCAATTTGGAAGACTTCAAATTTTTATACTAGATAAAAACCAATATATCTCACTTCAACGCTATGGCTTAACCCTTATGCTTCAAGATAAGTTAACACAAGATAATCGTATTCAAACCATTGTTTTAGCAACTATTCTTGTTATTTTTCTTTTCGCTTTTCTCTATGTGGGTATTTATCGTAAAATTGCTCCTCTTAAAAAGTTAAATAGGCAAATTGAAGAGTTTGCTAATGGTAATATGAATATTAAAATTACTCAAAAATCAAATGATGAGATTGGAAAAATTGCTCAAAGTTTTGACAATGCCATTCACTATATTCGTACCCTTTTAGAGTCAAAACATCTATTTATGAGAAATATGATGCATGAACTAAAAACTCCTCTTACTAGAGGTAGAATTGCTATTGAGATGGTAGAGGACAAAACAACAAAAGAGGTACTTATTCGTGCATTTGAGAGAATGAATGAGCTAATTGATGAATTAGCACATGTTGAACGCTTAACAACTCAAGGGTTTCAACCTCATCTACATCAAGTCAATATAGATGATATTATAAAAGATAGTATCTCTCTACTACTGTTAGATAAAGAGAATTTAACCATTCAAACAGAAAATGAGTTACTAAATACTGACCCAAAACTATTATCTCTTGCTATAAAAAATCTTCTTGATAATGCTATAAAATATAGTGAAGATAAGAAGGCAACCATTATAACAAATAAAGATAGCATTAAAGTACTCTCTAAAGGAAAAAGTTTAGAACATCCACTAGAGTACTATTTAGAACCATTTACCCAAGAGGAAAAGAGAAATCCAGGTTTTGGTTTAGGCTTATATATAGTTAAAAATATTGCCCAAAAACTTGGATATACACTCCACTATTATCATAAAAATGATTATAATATTTTTGAGTTAATATTAAATGAAGTAAAAAAATAAAATTTTAATGGTATTTTCAAAAGAAAATACCATGTAGATTATAAAATCGGAGTAGCATAACTTCTAGTACGTTTTATCCAACCTTTAAGCCAACGTTTCTCATTTTTTTGAGGTGGTGAATTTCTAACACGTCTCTCAAGAACAGCTTGTGCAGCACGTGAAAACTCTATTAGAGCATAAGGTCCTGCTTTAACAGGTCTCATAGTCTTAAGTACTTGAAGAAGCCCCCAACCTTGATTGTTATAGCGTTCGGTTGCTTTAATACCTTTACCTTTAAAGTTAATATAGTCAATTAATGGATACCAACCACCTCTAGTTGCAGCTAAAGCATTATAGTTGTTGACAATATGTTTTCTATATTGTGGAGCAACATATTTAACAATCTCAGGAATAGAAGCATGTAGACGGTCAAAGAAAAATTGAGTCTGTAGAGCTTTTGTATTTAATAGCAAGTACTGCAACTGTTGAAACTCTTTGTCTCCTCTTGCACGTTCAAAGGTTGCTTTATCTCTCCATGGAGCACCAGTTTTTCGTGCATATTTTAACCATGTTGGAATCTCTACCTTATTAGCAATAAAGTAGTCTATCATAGCAGGGAAAGTCTCATCAAATCGTTTTGGCTCTCCTGCTGGATACCAAATAAAGTGACCTATTCCTAATGAAGCAAAGTTTTCATTAGGTGACCAAAACATAATATTTTTAGGATTACCAGAGGTCTCATTTTGGTAAATTTTCTCAGCAATAACATTAAGTTCATAAGGTGATAGTTTAGGAGTTGTAACATCCTTTGGATACTCTATCTCATTCTTAGTCTGTTTAACACACCCTGTCAATAGCAAACCACAAAGTGTTGCTGTTAACAACATATTTTTAAAACTCATTTATTTCTCCTATAGTTAATTATTTATTAAGTATAGGGAAAAAAAGCTAATAAAGATGTTAAGTTTTTAAGTTAATTTATATAAAGGACTATTAAACTGGATTATACTTAGCATAATATACCGAACCATCAGAGAAAGTATTAACAGTAAGCTTTGAAAAATTTTCTAAATATGACCAAAAGTCATCTTTTATCTCTTGGTCTATCTTAACTTTACGTAGAGCCTCTTCCATACACCCCAACCACTCATAACGAGACTTTTCATAGATAGAGAAGTCATCATGAATCCGAATCATATGTTCATTTAGGTCACGCCCCTCTAGCTCATCTTCATATACTTTTGGACCACCACAAAGCTGAATAAAAAATCTAGTATTTTTCTCTTTAACCTTAGCAAACTCATCTTCATCCTGAGGAAAGAAGTGAGCAATATCACTCTCATAGATAATATCATAAAAATCATACATTAAGGCTCTCATACCTTCTTCTCCACCAATAGCCTTATAGAACTCTGGAGATGGATTTTTGTAACTAACCCCTTCACCTTTAACTACTTTTGAAACTTCATACATTAACTATCCTCCCTAATATTTTTATAATTATTTTAACTAAACTTAAAACAAATATAACCCTACAGTATCTATTCATCACAATAACGTTTAACTAAGTTACCATAAGCGTCAATTCGACGGTCACGTAAAAATGGCCAAATATCTCGAACCTCTTTAGAGCGTCTCATGTCAATATCTGCATACAAAATCTCATTTTTCTCTCCTGCTTGAGCTAAAATTGCCCCTTGTGGGTCACAAACAAAAGAGTTACCCCAAAAGCGAATACCTTTCATAACTCCTGAGCTATCTTTTTCAAACCCAACTCGATTACATGCCAAAACAGGGAGTCCATTAGCAATAGCATGTGAACGTTGAATAGTTATCCAACTCTCTAGCTGTCGACTCTTCTCCTCTTTTGAGTCATCATCAAACCAACCTATGGCTGTAGGATAGATGAGCAACTCTGCCCCTTTTAGTGCCATTAGCCGTGCAGCCTCTGGATACCACTGGTCCCAACAGACCAAGACACCTAACTTTCCAATAGAAGTTTCTATTGGCTCAAATCCTAAATCCCCTGGTGTAAAGTAGAACTTCTCATAAAATCCAGGGTCATCAGGTATGTGCATCTTTCTATACTTTCCTGCAACACTTCCATCTCTATCAAAAACTACAGCTGTATTATGATAAAGCCCCTCTGTTCTCTTTTCAAACAGAGAGGTAACTAACACAACTCCATACTCTTTAGCAACTTTTGACCAAAATTTAACATCTTCTTCAAAATTCTGTGCATAATCAAAAAATTTAACATCTTCACTTTGACAAAAATACTCATTTTGATGCAACTCTTGTAGCACAACTAAACCAACTTTCTTTATTGAAGCTTTTTTTATAGATTTAATCGTTTTTTTAATATTCTTTTGGGTGTTACCATAATACTTTTTTTGAATTAATGCAACTCTCATTTTACTACTTTTTTTAAATATTTTAACATAATTAAAAAAAAATTGATACTATAGAGGTAGAGGGAGTTTTCTTAATAATATTATTATTACAATATTATTAAACAAAAAATAAGATTATAAACATAAAAATATATAAAATTAATTTTTTATGTTAAATAATATTTTAAGTTTTAATCTGTTATACTCTGTTTAACGAGAAAGGATAGAAAATGTTGAAAGAGATATTAAATAAAAAATATTATTTACTATTTGTAATATTTATAACTATTATTGGATGTGGTGGTACATCTGGAACAAGAACAGACAATGTAGCTTATTCTGTTTCTCAAAACATAGGACAACTAACCCAGAGAGAAAAAGAGACACTTAGTGAACTTAATGCTTTCTCTATAAATCAAAATAGTAATCAAACAGATAACAATAGTAGTAACCAACTTGACCTCTATGCACAAGCTCTACTTGATGCTATTAACAAAGAACGTGCTTCTGAGCACACTTGTGGCGACAGAGGAACTTTTGGCCCTGTACACTCACTTGTTTGGAATGCAAATCTACATGCATCTGCACTAGAACATGCTATTGATTTAGCAGTAAGTGATACATTCTCTCATGATGGCTCAGGCACTGCTTCAGACATTACAGGCAATGGTCGCCCAAGTAAGTTCTATGAGCGTATTGAAAGAAATGGATATACTCACTACTACTCTGTTGGAGAAAATATAGCAGGAGGACAAAGAACCTTAGATGAAGTAATGAGAGCATGGATGGCAAGTCCTGGTCACTGTGAAAATATTATGAAATCTACCTATACTGAAGTTGGAGTCGCTATTGTTAAAAATGATAACAGTACATATCAAGTCTATTGGGTTCAAAATTTTGGAAGCAAAAGACGCTAATACCATTAAAAAATTAACTCAAAAATTTTAAAATGGTATCTGCATAGTTGAACAGTGTAAACTTCCCCCCTCCTCTATTAATCGACTACATTCTATAGGAATTATCTCCTTATCTACAAAAAAATCCTTAAATATTTTATGAACATTTTTATCTTCATCTACTGAATAGGTAGGATAGATTAATGCCCCATCAGTTATTAAAAAATTTGCATAAGTAGCAGGTAGTCTATTGCCCTCTTTGTCAAATTTAGCCGTTGGCATAGGCAGAGCAATAAGCCTATAGGGTTCACCCTCAACTCTTCTAAAACTCTTCAGTTGATCCTCCATCTTTTTTAACTCTTCGTAGTGTTCATCATTTTCATCTAAACACTGCACATACATAATAGTATTGTTCGAGACAAACCTAGCAAGGGTATCTATGTGACTATCGGTATCATCTCCTGCTAAATAGCCATAATCTAACCACAAAACCCTTTTAGCTCCTAAATACTCTGATAATCTCTCTTCAACCTCTTCTTTAGAGAGTCCACCATTACGATTAGGGTTACAAAGACACTTTGAAGTAGTTAAAATAGTCCCCTCACCATCAGACTCAATAGAGCCACCCTCTAAAACAAAATCAATACTCTCTAGTGGAGTAATGCCCATATATCCTTTTTTGTGCAAAACTCGATTAACCTCATTGTCCAAAGAGGCTTCAAACTTCCCACCCCAACCATCAAAGGTAAAGTCAAGCAGTTTAACCTCTCCATTTTCCACAATAGAAATATACCCATAGTCACGAATCCAAGTATCGTTAGTGGGTATCTCTATAAAGCTCATATTACGTGTAGAGCAAAAGAGAGATGAAATTTCATCTTTATTGTCACAAATAATATAGACAGGTGTCTTATAGGCTATGGCTTGTGCTATGCGTATAAAGGGTACTAGTGCTGACTTTAGGTTACTGTTCCAATCTGTATTTTTATGTGGAAATGACATTAGTACGGCTCTTTGTTTTTGCCACTCGGCAGGTAAAACTCTACTCATTATAGTAACTCTCTTAATCTTTTTGTAAAATAGTTAAAACTTGGCATATCTATCTTATCAATATCTATCTTTCCATTTTGAATCATCTCATTGATTTTATCATTAGAGAGTCCAAAGCTCTTTAACTCACTTTTTAGACTGTTGGGTGAATCATCATTGCCTGAACGCTCCTCTAACTTTTGACAATTTTCATAAAATTTATCTTTTAAAGCACAGATTAACCACGCTTCTGATTTTGGTTTAGGAACCATCGCTACACCTCTGTTGAACTTCTCTATTTTAAAACCATTTTCTATAGAGGCAACCTTCTCTTCCCACATGCCCTTAGAGGTACTTAGAGTTCCATCAGAGTCTCTAAACAAAATAGCCACTACATCATCATTTAACTCTTTGGCTCTCTTTTTTGCTATACGAGCTAGGGCTATGGCATTATTGGTAAAGTATGCTGTTCCTTTTAGCCCTTTTTTACCTGTAAATGGTGGTAATTTTCTTGTTAATTTAGTTAATTCAACTTTAGGAATAAAGGTAATCATCTCCTCTTTTGCACTATAGTAGGAGAAATCATGCTCTTTCTCAATAAGCCTATCAACAATAAAATACATACTTCCACCAATGAACTCATTGTTATAAACAGAAAAAAAACCTAAGTCACTATTCCCCTCACCACTCAAAACTAAATGCATTACTTCTCTTCTTTTTTATTTTTTTGAACCTCTTCAATCTCATCTAATAATGCTTCTAAATCTGTATCGACATAAGCACTACCTGCACCCATCATCTCTAACTTCTCAGCCATAGATGGAATCTCAAAAAATGGAATGCTTTGCGTTAACCCCTCTTTGGTTTTATAGATATATTTGACCGACTCTTTAGCAACCTCATCATCTATATAGTTAAGTATCATAGGGCTATGAGTAGTTACAATGATTTGATGTTTAGAGGCAATTAAAATATCCATTAGAGTCTCAATTAGTTCGCTATTTATCCCATTTTCTATCTCATCAAAGAGTAAAAAGCTCTGTTTGGTTTCAAGTTGAGCGAAGATAGCAATAAGCCTCAATACCCCATCATTGAGATATTTTGCTTCATTGGTTATAATTTTATCTTTAAATTTTTCAGTAATCTCTAATCTATAGTATCCATTAGCTGTTGGCTCTACACTATAATCTACTATATTTGGGTAGCATTTTTGAAGATTTTTTAAAATATTTGCTTTTTGCATCTCATTAAATGTGTGTAAAAATCCACTTAGATTCTCTCCACTAAGTCCCAATATTGAACTCTCTTTAGACTCTTTTCTAAGCTCTCTTGGTGAGAGTAAATCTAATGAGTAGATATTTTGAAGATACTCTCTAAACTCTACGATTACATTTGGTAAAAGTTCAGGTTTTAGTTTGGCAAGAAATGAGCCTTCGTACTCTTGAATAATCTCACCCTCATTTATCTTTCCATCTTTATCTATCATAAATTTAGAATCTTCTACTTTAAATATGATTTTATTTTTTGAAATATCATTCAAGTCTATTGCAAGAGTTATCTCTTCATAAATATTTTTTTTTAAATTAGTATCAAATTTTAAGCCCCATGAATAAAACTTTTTATTGTAAAGAAATAATAAAGAGATTAGAATATTATTTTCATTAGTAACCTTGGAATCTAGTTCTTTAGCTTCCCAATCTCTACTTTTTAGCCATCCTATAATATCTCCTCTCATTTGAGCAGAAATAAAATCAATAAATTGAAGCAAAGTGGATTTTCCTGAACTATTAAGCCCAATCAAGCAAGTAAATTTCGAGAAGTTAAGTTCAAAATAATCTAAAGATTTAAAATTACCAACCATACAACTATGAAGCTCTATCAACTAAAACACCTTATATATAAATTGTTTGGAGTATAACAAAAGTTGACTGAGATTTGATGTTTAACATAGTCAAACCTACGGAAACATAAACCGATGCAATCTCTCATACCCTCTACTATCTGCCTCTTGTAAAGCCAAAATATACTCAGAACGAGATTTTCCTTCATCAGTAATATTTCCACCCCATGCTAATACATCTTTTCCTATGGACAATAACCATATATCAGTAGCCAACCTTGCCCACCTACCATTTCCATTTAGAAAAGGATGAATTTTTACTAGAGAATAATGGAGTCTAACAGCTGTCTCCTCATAATGCCAAGATGTTTGCCAAAACTTTAAATCGTCAATCAGTTGATAGAGAGCTTGTCTTATCTGAACAGCTTCAACACCTATAGATGTTTGAGTAGTTCTAAATTCTCCTGCCCAACTCCATACTTTGCCAAACATCTCTCTGTGAAGTTTTTGTAAAAATTGTGTATCAAAATCTAACTCTGCTACTTGTACAGGATTAATCGTATATTTCAGATAAGCTTCCAATATATTATTTGCCTCTACAATATCTAACTCACCCCTTGTTGTAATACCTTTAACCAAAAGACCTGAAATATCATCAAGAGGAGTCTCTCCTTTTTTATTAAATGTTATCATGACCAAATATATGACTTTGGCATTTGAGCAATTTGACTCTTTGCTCTTCTTAACATCGCTTCATAAGCTTTACTATTGGGTCTTTGCTCTTCAAGAGTTGAGCTGTGCATTACACGATTGACTATGAGTAGTGCCTTTTTTTCTATTTGAGCTTCAAGCAGAGTTTCTGCTGATTTTTTAGCTATAAGATTAAGATTACACTCTAATAGATTTGCAATACTCTCAAGAGTAGATATAGATACATTTTTCCCTAAAAAAGCTCGTTTAACTGTAGCAATTCCAAGATTTGTTCTTTGTGCAATAATTTCATAAGGTATACCCATTTTTTGTTGCTGTTCTCTCAGGTTTTCTATAATTTGACTATACATGAGACTCCTTTAGTATCTTTTATGATACTATTATAGCATAATTTATAGTAAAGTTATAAATCTATTTTAGCTATAATCACCCATGGCATATATAAAAATAAACAAAGAAAATTTTTTTCATAATCTATCTCAATTTCAACTAAAAACAGGCTCAAAAGAGTCCATAGCAATCGTTCTAAAAGATAACGCTTACGGTCATGGCTTAGAGCTTATGGCAAAACTCTCAGCAGAGTTTGGACTAACCCAAGCTGTAGTTCGTACTCATGATGAGGCTCAAAAAATCAAACAATATTTTAAACAAATACTTATTTTAGGTGATAAAGCAGTTGTAGATGACTCATGCTCTTTTGCAATCAATAGCCTAGAAGATATAGAAAAAGCTCAAATAGGCTCAAAAGTGGAACTAAAAGTAGACACAGGAATGCACCGAAATGGTGTAGCTATGGACGAAATAGAAGAGGCTCTAAAACGTATAGAAAAAAGAGAGCTTATATTGGTAGGTCTAATGACCCATAACCGTTCAGCCGATGAATTAAGCTCAGAACTCTTTTGGCAACAAAAAAACTTTGAAAAAGCCGTAGGTGTGACCATGTCACACGTCAAAAACATACGTATTCACTCCTACAACTCTGCCACATCTCTACGTCTTCCATGCAATAACCAAGATACTATTCGCCTAGGCATTGGAGCTTATGGCTACTCTGAACTACCTACAATATATGATATTTTAGATTTAAAACCTGTTCTCTCACTTTGGGCAAAAAAAATCTCAACTAGAAAACTAAAAAAGGGTGAAAGAGTAGGATATGGTGGTCAATTTATAGCTCCAAAAGATATGACTGTCTCAACTTACGACTTAGGCTATGGTGATGGGTGGATGAGAAGTAACAGCTTTGAGCCATTTGTTACA
Organism: Campylobacteraceae bacterium; assembly: GCA_027038275.1. GTDB lineage: Bacteria > Campylobacterota > Campylobacteria > Campylobacterales > Sulfurovaceae > UBA1140. The sequence continues at coordinate 47,380 of JALVXC010000006.1, read as the reverse complement.
GCAGAAGGCTTACCAATTTTAGGTCGTGTCTCTATGGACTATATTGTTTTAGAGTCTACTAAAGATGAAGTGTGTATATTTGACAATGCTTTAAGTGCAGGAAGAGAGCTTAAGACTATATCTTATGAAGTAACTACACAACTTAATAAGAAACTAAAACGAATAGTAACTTAACTTTTTAATAACTCCAAAAAGCTCTTATGAAGAGTAGATGTATACTCCTCTTGCTCCTCTTTTGTAATCTCTTTTCCTTTTCTAAGTTTAATATGTACCTTTTCTAAAATTTTTCGAGATTCAGAAGAGATTATCTCCTCTGTAAAAGAGATATTTTTTAACTCAATAACTCCTCTTGTTGCATGGGAACGTTTAGCCATAAGAGAAGCATGATACAAAGCACGTCCTAAAACAATATAAGGGAAATTTAGGTTTTGCATAGGTCCAACACTCAACTCTCTTTTTCCTATACTCTGTCCTAAAACCCTTAACTCATAAAGATTGTTAAAACCATACATTGCTCCAACACCACCCACAACACCACCAATAAGCGTACCTAAAAAAAATGATGAACCAGCAACTAAAAGGTCTAACCCTCCACCTGTAATAGCACCAGCTGAAGCTCCTGTTATGATTAACTCTTTTTGACTCAATCCAAAAATAGAAGCACTCTCTTCAGAAAAAAGTCCACATCTTTCAAGATTTAACTCCTCTTTACTCTTCTCTACACCATTATGTTGCCAAATTTTTTCTACACTCTCTTGCTCTTTATGCTCATAACTTAAAATCTTTTTCTTATAAGCCTCTTTAGCCCTCTTTTTTTCTGTAGGTGTTGCCTCTTCTCCTCTAATTTTCTGCTTATGTACAAAAGAGAGTACTTTTATCATATAGTCAGAAATTGTACTAATAGTCTGTTCAATCTTAAGCTCATAATGCCTATTTAGTGCATCAATAGCCTGTTTAATTGGCTTTGTCCAATCTTCATTAAGCTGTGCCATACTCTCTAAAAGCTCAATATGCTCTTTATAACTTGCTGTCATAGGATTATAGGTACGTACCAAACGAAAATATTGACCTAAAGCCCTACTCCACTCCTCTCTATAATCATCATCTCCAATTAGATTTAAAATTGCCATAGAGGGTTGCCCACACCAACGCAAAATCTCCATCTCTATCTCATACTCTGCACCATAAGGTTTTGACGCATCGACAACATAGATAACCCCTGCCCCATTAATAATTGGTTCAAGAAGCTCAACCTCATCTCTAAATCTTTCGTTATCACGATGTCTATGAACAAACTCTTTTACAACATCTACTCTTTTACTAGCAGGAACATCTCCATGCTCCTCTAGCCACGCATAGACACGTCTTGCTCTTTGAAATCCTGGAGTATCAAACAGCTCATAGACAATTTTTCCATCAACTTTAAGAGGAAAAGCTCTTTTTACTTGTGTTGTTCCTGGGGTATTGCCAATCTGTATAGAGTCATCAAGAGCCAATGAAGCTACAATACTACTTTTCCCTTTATTTGGGTGACCAACAACAGCAAACTTAGGATAAGAACTAGACATTAACTACCCCCAATTTATCTGAATCTATACTCTCTAGTTTTCGTAACCAAATTTCCATATCTTCTTGGGTATACTTATATTGACTTTCAGCTGTTCCAAGTGGAGCTATGTTAACACTTTTAATTGAAGAGTTATCTAAAACATCTTCTAAGAAGTCCATAAAATCCATAGTTGGAGGCTCCCATGCTTTAACATAAATAAGTATATCTCCTTTTAGCTTATCTATAATATTTTTATCATCTAAAAAAGAGTTTTTCCCTCCGACTGGCTCTTTGATTTTAGCTTTTATACTTAAACTATCTTCAATTAAAAGTAACTGTTCATCTGAAAAGTTCCAACCTAATATCGCCTGATACTCCTCATCTACATTCTCTTCTACCTTATGAACAATATTCTCTTTTATCTCAAGATGCTTTTCATCTTTATGTGATTGAGTTGAGACAAATGGTGTTTGAAACTCTTTAATAAGTTTTGAGACTCCATTAAGAGAGAGAAACTCTTTTTTAAGTTGCTGTTTAAATAGATAGCTAGTAACTCCCCAAAAAATTAGTCGTAAACCCAAAGCATAAGTTAAAGTTGCCATTGCTAAAAACTTCCACCAAGCACCAAGTTTATCGGCATTGTGAATCATATTACTATCAAGATGTTTACCCAATCGAAAGTAGTGGCTAAGCTCTACTAACTCCAAAGATGGAACAGCAGAGGGTATAAACTCTCTCCAAGGAAGAGAGAGAGTAGCCAATAGTGTTTGAAAACTTTTAGCATCGACTTGTAGAGTTGTACTCCAACCAAAAGCAATATCTTTAGATATTATCATAAGTATTAGAGCTAAAAATAGTCCTAATGAAAAGAGAAAAGAGAAGATTTGTACTCTTTGTAGAAATATCCACTTACTTAAAGTTGCAGAGAAAGGCAAGGAGGAGAACTCTATCTTTTTAGCAAAGGGTAAAAAATTAACTACTCTTTCTAAATAGTACAGAGGAGAGAGATGTGCAAAAAAATTAGCTCCTCTATTACCAAAAATTATAGATAGTAGAGAGAGTAGCATACTCAAAAGTGGCAACCCTACCATGACTAAAAGCAGGTAAATTACATTAACAGGTTCACTACCTGAGTACGAAAGCAGAGCAAACCCTGTTGAAAAGCCTAAAATAAGAGCTATGAATCCAAAGAGTGAAGAGAAAAGGGTTAAGTAGTGAAGATACTTAGCAGACTCTAATTCACTAGTAACCCTATATAAATTTTTTTCTAACCAAGCCAATAGAATAACTATAGAGTTTCTATTTTTTTGTGAAAGAGAAAAAAGCCTATTCTCCTCATGAGAACCCTTATATATTGTCAATAACTGATTTAAGTCCAAATATGATTTGAGTGATAATTGAGTCGTTTTCTGTTGCATTATACGCTTTTTATTTTTGACTCAATTATACGATTTTTGGACTTAAAGACTAACCTTCACGTGGAATATAGGCGACTCTTTTTCTTTTTGTGCGTAAATCATGTTTCAATTTTAGTAATGCCTTTTCTCTCTCTAAACGCTCCTCTTTTTCCAACCTCTCTTTCTCAAAAAACTTCTCCATCTCAATAAGCTTTTTTTTGAGCTTATATGATTCTAGTTTTAACTCTAAAGCTTGTTTTTCAAGTTTTAACTCTTCTACATTTTTGCTAGAATCTCTATTTTGAATATTTTCTGCACAAGAGAAACTAACTATAATAAATAGTAAAATAATAAAATTTTTCATTGCTTTATCTCCTTTTGTGATAATTTGTTTCACTATATCATTATTTAGCTTAATCTTTAATATAAAATAATATTTTTTATTAAAATACAACATATTATTTAATAATTTTATCTCTAATTTAATCAATTAATAATTACCAACAAAGTATAATATAAATATATAATATAGTTTTAATTTATCAAGGATAAGAGATGGGTAAACGTAAAAAAATAAGAAATGAGATAAAATGTGCAACCCAACAAGTTATTGTAAGCCGTACCAATACCAAGGGCGATATTGTTTACTGTAATCCAACATTTTTAGAGGTCAATGGGTTTAGAAGTTCAGAAGTCATTCATAAACCACATAGTATTGTAAGACATCCTGATATGCCAAAAAGTATTTTTAAAATTATATGGTCTATTATCTCTCAAGGATTACCTATTCAAGCTGTTATCAAAAATAAAACAAATGATGGACACTACTACTGGACACTCATAACCATCAAACCTCAAAAAGATAGAGATAACAAAATTATCTCTTATGTGGCTTATGGGAAACAGGCTCCCGATGTAGTTATTAAAAAGATAGAACCTCTCTATAATATTATGAGAGAGATTGAGGAGAATATAGATATTGAAGCGGCATTAGAGTACCTAGAGTCATATCTAAGTGAACAGAAGATGACCTATGCCCAATATATTAAACATCTCAATAAAAACAGAGAGTTTAGATGTCTTTGTGACTTTATAAAATATGCTATCATAAGATAGCTATCTTTTAAATAATACGTCGTCCCCAAAGAAATCTATTTTTATAAAAAGTCTTTCGTTTAAAACTTGTAATCATAACTCTTTTCCCACCAGAACTTGCATGAATAAACTTTCCATCTTCTAGGTAGATACCAACATGGGTAACTCGCCCTGTCTTTTTGTGCTTTGTATCAAAAAAGATAATATCACCTTTTTTTAACGCATCAAATGGAACATATTTCCCTACTTTAGCCTGTTCTCTTGAGACACGAGGCAGATTTATTCCAACTATTTTAAAGACCTTTTGTGTAAATCCTGAACAGTCAAACTTATTTGGTCCCGTTGCTCCCCAAACATATTTATAACCTAAAAATCTTTTTGCATTCTGTTCAATTTTACTGCGAATAGTTTTATGAATCCTCTCCTTAGATTTAATCTCTTCTCTCTCTAAAAGAGTTAAACATTCGTTAATAAAATGTGAATTACGATATACTAGCCTCTCTTTATTAACTTGCTTTAAAAGAGAGGTGATTAGAAGATTATTCTGATAAGAGCCTTTTTTATTTACAACACTAAGTGGATGTAGTAAAAAAGAGTAATAGCTATCTCCATTTTTACTCTTAATCAAAAAGAGTTGGACAGCGACTAAAAGTAGTGTTAAAACTACAACTATTAGTAACTTTTGTAAAGATTTCATTCTACACTTCCTATTATCAATAAAATCAAATGTGGAATAATAGTGAAAAAAATATTATATTTAGTTAAAAAGCAACAATTATAAATAGATTTTTTGCCCAATCTCCTTATATTTCTCATAGTAGTTCTCTACAAAAGTTAAAATATTCTCCTCTTTTGGCAAATATATACTCTCCTTTTTTTGAGTATATTTTGCCAAATATAAAGAAGCATCCTCTCTATCAATATAGTGCTGTGCTAAACTTCTATATGCTTCTTGATATGCCTGTTTCATTTCACTATACTTACTATAGTTTATCTCTATCTTATCGCTATAACTTATGACTCCAGAGTTAAACAAAATACTCAAATGAATTAACCCCTCACAGTAGTAAGGCAATACTTCAGCAACTTCACGCCAAGCCATCAAACCTACAGCACGACTTACTAAATCATCTACTATATGTTTTTTCAAAGAGTCATCTTCATTTTTAAAAAATGCCATTAGCCCACCTGTAGTTGCTTTAAACTCCTCTATATTTTTAAACTGCCCACTACCATTCATTGTTGTCTCTGTATCGGAGTCTACCCACAAAATATGCCCAAACTCATGACCAATAGTTGAGTAGTCATAGATTTTTTGCCACAACTCAGGGCTATTTTCTACTAAATCTCTCTGCTCTTTTACAAACTCTAAGCCAAAAGTATCTACTGCAAGTTGCATAATTGGTTTTGCCTTTTTACTCTGCATTACAAAATCGGCATATGCAAAGATTTTTTTACCACACTCTGCTGATACCTGCTCATCGTTAGGAACAACTTGTGCAGAGAAGAGTCCATTGAGTTCAGCTCCATAGTAGAGAACAGGTTGTCCAATGTAAAGTTGAGTCTCATCAACTTGTGTTAGATTTTTTTCAAGAGTTGACTCCACATCACCCTCAATATCTTCTGCCAATTTAGAAGCAAATGCTTTAATATTCTCTCTTGTTACTGAACTACTTTGAAGTTTAGGGTTTACAATTCGTAAGTCCCACTCTAGCGCAACTGCTTTTCTAAAGTGGTCTTCATAGTACTCCAAAGGGTGACCCATCTGCAATGGAGTTGTAATTCGCATCCACGCTCTATCAACCTCTGCCCAATACTCAATGAGCTTTCGAGGTTGAGACTGTGCTAACGCTCTTTTAATCTTAATCAAATAGACAATCCACTGCCCCTTTTGTTGAAATACTTGGTCATCTTCTAGTGATAACTCCTCTATTAAATCCTCTATAGCCGACACAACAGAAGCCACCTCATTAGGAAATGCATCTACATAAGCAACCGAACGATACTTACCATTTTCATCTTTTTCTAAAATAGAGTAACAACGATCACCCACTTCACCATTAGGAGCTAAGTCGAGCAGATGCTCATCTTGTAACATTTTAAAAATAGCTTCTTCATCTCCATTATAATCTCTAAGTAGCTCTTGGTTGACTCCATTTATAATCTTTGCTGTCCAAGCTGACTGCCAATTGCTTATCTGCTCACCAATAAGATGAACACCTTTTATAAGTTTTCTGTAGAATGGTGTTAAGAGATTTTCAGACTTTATCCAAGCAATAAAATACTCATGACGCATCAAGTGCATATCTTTAACAAAGAGGTAGGCTATCTCTTTCTTTTCAACAATCTCCTCTTTAGAAAAGCCCTCTTTTTGTAACACCTGCTCCAAGGCATCTTCACGAAGATTTACTAAACGTGTCAATCCTGCCATCTGTGTCTCTTTAGTGACAGGTAACTCCATTTGGCTTAAAAATTTTTCTACCACTAAAGAAGCCTCTTTATGCTCACCATCTAAAAGTTGATAGTAGCTATTTAGCTCCTCTTGTCTTACTTGAAGTTCGTCGTATATTTTTTGTAAATCGTCCATAAATTGCTGTTTCATAAAAAGAGTCCTTGGCGTAAAGTATTTGTATAAAAAATATTACAAAAACAGTTATTAATTTATAACTATTTTAAGGGAAGAAAGCTATTTTTTTTAGCTTTTAAGCTAATTATTATGGTTAGAATAACAGTTTTTATTATCTTCATAATAATTATTTACTATTACGTTTAAATCTATTTTTTTAAGAAATAATAACTAACTATTCTATCTCTTTTTTTGAATAAATATTTAAAATGTAGAGTTTTTCTACACCTGTTAAAATAATCAGCCATACCAAAATTAAATCTATTTTTTAATGGACTATTAAAGCTAATTTGAATATAATTCCAAGCTTTTTTACAAGCAAATTCTCATGTAGTTAATCCTTGAACGGTTGCGTTAAACTTAACGTTAAGGGCTACAGTGGAATAAACCTATAGACTACGGTCTCTAAAAATTCTATTTTTGTCTTAAAATATATAGTTTTACTATCTATTTTTGGACTTTTGCAAGGAGCAAAATATGGTAACAATGAAAGATTTATTAGAGTGTGGTGTACACTTCGGACACCAAACTAGAAGATGGAACCCAAAAATGAAAAAGTTTATTTTTGGTGAGAGAAAAAACATCTATATTATTGACCTACAAAAGACGCTTAGATATTTTAAATACACATATAATGTAGTAAAAGAAGCAGTAGCAGAGGGTCAAACAATTATCTTTGTTGGAACAAAGAAACAAGCACGTTCAGCAGTTAAAGAACATGCTGAGAGATGTGGAATGCCTTATGTATCTACAAGATGGCTAGGTGGAATGTTAACAAACTACCCTACAATGAAAAAATCTATTAGAAAACTAGAAATCATTGAGCAGATGGAAGAGAATGGACAGATTGACCTCTTAACTAAAAAAGAGGCTCTTATGCTTATTAGAAAAAAAGAGAAACTTGCCTCTTATCTTGAAGGTTTCAGACACATGAAAAAACTTCCAGAGATGATGTTTGTTGTTGATGCAGTTAAAGAGCATATTGCTGTTAAAGAGGCAAGAAGATTAGGAATGAAAGTTGTTGCACCACTAGACACTAACTGTGACCCTGATGTTGTAGACTACCCAATTCCAGGAAACGATGATGCTATTCGTTCAATTAACCTATTCTGTAAAGAGATGGCAGAGGCAATTATTGAAGGTAAAGCTGAATTAGCAGAGAAAGAGGGTCTTGCCACTGAAGATGCACCAGCAGCTGATGCAGAGTTTGCAGAAGCTATGATGGCTAAATCAGAAGAGTCAGAGACATCTACACCATCTGAAGAAGAGGTTAAAGAGATTGTTAAAGAGGCTGTAGCTGATGGAGAAAAAGATAGAGATGACCTTACTAAGCTTACAGGTATTGGTAAAGTAGGTCAAGAGAGCCTATATGCAGCAGGAATTACAACTTTTGCACAAATAGCGGCAATGAGTGAAGAGGAAGCAGTAGAAGCAAAAGTAAAAGCAGAAGCAGTTGCAGAAGCAAAAGAGTTAGTTGGAGCAGGAGCATAAAAAATGGCAAACTTTGGACCAAAAGATATTAAAAAATTAAGAGAGACTACAAGTGCAGGTATGATGGACTGTAAAAAAGCTCTAGCTGCTACAGATGGTGATTTTGATGAAGCTGTAGCATGGCTTAGAGAAAAAGGTCTAGGTGCCGCTGCTAAAAAAGCGAATAAAGTTGCAGCAGAGGGTGTTGTATCTGTAGAGGTAGATGACAATAAAGCAGTAATTGTAGAGGTAAACTCTCAAACAGACTTTGTTGCTCAAAATGATGTCTTTAAAGGTGTTGTAGCAGAGATTACAAAACATGCCTTTGATAACAACTTAGCAGATGCAGACGCAATCAATAACTCTACTATTAACGGACAACCTTTTTCAGAGTATCTCTCTTTACAAATTGCTAAGATTGGAGAGAACCTTGTTGTAAGACGTGCTGGTATGATTAGCTCAGATGATGATACTTTTGCTATTAATGGTTATGTTCATGCAAATTCAAGAGTAGCTGTACTTCTTGGTGCAAAGTGTGAAGATGCCGAAACTGCAAAAAAAGTAGCAAGTGAACTTAAAAATATTGCAATGCACGCAGCTGCTATGAGTCCAAGTACACTATCTTACAAAGATTTTGACCCTCAATTTGTAGCTGATGAGACTGCTGGTAGAATTGAAAAGGTTAAAAAAGAGAATGAAGAGTTGACTAGACTTGGGAAACCTCTTAAAAATGTACCTCAATTTGTTAGTAGACAACAACTTACAGATGAAATCCTTGAAGAGGCTAAAAAAGCTATTGAAGCTGAATTAAAAGCAGAGGGTAAACCTGAAAAAATTTGGGACAGAATTGTTCCTGGAAAATTAGAGAGATTTATCTCTGACAATACTCTTCTTGACCAAGAACTTGCACTTCTTGACCAAAAGTATGTTATGGACGACTCTGTAACTGTTGGAGAGTATATTGCAAAAATCTCTAATGGTAAAGCAGAGATTACTGAGTTTATTAGACTTGAGGTTGGTGAAGGTATTGAGGTAGAAGAGGAAGATTTTGCAGCAGAAGTTGCAAAACAGATGGCGTAACTTTCTCCTTTAAGGGCAGACACATTGGTCTGCCCCTACAACAATCCCTCTCTAAACAAATTTCCTATATAATCCCTCTATCTTATTTATAAAGAGACTAAAATGTCCCAAACACTATTAACAGCTAAAAATATTGCACATAAATTTGACTATGAACTCTTCTCTGATGTTAACATTGAATTAAAAGAGAAAGAGAGTATTGCCATTGTTGGTCGTAGTGGTTCAGGAAAATCAACTCTATTACATATATTCTCAACATTTATTAAGCCAAATAGAGGTGATGTTACACTTTTAGGTAAAAATATCTACTCCTTAAATGAAGAGCAAATTGAAGAGTTACGGCGTTATAATTTAGGAATTATTTTTCAAGCTCACTATCTTTTTAAAGGTATGACAGCATTGGAAAATATTGAAATAGCGACCATACTCTCAAAAGAGAAAATTGATAATGACCTTTTAGAACGTTTAGAGATAAAAGAGCTTATGCCTCAAAAGATAGGTGAACTCTCTGGTGGACAACAGCAACGCGTCTCTATTGCTAGAGTTCTATCTAAAAAGCCTAAAGTTATCTTTGCTGATGAGCCTACAGGTAACCTAGACAAAGAGACAGCAAAGCTTGTAATGGAGGTTCTTTTAGAATATATAGAAAAAAATAATTCAGCTCTTATTTTAGTTACACATGATGTAGAGATGGCAGAATTATGTAATAGAAGTTTTAAATTAAAAGAGAAAATATTAAAGGAGATAAGTACCTAACCATAACATAGAGAAATAGTGCCATCTCATGGCACTCAAAGAGTAAATACCTATAAATACCATGGGTCTATTTATAAATTAGAATGAGTAACCAACTCCAAAATAACCTACAGAGCTATCCATTCCAAATTTCATCATAAGAGGTTCAACCTTAACTGAGTTATTATATACATCTACTGTAACATCGTCTATATCCCACTTTGAGTATTTATAGCCTAGAGTAGCATAGAGTCTTGGACTTAGAGTCAAGAAACCTAACTTATATTTTTCAGTAAATGGAGTAAAGTAGAGACCAGCATTTAACTCTTGGTAAGTACCATTCACAGAAAATTCAGAGTCAATATAGTCATTTTTTATATATCCTGTTTGATAGGCAATACTTCCTATACCATATAGAGAGACTTTTTTATTTAATGACTTTTGAAAACTAATAGAAGGTCCTATTTTATAGGTCATAAAAGATGTTTTTGTATCTTTAAAAAGATTTTTCAGATTTAAAGATGAGCCTTTACTCTCCAATGAGAAATTTGCATTGTTATCTGAAGAGGAGTCTGAAGAGCTTGTACTATCTACCCAAGGAATAGATATACCTACAAGTAGAGCTAAACCTAAAAAGTTATCTTCATTTTCATGTAACACATCATACCCAACTCTTATATTTGCATCTAAACCCTTTACACGGTAATCCATTGAAGGAATAGTAAAAGGAGATGAACTAGGCATAAGATTATTTGTTTGACCAACTAAGTTGTTATTGTCCTGTTGAGCCTGTTTTAATGTTTTTGAGTCCATCCACATAGCATCATAACCATAAAAAAACTTTGAACCAGCTACATTACTATGACGCTCAACTAAAGAGTAGGTATCTATATCATCACTTATAGAGCCTGATACCCCTTGTGTAAAACCACCATTTAAGTTAAAAGTTCCTGAACCATACTGAAACTCACTTGCTGTTAAAAGTGCTGAAAGTGCGATTAACGATAATCCTACTCTTCTCATAATTATCTCCTTTATAATAATAAATCATATTTATTATAAGCTAATAAAATATTAAAAATAGTATATTTAAGCTGTTTTTATTTAGATTATTTTAAGGTGTTTCAATTATAATCAAAAGCAAATATAAAATAGTATTGCAAAAAAATATTACAATTTGACATATTTCTAGGTCATTTCAAAAAATTTCACTAAAATATCAATAAGATAATAATTTATACAGGAGTTCAATATGGCAATGGATGCAAGTAAACAAAAAGCCTTAGATATGGCACTAAAACAGATAGATAAAACATTTGGGAAGGGAACAGTAGTTAGACTTGGTGACAAGGTCATAGAACCAATTGCAGCAATTAGTACTGGCTCTTTAGGACTCGATATGGCACTAGGAATTGGTGGTGTACCAGAAGGTAGGATTATTGAGATTTATGGACCAGAGAGTTCAGGTAAGACCACTTTAGCACTTCAGATTACAGCTTCTGCTCAAAAAGATGGAAAAGTTTGTGCTTTTATAGATGCAGAACATGCTCTTGATGTACTCTATGCTAAAAACTTAGGTGTAGATGTAGAGAACCTTTTAGTCTCTCAACCAGATTTCGGTGAACAAGCACTTGATGTTTTAGAGACATTAGCTCGTTCTGGTGCTGTTGATGTGATTGTTGTCGATTCAGTCGCTGCCTTGACTCCAAAAGCAGAGATAGAGGGGGAGATGGCTGACCTGCAAGTAGGACTACAAGCACGTCTTATGTCTAAAGCTCTTAGAAAGATTACAGGTGTTTTACACAAAACCAATACTACTGTAATCTTTATTAACCAAATTCGTATGAAGATTGGAATGATGGGGTACGGCTCTCCAGAGACTACAACAGGTGGAAATGCTCTTAAGTTCTATGCCTCTGTTAGAATAGACGTTAGAAGAATTGCTACACTAAAACAGGGTGAAGCTCAAATTGGTAACCGTGTAAAAGCTAAAGTTATTAAAAATAAAGTTGCACCACCATTTAGACAAGCTGAGTTTGACATTATGTTTGGTGAGGGTATCTCTAAAGAGGGAGAGCTTGTTGACTATGGGGTTAAACTTGATATTATTGACAAATCAGGAGCTTGGTTCTCTTATGGAGAGGGAAAACTAGGACAAGGAAAAGAGAATGTTAAAAAGAAATTTAAAGAAGATACAAAACTTCGTGATGAGATAGAGGCAAAAGTTAAAGAGGCTCTTGGAATTACAAGTATGTTAACCATGGATACAAATGAGATAAAAGAGAGTGAAGAGGAGTAGTCAGTTTTATGCTTTATGTTACAAAGTTTTAGATAAAAAACATATAATTCTATATTAAATTAAATTTTTATTAAAATATTAAGTCTAACTCTATAAAATAAAAATACTAATTATTTTATAGGGGAGTTTTCTTTTATGTTAAAAATTTTAACCCTTTCTTTTACACTACTTTTTATGGCTTGTTCTTCTATAGTTCATAAAGAGAGTGTTCAACTTTCACATAATAAAATCTATGCAATTGGCTCTTTTTGGAACTATACACAGACACCTATGGCAGGGCTTAAGAGTGCTTCTATTGTTGAGTCTGTATTATCACAAAAAAATATATCTGTAATCTCCTTGGTTGATGGAGATGAACAAAAATCACTTAAACAGAGTAAAATAGCATTTTTAAAAGAGCAGACCCAAAAAGCAAAAAAGCTAAAAGCTGACTATCTGATAACAGGTGAGGTTCAAGAGTGGCGTTATAAATCTGGCGTAGATAGTGAACCAGTAGTTAGCTATAGCATAAAGATTATTGAGTTAAATAGTGGAAAGGTGCTATTTAATAGTATTGGTGCTAAGAGTGGTTGGGGGAACAAGTCTATTGGAGTTGTTGCCCAAGAGATAGCTAGTGAGCTTATTCCAAAATTTACAGACTAGTCCATGACACTTAAACGACAATCACCATTTATTCAAGCTTTTGAGGTCATAAGTCTCTCTACTATTATTGTTATAAGTGGATATCTTTTTGATAAAAATGACCCACTTTTAGTCCATTATGAGTTCTCATTTCTTATCTTATGGTTAGCTATTGTAACACTATTTTATGGTCTTAATATGGGGCTTTTAATGTGGACAAACTTTGCTGTAGTCTCCTTTTTTGGCTATAAAGATGACCCTATTTTTACCTCAGTACTATTGGAGAATCTATTTTTTGTATTTCTATTTGGTCTTTTTTTCTCCAATCTTCATAGTGAGATGGATAAATATAAGATAAAAACTAACTACCTACAACTAAGACTCAAAGAGCTAACTAATGCCTTTTTTACGTTAAAGATTTCTCACGATAAGTTAGAGTCTATCTACATTATACAACCTGCCTCATTTCGATTTGTTATTACAGAGATTTTGGAGAGTTCTGAACACAATACACCCAAAGAGAGTGCTAAAAATACTCTACGTATACTTAAAAAGTTTTTTTCGGTTAACTCTGCCATGATTTGGAGGGTAAAAAAGGGTAAACCACATAATGCTTTTGCATCTATTGGCAATATAGATGAGCAGATTGACCCAAACGACAGACTAGTCCAAGAGGCAATTGTACAAAAGAGAGCCGTCTATCTAAATGACCTAGAGAACAAAGAGCAGACCTCTTATCTCTATACTGTTCCATTCATAGATAAGAGTGATAATGTTATTGCCATTTTAATTGTTAAAGATATTCCATTTCTCTTTTACCATGAAGATACTCTTTTAAAAATCAATGTTGTCTTTAATTACATATGGACAGAGTATAAAAAACGTGCCTCTTTAGATAGAATTGTCAATAGACAAGAGGAAAAGGTTGCCCTAGAGAGTGGAAACCATGAGCGTCAAGATATTATTAACTTTAAATTAGAGGTGATAAGACTCAAAAATATCTTAGATGGGTTTAAGATTGATAGTCGCATCTACATTATGGCTACAACAAACAGAAATCTACACCTAGAGATAGCAGACTTTCTATATAACAATCAAATCTTAGAGATTCTTGACCAATATATTGCCCTAGAGTGTAAAGATAGATATGTTCATTTTATTTTGATTCCTTTTGTGTCTAACCCTGCTATGTTTCAAAAGTCAAAAGAGTTGGAGTATGCTTTAGAGAATCGGCTTAGAATGCGTAAATTTGACAAAGCTCTAAAGGAGCATCTCTCGCTAAAAGATTATAAAGAGTTAAAGAGAAAACATACAAGTGTTCGCAACTTTAACTCTCTATTAGAGGAGTTTGGTTGTGCTTGACACTATTGCCTTTAGCTCTATCTCCTCTTACCTTTTAGAGCAAAACAGCCCCCATACCCTGCTCTACTTTGTTCTATTTGAGATTCTATTTTGGGTTGTAGTCTCATTTTTACTTGTTCAGTTTATGCCAAAACGTTTTAAGCGTTATAAAAAAGAGGTCTTTGTATTTTTTGTGGTTATAAACGTTGGACTACTCTACATTGGCATTTTACTTACTTTAGTTATGATGATATTTGGTCTTTCGTGGGCAACAAGCAGAGAGAGTCAACCAGACTATGAGATGGTCTTTTTTGAAGAGCACCTCTCAGAGTTTCCTCTAGTCAATAGTAAATTTCAAGAGGGGATTTTAACTATAGAGGGTGAGCATACAAAAGCTATATCTACCGATGAGAAGATAAAGTCTCTACGTATCCTATATGATAGTAATGCCCAAGGGAATATTGGCAAGATAAAAAAGTTTCTAGCCGATAGCTCCGATGAGACACGACTCTATGCTTTTGCTCTTATATCCTCTTTTGAGAAGAAGCTAAATAGTCAAATAAAAGAGATACAAGAGAAGATAGAGAACTCTTCAGATGAAAAAGAGAAAAACCAACACCTCTATGAGTTGGCATTGACCTATTGGCAGTTTATCTACCATGGAGTAGCTAGTGACAAACTCTCTGGATTCTACACCAAAAAGATAGAAGATACCCTAACACACATAACAAACCATGCACAAGCCTATATACTCTTAGGAAAGATTCACCTCTTTAACAAGAACTTCCAAGAGTCAGAGGAGGCTTTTTTAAAGGCTGTTGAGTTGGGTATACCAAAAGAGGCTATCTCTACCTTTTTAGCAGAGATTAGGTTTGAACAGAAGAGATACAATGAGGTGAGTAGATATATCTCAAATGAACACTTTGAGATTGATATTCGTCTAAAACCACTTGCAAAGATGTGGAGTAGCTCATGAAGATTTTACACGATATTGGTGAACCTGACATCTTAATACCTTGTGAGGGGACATACCCCTATGTTCGTGGTGGGGTCTCTTCATGGATTGCACAGCTTATTACAGGACTACCTCAATATAAGTTTGGCATAGCCTTTATTGGGAGTAGAAAGGCTGACTACCCACCAAAGCCCCTATATGCATTTCCTGAAAATGTAGTCTATGCAGTAGAGCTTTTTATGTTTGATGAGGAGGAGAAACCACCTATAAAAGAGATTAATGGTTCAGTAGAAGATTTTGAAGAGCTAAAGAGACTCTATAGATGGTTTAGAGAGGAGCAAAGTAATGAGAGTTTCCCTAAAGAGGCTAAAAGATTAGAGTTCTATCTTAACAAAATAGATGAGTCCACTTTTCTCTACAGTAAAGAGGCGTGGTATTTTATCTGCAATATGAACCAAGAAAATGCTAGTGACCTCTCCTTTTTGGACTACTTTTGGTCGGTACGAAGTATCCATACACCTATTTGGAAGATGGCTAAACTAGCAGAGATGCTAAAAGATAAAGGAGAGATTATCCACTCTCCATCAACAGGCTATGCAGGGTTTCTCTCGGCATTAATCTCAAATGAGACCAACAAACCCTTTATATTGACCGAACATGGTATCTACACCAAAGAGAGAAAGATAGACCTTATATCATCTTCACTCAATCTCTACTCTAAGCTAGATATATTTAGAGATACCTCTTCGACTAACTATATTCAGCGTATGTGGGTACGCTTTTTTGAGGGGATTGGAAAGATGAGCTATAGCCGTGCCAATCCTATTTTGTCACTCTATGGGGTGGCTAAAGAGGTGCAGATTGCCTATGGGGCTGACCCTAAACGGTGTCGTGTTATTCCTAATGGGGTAGACATTGAAAAGCTAGGTAAGACCATTGAGAATCGTCCAGAGGGTATTCCACAAGTCATTACCCTTATTGGGCGTGTGGTCTCTATTAAAGATATTAAGACCTTTATTCAAGCTATTCGGATTACAGCAAACACTCTACCAGATGTTGAGGCTTGGGTTGTAGGTCCTGCTGATGAGGAGAAGGAGTATGCCCAAGAGTGTTTTGAGCTTATTGAGATACTTGACCTTAAAAAGAGTATTAAGTTTTTAGGTTTTCAAGACATCTCTAAGATTCTACCTCAAAGTGGAGTTTTGACTCTAACCTCTATTAGTGAGGGAATGCCTTTGGTTATCTTAGAAGGGTTCGCTGCAGGAGTTCCTTGTGTTAGTACAGATGTTGGTTCATGTAGAGAGCTTATCTATGGTGGAGAGAATGAGGAAGATAGAGCATTAGGGAGTGCAGGAGTAGTCTGTCCTATTGCCGATGCAGAGGCTTTAGCCAATGGCTACATTGAACTACTTAGCAATGAAGAGCGATGGAGAGAGGCACAAGAGGTTGCCCTAAAGAGGGTCAACACCTTTTATACTCAAAAGCTATTTTTGGAGACCTATCAAAAGGTTTATGAGGATACGTTTTTTTCTCTAAAGTGTAGTAAGTTATAACTCTTTCCCAAAAAAATCAAAAAGATAATAAGCCTTAAGAGCCATCATAAAAAAAGCAATAAAAACACTTAAAGAGACCATCCCCATAACTCCAAAAAAGTAGACCAATATGGGTGAAAATACAATATTTATTCCAGCCGATAAAAAGAGTATCTTATTTAAAACTTTTGCCTCTTTAATAGTAACTAAAATATTGGTAAACTGCGTACCATAGAGATAGACTATTAAAGAGATAGAGAAGAGTTGTAAAATATCTATATTTAGTTGTGCAACCTCTTTTCCTGTAATAATTCTTAAAATATCCTCTGCAAAGTACCAAACACCAAAGGTGATAGGAAGCATAATTAAAAATATGACTATGGCTAATTGTATATTTCTTTTAATATACTCTTTAACTGACTCTTTATATAACTTTACCAAGTATGGGTATACTGTTCTAGTTAATGGTTCAAGCAGATTTCCAATGGCATGAATAATCTTAACACTAACAGCATAGTACCCTAAAACCAAAGGGGTAACAAAGAAACCCAATATAACAATATTTAGTGTAGTATAGAACTCAACAGCAAACTTAGAGGTAAAAATGTACCAACTATCTTTTAAGTAAAAAAGTAGCCTACTCTTTGGCTGAAAAGAGAACTTTAGATTGAAGTTTTTTATAGCAACAAAGATACCAACAACTCCTATAATTAAAGTAGAGAGACTCTTTAAAACTACTAACCAATAGAGGTCAGATTCACTCTTGACAAAGATAAAAACCAATATAAAAAAGATTAACTTAGAGAGACCATTTAGATACATAATATATCTCATTCTCTCCATACCCTGAAAGAGCCAAATAGGGTTAAACAGATAACCAAATAGTACCCCAAAAGAGATAAATATAAGCTCCTTATAAATATATAATTTATCTATAAAAAAGAGTAAAATTGTAAGAGCTATAATATAGGCTATGGCTATTAAAAACTTAATACTCAAAACAGAAGAGAAGATTTCACTAACTTTAGAGCTATTTTCTCTATGTAAAGAGATATGATAGGTAGCAGATAGGTCAAAGCCGTAGTCACTCATCTTGACCCCATACATTATAATTGCCATAACAAAACTAAAGATACCAAACTTCTCAATCCCTATAGTATAGAGAAGATATGGTATCAAAAATAGAGGCAACACAGAGTTGACAACTTGTAAAATAACAAGAGATACAAAGTTGTCACCAAGGCGTTGAAGAGTGGTAAGTTGTTTTTCTTTTTTCATTATTTTATAGCTAAGAATCCCTCAAAATTCATATATTTTTGAACACTCAATATATCTACAAACCCTGCTCGTTTTAACATATCAATATTCCCCTCTGTTGAGAATGGCTCTAAAACTCCCTTTAGACTTCTAGCTTTAGAGACAATCTCTTCGGCACTATAACCCTGCTTTAGTTTATACTCCATATAGAGATTTGTAATTATATCTTGAAAACGAGCATCATTAGCTCTTACCTTTTCATAGAGAATAAACGCCCCACCCCAATTTAGAGACTCATAAATTTTGTCAATAAGTTGCTGTCTAAGTTTTGGGTGAATAAACTGAATAGTATAGTACGAAACAATCAAATCTGCATTTTCAAAAGTTGCTGTATTCATATCTTCACAGACAAAAGAGAGGTTAGGTGCAGCATAGAGTTCATTTGCTTTTTTTACCATATCCTCCTCTATCTCCATACCTATAAATTTTGCACCTCTAAAGTCATGCCGTTTTGCTAACTTATTGGTCAATGTACCTGCTGAAGAGCCTAACTCATAACAGATAGAGTCATCTTTAACAAAGTAGTCACTCAAATTTACAATAAGCTCATGCCCCTCTTCATAGAGAGGAACTGATTTTCTTACATGCTCTTCAAAATGCTCTACCATTGAGCCGTTAAATTTCCAATTTGCATTTTTTGCCTCTATATTGTCTCCTGACTGTCCCATCTGTAGACTCCTTATAAATTATTAAATTTTTCTTAAATGAAGTATAGCCAAACTCTAATAAAAATTAACATATTTTTTTACTATTCTATCTTCTGCCCCAACCACTGAGGGTAAGCAAAGCGATTATCATACTTAAACATAAGCGTCAAATAGTTCGTCCTATAGTCCCAATGGTGCGAACCAATACCCCATGGATTATCCTCTGTAGTATTTAGAGAGTAGAAGTAGCCTCTATCTTTTAAAAGCCTATCTATCTCCTCTAGGTAAAAATTCAGATACTCCTCTGACATAAATGCCAAAGAGGAGGCATTAATAACTAAATCAACACTCTTATCTTTTAGATACTCCAAAACAAAAGGAGGAATAACAATAAAATCATACTCCTCAATAATCTCTTCTAGGTTATCTAAATGAGAGTATATATCTTCAAGAAGAGCTATTTTTTTATTTGGAAAGTTATATCTTAGGTAGTAGGCTGTCAAAAATAGAGTTTCAGGTAAATCTAAAAGTATCTGTGTGGTATTTGGAGTGTAGTAACTCAAGATTCTTGTACTTCCTCCAAAACCTACTCCAATGTCTAAAACTATATTTCTTCGTTCATCTGAAAAGGGTACATTCTCTACAATATCATTAGCCACTACCAAATTTTGTAAAAGCTGTTCACTGAGTTTTTTACCTCTATAGTTAATGCTTAGGTAGTTTCCTGCTAGACTCTCAGAGACAGAGGCTAGGCGAACTTTATCTATTGTTTGAGCAAAACGGTGATACTCCAAGACCAAATCGATAGCATCTAGGTAGCTCTTTATGTAGCCCTCCTCTTTTTTGATGTAAGGGTATTGGTTATTAAAGATTTTACTATAAATTTTAGGGTCACCTCTAAAGTTCTCTAGGTTCTCTTTTATAATTTTATTGTTCTTGTCAAAAAAGAGTCTTCTAAACTCTGTTGATATTCTGTCCCACTCTTGGCTAATATCTTTTTCGCTCTTGTCATAGTTGTAAGCTAACAAAAAAGAGTTAGCTATCTTTTCGTAAAACTCATCATCTACTCTCTCTTTTTGTAACTGAACCATTGGTGACTTTGGGTAGAGAATAGTGTTTGAACCCTCTTTATAAAGCTCTTTATAGTCCACCTCATCAAAACCATCTATTAAAATAGACTTTTTAAAGACTCTATTGTTACTCAAAAGTGCTATAAGCTCTTTAAGCATAAAAAGAAGTCGACCAAAACCATTATAGAAGAGCACAAACTCATAGGGGCAACGGTGTGCATTGATTCTATGCAACATAAATTGTGACTCTTTTTGGTAGATTAGTCGATTAAAAAACTCTATAAGTGTACGTCGAAAAAAAAGTATTCGTAGTTTAATCCATTTTAAAAAAATCATATATATCCTTTATATCAGTGTCAATTTAAGCCAATATTTAAACGAGTAGAGATTATAAGCCAACAAAAACAGATAAGTCCCCTGCTTAAAATGTTTAGGCAGATAACTAATAGCAATAATAATAAATGGCATAATCACAGCAACAAAACGTGCCGCAAACATATTTAATACAGAAGAGAAGAAGAAAAAGGTCATAACAGTAATAGCATAAGCAACCACAATACGGCTCTGATGCTCCTTAAACTCTGCAAAGGCAGCTAAAATCCATGAGATAATAAACCATGCTATAGAGTAAGCAATGGAGCTTGACTCAATAACCTTTTCATAATTTGCACGTCTATCACCAACCATCATTAAAATAATATTAGCTCCATACTTCATAAATAATGCTATAAAAAGAGCAATACCAATAGAGACAAGATAGTACTTCTTATCTTCTACTCTACTATCAGCATAGTATAAAACAGCATAGATAGCATAGAAGACAAATATAGCAGTATGAATAAGTGGTGCTATAAGTAGAAGTAGTAATGCAAAATAGAGTGATGCTCTGTTAATTCTATATATCTCATACGCAATCAATACCAATGAAAAAGCAAAAGCGATACGTATCTGCTCTATAAATAGATGTACCATCATAGGGTTAAAGAGAAAAATCATCGCTACATAGAACTCAACTCTTTTTATAAGAAAAGATGTATATACAAAGACTATAAAAAAAGAGATTCCATAAAGAACATCACGATAATCTTCAAATATATTACCAATAGCAATAATTATCCCTTTCCATAAGGGTTCAGAAAAGAACCAACCTATGCCACTATAAACAGCCTCATCTCCTCCAGCTTTTAGGTAGATAATACGTGTTATATAGAATGGAATATCATGGAACTCCTCACCAAATAGTTCAACCCAAGGTATAACATATACAAAGAGTGTTGCAAAGATTAGTGCTAGTATATATCTTAAATAGCTATTTTCTACCAATTTGACCCCCTATATTTATTTTTATTATTTTTTGTTAATAAAATAGTAGCAAAAATATGCTATGATAAAGAGAAAAAAAAGGTTTAATAAAATGAAAACTATTATATTTATATTTTTTATCTTCTCTTCTACTCTTTTTGCTAATGAAAAGTTTCTTATTTTAGCAGAAGGAAATGGTTGGTATCCTCATATGGCAAAAAATCTTATTGAAAACTACTCAACTATTTCTCAACTTCCCTTTTCAGGGTTTATTGTTGTAGGAGACTCATTTACAAATCGTGTTATGAAAAAGAACCAAGTGGTTACCTATGATGAGGTTTGGAGAGAAGTTAAAGGGCTAAAAGGACTCTACAAACAAAAAGAGAACTTTTTACAAATTAATATTGAGTTTCCAGCAGATTTTTGGAACAACAAAGCGTGGGAGCAAGTTGCTAAAAACTTTGCAGTTGTAGCAAAGGTTAGTAGAGATTTGGGTTTTAGAGGAATTGTCTTCGATGATGAGCCATATAGCAAAGAGGCTAAAAAGATGGTCAACTACAAATTCCCAACCTATAAAGAGGTACTTTTACACCCAAAAAAATACTCTAAAGCAGAGATAAAAGGCTCTCAAGCACCATGGGTAGACAAAGATGCCTACTGTAACCCTAAGTACTCATTTAAAGAGCATTTATCAGAAGTTACCCTACGATTTGAAGAGATTATGTCAGCTATGACCAAAGCCTATCCAAATCTTGTAACACTTGTCTACCTTGGTCCATCTTTGGCTCATGTCAACTCAAACAAAGAGTATCCTGTAGTTATAGATATGGGGTTAGAGAGAGAGAATGAGTTTCATGGAGCTATATTTACAGGGTTAGAGCAAGGACTTAACGACAAAGCAACTCTTTATGACATGGGAGAGAGCTATAAATACAGAAAAGATGAACATTTTGCTCATGCCTACCAGTGGCGAAAGCATGATATTGCAAAAGACAAATACAATAACCTTGATGAAGATAGATATTGGGTAGTACCAAAGAGTGAAAGAGAGAGATGGGCAGATAGAGTCAATATTGGATTTATGGTATTTAATCAGGGTCAAAAAAGCTCTTATGATGAGTTTACAACCCTAGACAAATCAAGTGTAAAAGATATTGAACAGACTCTATACAAAGCCCTAAAATATAGTGACAAGTATGCTATCTACTACTGTGAAAAGCAAAATTGGCTTATGCCTAACAAAAAGCCAACTCTTCCTAAAGAGTGGCTAGAGATGATGAAGCGAGTCTATCACTCAATCCAATAGCTTCTAAATATTTGTTAATAACAATAGACTCATCGAACTCTCGTTCTATCTTTTTTCGGCTCTCTTGACCCATCTTTAATTTCTCTTGGGGAGATAGAGCCAAAAACATCTCAATTTTATCTCTTAAATCCTCCCAAGACCTTGGCTCACAAATGTAGCCGTTTACTCCATGGTCAACCACATCTCTACACCCTACATTGTCAGTAGTAATAATAGGTTTTCCACTACTTCCACTCTCTAAAAGAGTCTTTGGAGTTCCCTCTCTATAGTAAGAGGGCAAAACTACACAATCTGCACTTTTTATGACCTCATCTACTCTATCACTTACACCAAGGTAGTTTACAACACCCTCCTCTACCCACTCATCCATCTCCTTTTTAGTAATTGCACTAGGGTTTTGAACATCTAAAAATCCTAAAAGACAAAACTCTACATTTGGGTAGTGCTTTTTTATATCTCTTGCAGCTTGAACATACTCACCTATACCCTTTTCCCAAATCATTCTTGCTATCAAAAGGAATCTAATCTTCTCTTTTTGAACTTTATAGTGAGGCCTAAATCGGTTAGTATCTACACCTGAACCTGGTAAAACATCGCACTTCTCTTTAGAGACTATCCCTTTTTCTGTAAAAAATCTATAATCTTCTCTATTTTGGAAAAAGACTCTATCAGCTTTGAGTTGAGAGACTCTATATAGTAGTTTAGCAATTTTAGTGACTGTATTATCTTTTATAAAGAGTGTTCCTAAACCTGCTATATTATTAATAATTTTAATATTAAGCATATTTGCAGCAAAAGAGCCATAAATATTTGGTTTAATAGTATATTGACAAATAACATCTGGAGAGACCTCTTTAAATATCTTATAAAAATCATAAATAGTTGTTAAATCCTCAATAGGGTTCATACCCTGTGCATTTATCTTAATATCATGAAACTCAAACCCTGCATCAACAATCTTTTGACTATATCGGTCATAAGGAGCAATGGCTACTACTTCATATCCTTGATTTCTCATTGCATACATTAATGAGAGACGAAAGTTATATAAGTTCCAAGAGAGGTTTGAGACTATGGCAATCTTCTTTTTCATAATAATATTCCTAATTTTTAAATAATTTATAATATTTTTTAACACAACATATAATAACATATTTATTATAATCACTCCATAATATTATTATATTAATATAAACTTAATATAATAATATATTTATAATATTAATATATCATTAAGTCTATTTTTTGTATAAAACTAAATGATATTTTCAAAGCCACTATTAAAACTAAATAACTATATCAAATGGACTCAATCTACAAACTACCAACTATTTCAAAATCAGAAGATACTCTCTTATACGCTACTTAAAGAGCAAGGACACTGCAATAGAAACTACCTTCTTAAAACCTCACAAAAAGAGTACATAATTAGAAAATTCAAATATCATAACCATAGAGAGGCAGAGTTTAAGATTCAAAATATGGCTTACAAGAGGGGACTCTCTGCTAAGGCTCTTGTTTTAGATAGACCTAACAACTTAATGATTTGTGAGTTTATAGAGGGGGTACATCGTAATAAACTAACTCAACAGGAGCTTAAAAAATTAGCACTTACTCTAAAAAGACTCCACTCCATTAAAATCCAACAACAACCAAATACTCTAAAGAGAAACTTTAAACCCAAACATAGAAAAGTCCACAACGCCTTTAGAGTTATTGACTCCTTTAAACCAGAGTATGTACTAGGACATAACGACTTACACCCTAGAAATATTCTATTTGGCAAAAAGATAAAGTTTATAGATTGGGAGTATGCAGGAAAGAGTGATAGATACTTTGACCTAGTTGCAATTATTATTGAGTTTAAACTAAACAGAAGAGATGAGGCAACTTTCTTACGTACCTACTTTACTAAAAAAAGGGTCAACTACAAGAAGTTGGAAGCATTTAAAGTTGTCTATAAAGCTCTATGGAAAGAGTGGTTTGGAAAACTTGACCGTGGAGAGATTAGCACTATCTAAGCAAATAAATCCGATAATTTTACTCCTAAATAACACATTTTTAAGTAATATCTAATTTTTTTTCATGTATAAATTGGATTCATCTCTCGGGGTGCTAATAGTAATTGGCTGAGAATAACCCGTAGAACTTGAACTGGATAACCCCAGCGTAAGGAAGAGAAGAGTAAATGATTATGTTTAACATCTTATTTATCTACCTTTCTCCTCCTAAATTATACAATTTTAGGATTTACCAATGACAAAAAATTACAAAGATACACTAACCACCTCAAATGAGCTTATAACAAGAGAGCCTTTCCCTGCCTCTAAAAAAGTCTACTTAAAGGGTGAAATTCATAAAGATATTCGTGTACCTCTTCGAGAAATTAGCCTCTCTAACAATACCAAAATTAGAGTTTATGATACCTCTGGAGTCTACACAGACCCAACTGTTGAGATTGATGTAGGAGAGGGAATCCCTGCTATTAGAAAAGAGTGGATTAAAGCTCGTGGTGATGTAGAGGAGTATGAGGGGCGAATTATGGCTCCTCAAGATAACGGTTACTCTACTGATGAGCAACTTGACTTTGTAACAGCAGGAACAAAAGGGCTTGTTAGAACTCCTCTTAGAGCAAAAAAAGGTCGTAATGTCTCTCAACTTTGGTATGCACGTCAAGGGATTATTACTCCTGAAATGGAATTTGTTGCTATTCGTGAAAACCAAGATATAGAGATGGCAAAAGAGTACCTCTCTAACCCAGAGAGAGAAGAGCGTCTCAAAGGTGAGAGTTTTGGAGCAAATCTTCCTGAAAAAATTACTCCTGAATTTGTACGCCAAGAGATTGCAGAGGGTCGTGCTGTTATACCATGTAACATTAACCACCCAGAGGTTGAACCAATGATTATTGGTCGTAACTTTCTAGTAAAAGTCAATGCCAACATTGGTAACTCTGCAACAACTTCAAGCATTGCAGAAGAGGTTGAAAAGATGGTATGGTCAACACGTTGGGGTGCTGATACAGTTATGGATTTAAGTACAGGTAAAAATATTCACACCACACGTGACTGGATTTTACGTAACTCTCCAACTCCTATTGGAACAGTACCAATCTACCAAGCACTTGAAAAGGTAAATGGAGTTGCAGAAGATTTAACTTGGGAGGTGTTCCGTGATACACTCATTGAACAAGCAGAGCAAGGGGTAGACTACTTTACCATTCATGCAGGGCTACTTCTGCACCATGTACCAATGACAGCTAAACGTGTAACAGGTATTGTAAGTAGAGGTGGGGCTATTATGGCTAAATGGATGATTCACCACCACAAAGAGAACTTCTTAAATACTCACTTTGAAGAGATTTGTGAGATTATGAAGCGTTACGATGTAACATTCTCTTTAGGTGATGGTCTACGCCCTGGTTCAGGAGCAGATGCCAATGATGAAGCACAGTTTGGCGAACTTGAAGAGTTAGGACGTTTAACAAAGATTGCTTGGAAGCATGATGTTCAGTGTATTATTGAAGGACCTGGTCATGTACCAATGCACATGATTAAAGAGAACATGGACAAACAACTAGATGTGTGTCACGAAGCACCATTCTATACACTTGGACCACTTACTACCGACATTGCCCCAGGTTATGACCACTTCACTTCTGGAATTGGTGCAGCGATGATTGGTTGGTACGGTTGTGCGATGCTCTGCTATGTTACACCAAAAGAGCATTTAGGTCTTCCTGATAGAGAAGATGTTAAAGAGGGTCTAATTACCTATAAAATCGCTGCTCACGCTGCTGACGTTGCCAAAGGTCACCCAGGAGCTAGAGCTAGAGACGATGCCATGAGTTTAGCACGTTTTGAGTTTAGATGGGTTGACCAATTTAACATTGGACTTGACCCTGAACGTGCTAGAGAGTACCATGACGAAACCATGCCAATGGAGGCTGCAAAAGTGGCTCACTTCTGCTCAATGTGTGGACCAAAATTCTGCTCTATGAAAATCTCAACAGATGTACGAGACTATGCTGATGAGTTAGAGATTCAAGCAGGAATGGATAAGATGAGTAAAAAGTTCCAAGAGATGGGAAGCGAAGTCTACATAGAAGCAGATAAATTAGAAAAGGTCTAAAAAAATGTAGGGGCAGACCAGCGTGTCTGCCCTCTTCCTCGTTCCCAACGTCCTCGTTGGGAATGCATATTTGAATTTTATTTACAAAAAAACCTTGTTTAATAAAATAATGCCTCTATACATTCCCACCGAGACGGTGGGAACGAGCAAAAAACTTTTAAGAAAATAATACCTATAGTGCGTACCGAAGCTAGAGCTTCGGTACGAAGAGAAATAGGGAAAAAAGGGGAAACAAAACAATGAACATAGCAATAGTAGGAGCAGGTCTAGTAGGCAGAGTCCTAGCCCTAAACCTCCTAAAAGAGGGACACACCCTAACACTCTTTGACAAAGAGAGCAAAGAGGGAGTCACAGCAGCAGGGTTTACAGCAGCAGGAATGTTAGCACCTTTTGCAGAACTCGAAACTGCTGAATCGGAGATTTTTGAGTATGGAAAACGCTCTATTGAGTTGTGGAACGATTTAATGAGAGAGGTTGGTGTTTATGATGGTTTTAAAGAGTTAGGAACTATCATCACTGCCCACCCACAAGATGTTAGCGAACTTGACCATTTTATTGGAACACTAAAAAGCAAAGTAGAAGAGGCAAAAGAGATTAAGCTAATAGATAGCCAAGCCTTAGCCAAACTAGAGCCAGACCTTGCCCAACATCAACACTCATTTTACATAAAAGATGAAGGGCATGTAGACTCTCAACGCTTTATTGCTTTTTCGACTAACTACTTTGACATGAACCCAAATGTTACATGGAGAGAGTTTACACAAGTAGATAAACTAGAGCCTAAAACTATCTATATTGATGGTAAAGCAGAGCATTTTGATTGGGTATTTGACTCTCGTGGTTTGGGTGCAAAAGAGTATTTTAAAGATTTAAGAGGTGTTAGAGGTGAAGTGATTTGGGTTGAGTCTAAAGAGATAGATATTAAACGCCCTACTCGTCTGCTTCACCCACGCTATAAAATCTATATTGTCCCTCGTGGAAATGGGTGTGAGGGGATAGATTTGGAGTATTGTAAAGATTGTAAAATCTCACAAACCCCTAACTCTAAACGCTACATCATTGGAGCAAGTGAGATAGAGACAGAAGATATGTCACCCATCTCAGTACGTTCAAGCCTAGAGCTACTCTCTGCACTATTTACAGTTCACCCAACCTTTGGAGAGGCAAGAGTAGTAAACACAGAGACAAACTGTCGACCTGCATTTAAAGATAATCTACCAAGAATTGAGAATGAGGAGGGGTTGACGCGTATTAATGGACTCTATAGACATGGGTATCTGTTAGCTCCTGCTGTGGTGGAGAAGGCACTAAATGAAGGAATTTATAAATTGTAATAAAAGCAATTAAAATATTTGATACCCAAGTAAACTGTGTAGTCAATACAAAGGAAAAGCATGATAAAAATCTCAGTAAATGGTGAAATAAAAGAGCTAAAAGAGAACCTAAATGTAAAACAACTAATAGAGGTACTAGAGTACAAAACAAAAGGTTTTGCAGTAGCCATAAATACAACATTTGTACCTATTGCAAAGTATGAAGAGACCATTATACATGATGGTGATACTATAGATATTTTAGCACCTGTTCAAGGAGGATAATTTAGAATGAAGAGTGAAGAGTTAAGAGTTAAGAGTGATGAGTGGGAGATTGGGGGAAAAACCTTAAAAAGTAGAATGCTTATAGGTTCAGCCCTCTACCCAAGTCCTGCCAATATGGAAGAGGCAATTAAAGAGAGTGAAGCCCAAATTGTTACTGTAGCACTTCGTCGTCAATCAGCAGGTGAAGGTGGGGGTAATAACTTTTGGGAGATTATTAAAGAGCTAAAGATTAATGTTCTTCCAAACACAGCAGGGTGTCACTCAGCCAAAGAGGCTATTACAACAGCCCAAATGGCAAGAGAGGTCTTTGAGACAAATTGGATAAAACTTGAAGTCATAGGTGACCAATACAACTTGCAACCTGACCCTTATGAAACACTAAAAGCTGCTGAGATTCTTGTTAAAGATGGGTTTGAGGTCTTCCCTTATACTACCGATGATTTAGTGGTAGCAAAACGTTTAGCCGATGTAGGGTGTAAGATTTTAATGCCATGGGGTTCACCAATAGGTTCAGGTCAAGGGCTTATGAATCCAAGCAATCTAAAAGCCATTAGAAAGCAGTTTCCAGAGTTAAAGTTAATAGTAGATGCAGGAATAGGAAAACCAAGTGATGCCGTAGAGGCGATGCAGTTAGGTTATGATGGAGTTTTACTAAACTCAGCTATTGCTCTAGCCCAAGACCCTGTAAAAATGGCACAAGCATTTAAGTATGCCATTATTGCAGGGCGTTTAGGATACGAAGCTGGAACTATGCAAAAACGTGAGTTTGCTAGTCCATCTACTCCTACAGTTGGGACTCCTTTTTGGCATCAGTTTGCGTAGAGTAAGCTTGTTTTTAATAGAATCTATTAAAAATAAGCAACAGCCTTTCACCTTTTCTTTTTTTTGGTTACTTTTCTTTCTTTGTGGTGAAACAAAGAAAAAAAAGTGACAACATACCTAATTTAAAAAAGAAAAACTATGAGATTCAAAGATTGTGGAACTACCCCATTAGGCATCTACCCCCTAGTAGATAGAGCCAATAAATTAAAGATACTATATGAACTAGGCATTACAACAGCCCAACTAAGAGTAAAAGACTTAAAAGATAAAGCTTTAGAAGATGAGATTAAAGAGGCTATTAAAATTTCAGAAAAGTACAAAGCTAGACTCTTTATTAACGACTATTGGCAACTTGCCATAAAACATAAAGCCTATGGCATACATTTAGGTCAAGAGGATTTAGAGGTAGCTAACCTAGAAGCAATACACCAAGCAGCTATACGACTAGGAGTTAGCACTCACACTACAAAAGAGATAGAGATGGCACTAAAGATTGAGCCTAGCTATCTTGCTATTGGTCCTATCTTTAAAACAACTTCTAAAGAAGTAGACTATGAGACTATAGGAGTCAAAAATCTTAAAAAGTGGGCAAAAAATTCACACTTTCCTATTGTTGCTATTGGGGGTATTAATATTAACAATATTAAAGAGATTATTGAGATTGAAAATATAACTGGAATCGCCATGATTTCGGAGTTATTAGATAAAAACGTAATATCACCAAAAAAAACAAAAACCTTGCTTAAAATCTTTTCAAAAAAAAATATTGTTACTTTATAGCTCATTAAAGTGTTACTAAAGGTTACCAGTGTATAATTGAGTTACACTTTAGAAAAGGAAATAGAATTGGGTGACATTACGCTTATTCTTTTAGGTGCTGGTTCGGCTTCTCGTTTTGCTTTGCCTCCTAAAAAGCAGTGGTTATGGATAGACAACAGACCACTTTGGCTCAAAGTTGCTGATGATTTTCAAAAACTTTATGAGTTTAAAGAGACCATTATTGTTGCATCTAGGGACGATATAATGGCTATGTCTAACTTTACAGAGTACACTCTAGTAGAGGGTGGAACAAGTCGTCAAGCCTCTCTTACCAATGCACTTAAAGATGTAAAAACAGCTTTTGTTCTAGTTTCTGATATTGCTCGTTGCTGTCTTGACAAAGAGATGATAGAGCGAGTAGTTTTAGCAAAAAAGAACAAAAGTTGTGTAGTTCCTACACTTAAAGTTGTAGATACACTCTATTTGAAAGGTTCTCCTGTTAACCGTGAAGAGGCAAAAATAATCCAAACACCACAACTCTCTTGTACTCAAACACTAAAAAGTGCACTAGAGTCTAAAAGAGAGTTTACAGATGACTCTTCAGCTGTAGCCTCTATTGGTGGTGAAGTTATTTTTGTAGATGGCTCACCAAAAGCTCACAAGCTTACAACAGTAGAAGACCTCTCTAAAATGAGTTGTCTTAAACCACCTTCAAGATGTGCCTTAACAGGCTTTGGTATCGACATTCACCCCTTTGAAGAGGGCAAACAGATGGTACTTTGTGGAGTTGAGATAGATTCACCTTTTGGATTTAAAGCCCATAGTGACGGAGATGTTGCAATTCATGCACTCATTGACGCTCTACTTGGAGCGGCAGGTTTGGGAGATATTGGTGAGTTCTATCCTGATACCTCTAATGACTATAAGGGTGCTGACTCAAAGGAGTTGTTGCTCGATACTGTAAAAAGATTAAAAGATTTAGGATATGTAATAGGCAATGTTGACTTAGCCATTATTGCTCAAACTCCTAAACTTTTAAGCTATAAAAAAGAGAT
The DNA here is from genome assembly GCA_027038275.1 of Campylobacteraceae bacterium. Taxonomy (GTDB): domain Bacteria; phylum Campylobacterota; class Campylobacteria; order Campylobacterales; family Sulfurovaceae; genus UBA1140. Next base: position 16,676 of record JALVXC010000006.1, on the reverse strand, counting down.
GCGATTTAGACTTGCTAAACTAATTAATCTTACTCCTAATCTAGTCAATATCAAAGCAACAACTGCTGAAAAACTAGGTTGGATTGGACGAAAAGAGGGCGTAGCTGTTGAAGCAGTTGCAACACTATACTATTATGATTGGACACAACAATGAAAATTACCATAATTGAAAATGAACTTTATTTGGCACAGAGTATCTCGGCTAAGCTAGGACAAGCTGGGTATGAGACAGAAGTTTACTCCTCGGTAAAAGAGGCAATGGCAACAAGTACAGGAGATGCTTATCTGCTCTCTACTAATTTGCCTGGTCAAAACTTTAACTCATTGATTACCAAATATAAAGAGAAGATTATTATTCTTATGGTTTCTTACATCAACAATGACACTGTTGCTGCACCACTTAAGCTAGGAGCAAATGACTATATTGTCAAGCCTTTTATTATTGAAGAGTTGAAAAGGAAGATAGAGCACTATAAAGAGTATCAAACTCTTAAGAAGTACAAAAACCTCTATAAAGAGTATCATGAGTATCTGCTTCAAGATATTAATATTGAAAACGATATAGATAAAATTAGCTCTCCTTTAGTTATATTGACAAACTATATTAAAATGGTTGATAAACTAGCCTTTACCTATGCAAAAGATAAAGATAGAGTTCTAGTTTTTGTTCCTCTAAGCTCAAAAGATTGGAAAAATAAAATAGAAAAGGCGAATAAGAAACATCTACTATATATTTCTGACTTGCAAAGTCTCAAAAAGGGTGAACGTGAACAACTTTTCGATATACTTGAAGGACGTGACTTTATTATCTCAACTACTTCAGATATTGAAACACCATATAAGCAAATTGAGATTAATACAGACAATAAGCTCTATGACCAAAATGAGATTTTAACTATTGATGATTATGTTAAATTTATCGTCAATAATTTTCAATATCAATACCCAGATACAGAGCTTTCTAAAAAATTAGGTATATCAAGAAAAAGTTTATGGGAGAAAAGGAAAAAATATGGCATCTTCAAAAAGAAATAATCAGTTGCATATTGATGCTGAAGCACTATCTACTCTAGCATTGGTGCAGGAGGGACTTATTAGTCCTGTAGAGACACTGATGACACAAGAGGAGGCAATTGAAGTACGTAAAACAAAGATGTATAAAGATGTTGCTTTTCCTTTTCCATTTCTTTTAACTCCTGGTGGTAAAAAAAATGAAGAGTGTCTAAAATCTTTAGAAAAAGGTGATGTAGTTGAGCTCTTTAATGAAGGAAAACAGGTTGGTGAATTAACGGTTGAAGAGACCTTTCATATTGATCCTATTGAGAGATTAAAATGCATATATGGAACAGCTGATGAGTCACATCCTGGGGTTAAATGTACCATAAAAAGGTTAGGACGAATCGCTGTTACAGGAGAGTACAGAGTCAATTATCCACTTATTACAGCTTCTAAAAAAATGGTTCAAGATAAAATTAAAGAGGTTAATGCAAAAAATGTATCAGCACTTATGTTAGCAGCTAACCCCCTTAACCGAGCCCATGAACGTATAATCCGACAGACACTAGACCAATCTGATTTAGTTGTTCTATTTTTACTAAAACCTTTTACAAAAGATGGGTTACGTTATGATGTACGTTATGATGCAATTTTAACCTTTATTGAGAACTTTTTACCGAACAATAAAGTCATTATTGTACCACTAGAAAACTCATATATATTTGCTGGATATAATGAACTCATTTTAGATGCACTAGTAGCAAAAAACTATGGCTGTAACCGTTTAGTTATTGGTAAAAATCATGCTGGTCTTGGACTTTTTTATGATAACAATACACTAAACTCTATATTTGATGCTACAAAAGATATTGATATAGAGGTAAATACATTTGAAGAGTATGTATACTGCAATAAGTGTCGAACTTTAGTAAGTACAACAACTTGTCCTCATGGACAACATCACCATATTCATTACCATTCTCCATCTATTTTAAGTCTAATTAAAGAGGGAATGATGCCACCATCAATATTGGTAAGACGTGAAGTTTCAGCATCTATTTTAAGTGCTATGTTTCCAGACAGATTTGAAAATCTTCAAAAGATTTATGATTCACTTATGCCAAATGATGGGCTTATGGAGGAGCATACTGAAGAGGATTTCTACATAAACTTAATGGGACTCTACCAAACAACCTCATTAACCTAAAAAAGAGAATAATATTATGACTTTAAATCGACTTTTTATAACCTTTGGAGCAACAGGTCTTGCTCCTAAAGCTCCTGGAACTGTAGGCTCATTTGCAGCTCTTGTTGTGGGTTTACTTATTTTACAAATAATTCCTATGCAGACCTTTTTTATGTTGACTCTAGTTATTACTATTATTGGTATATTTGAGATTAATAAGTATGAAAAACTAACTAATTCACATGATGACAAAAGCATTGTAATAGATGAAGTATCTGGTATGTGGATAACTCTGATGTTTGCTCTACCTACTGTAGATATTGTCAACTTTCCTTATGCTTATGAGACTGCTGTTGTTGCTTCCTTTGGAGCTTTTAGACTCTTTGATATTTGGAAACCATCGCTTATTGGTGTTATTGACCGTAAAGTTAAAGGTGGTTTAGGTGTTATGGGTGATGATGTGTTAGCAGGTATCGCAGGTGGGATGTTAACAGTTCTGTTGCTTCGTGGGTTAGATATGGTATTGTAAAAAAAACACCCTATCTATAGACAATCACAACCCCATCAACCCCAGCTTTAGCCATCTCTTCAATCTCATCTTTTTTAATATACGCCAAAATTTGTGTATCAAAAAGATAGTGTTGAGCTATAGGCATAATCTCTTTTGCCAATTTTTTTTCACATAAAATATAGGTAGCATCAAGTAAATTAGCAAATATCGCCTCCTCTATACTCTCTACCCCTACTGCATAACGTAACTCATTAGACTTACAATACTTTACAAGCTCCAAAGAGTTAGAGAGACCACCCTCTACTTTTAAGAGTGCATTACTAGGAGTCTTCTTAATGTCATTTACTTTATTGATAGCATAAAAACGTTCACTCTCTATCCAATCATGTCCAAAAATTTTCATAGTTTACTTTGCCTTCTCTAAACACTCTGTAGAACAGTAGGTTCTCTTTTTATAGATTAATGCATCTTCTTCTGTAACATAAGTTCCACAAACACTACATGCAGATGTTGCCTCTATCTTTCCAAAGTCAGACTCTTCCTCTTTTACTTTTTTACTTTTGTCTAAAAACTCTTTATCTAAAAATGGCACTTTACCACCAAAAAATCTGTATAGTGCTACACCTGCAATTACTAAAATAAGTAGTTTAAACCACATTTTGTCCCTTTATATATAGATAGTTTCTTTGATTCTTCTCGATTATATCATAATCTAACTCTTGGACTATAGCCTCTAGTTCCGAGAAGATATATTCACCTTTATAAAAGAGAAATTGTGTCATTTTATCTTGAAGATGTTTAGTTAACTCCAACAACATTTTAGTATCGGTCACAGCTCGTGAACTAATAAGCCCAAAAGGCTCACTTCTATACTGCTCTACCCTCTTTTTAACAACTTCAACATTAGAGAGTTCTAACTCCATTGCCACATACTTTAAAAAAGAGGCACGTTTGAGTCTTGGTTCACATAGTACTGTTCTAACATCAGGATAGGCAATAGCCAAAATCATTCCAGGAAAACCTGCACCTGTTCCTACATCTAAAATAGAGCTAGGCTTTTTTATAAATGTAGTAGGAAACAGAGAGTCATCAATATTTTTTTCAACATCAGCAGGAGTTTTTGCACCTGTTAAGTTATGAATTTTATTCCACTCCAAGAGAAGTTCGGTAAATTGTTTTAGTTTTTTTTCCATTTAGCAGTAAGTATCCTATCTATATTGAGATGTATTTTACTTTATTTTTCTTAATAATTGACAATCGGCTCAAATAATGATAGGATTAGATTAATTAATCGGCTCAAAGGTTCAATATGAGAAGTATAAAAAAATGGATTTGGCAACATAATGACTACCCAAATTTTAACTACATACAATCAACTCTTGATACCTTACTGTTAGAAGTTTCTCGCAATAGAGGTAGATTAGAAGGTCTAATCTATGGACTTAACGACAAAAATATCAACTCACTTATAATAGACTCTACTATTGATGAGATTTTAAAATCTTCAGAGATTGAGGGAGAGATTCTAAGCCGTGATAGTGTAAGGTCATCTGTTAGAAAAAGATTAGATAAGAGCTTTGATTACCTAAACGATAGCTCTACTAGACATACTGATGGACTTGTAACCCTACTGCTTGATAGTCAAGAAAATAGCTCTTTACTTACAAAAGAGCGTCTACATGGTTGGCACAGTATCCTCTTTCCTACAGGTTACAGTGATGGTCATAAAATAGATGTTGCGACCTATCGTTCTGATGAGATGAGTGTTATATCGACTAAAGGATATAGAGAGACCATACACTACATAGCTCCTCCACATGAACAACTAGAGGAGGAGATGAGTAGATTTTTAGACTATGTTAACTATAGCAAGGAGAACCCTTACATAAAGAGTGCTATTGCTCATATTTGGTTTGTCTCAATCCACCCTTACGATGATGGCAATGGAAGAATCGCTAGAACTATAGTAAACTATATTCTCTCTAAAGAGCTAGGACTTGACTACAGATACTACTCTCTCTCAACAGCCATAAGAGAAGAGAGAAGAGGCTACTATGATACATTAGAGAGGTCACAAAATCTTTTTTATAATCGAGAGTTTGATTTTACAAAATGGATAGTTTGGCATACTAACATAATAAACAGAGCCATTGAAAACTCAACTGAACAGATACAAATCATTGCTCAAAAGACAAAATTTTGGGATAGAGCAAGAGAGTTTCCTTTAAACCAAAGACAACTAAAAGTTCTTAATAAACTGCTTGATAAGGGTAGCCAAAATTTTGAAGGAGGATTAAGCACCAAAAAATATGCAAAGATGGCAAGTACCTCTACTGCCACTGCCAAAAGAGATATTTCTACCCTTGTTAATTATGGACTAATTAAACAGGTAGAGGGTAGTGCTGGGCGTAATGTTAGGTATAGATTGGTTTGAACTTTATGATTTTAAAGTTTAATTTATATTATAATTATCATTAAGATATATGATTGAGTAAGATTATGTTAGAATTAGATAAGTAAGAAAGGAGCTTTTTTACCACTCATATAAATTATATTTTAAAAAAATATAACAATATGACATATTTTTCTTAGGATTAAATAAAATACATTATAATCTAATTAATTTTATTAAAGGATTCATAATGATAAGCCCAAACCTTTTTACAACAATAGAGATGAAAGAGTATATGAATAAAAGAATATCTGCTAAAAATACATTTGAATATGGTATAGGAATAGAGTTAAATAGAGTCTATGAAGAGGATTGTCTTCGTGGTATGAAAAAAATAAAAGATAAATCTATTGATATGATTTTATGTGATTTACCTTATGGTACAACGCAAAATAAGTGGGATAGTGTAATTCCTTTAAACAGACTTTGGGAAGAGTATCATCGAATTATAAAAGATAATGGTGCTATTGTTTTGACTTCACAAGGTATTTTTACTGCAAAATTAATTTTAAGCAATGAACAGTATTTTAAATATAAGATAGTTTGGGAAAAATCAAAAGCTACTAATTTTTTAAATGCTAAAAAACAGCCTTTACGAAAACATGAGGATATTTGTGTTTTTTATAAAAAACCACCTACTTATAACCCTCAAATGAGTCAGGGAGAAGCTTATAATAAAGGTTTTAGAAAAAAGCAATTAACGGGAAGTTATGGAGATTTTAAATCTACGGAAGTAAAAAGTAATGGGGAACGATACCCTACTGATATAGTCTATTTTAAAACAGCAGAGAGTGAGGGCAAAGTTTATCATCCTACACAAAAACCTGTAGAGTTAGGTAGATATTTAATACGAACTTATACCAATGAGGGGGATATAGTTTTAGATAATACTTGTGGAAGTGGAAGCTTTTTAGTTTCAGCTATATTAGAAAAACGAAAATTTATAGGTTTTGAAAAAAATGAAGGAGTTCATCTTTTTAAAAATCAAGAGATTGATTATATAGAAGTTTGCAAACAGCGAATAGAAGAGGCTTATAAGAAGATAGGTTTATCTGATTTAAAAAAGGTAAGCAATGGCTAAAGTGATTTACAATGAAAGAAGTTGGGCTATTGATATAATTTCAGAAATTGCTATATTCTCTTCTCGTGTTAATAAGCCAATCAAACGAGCAGGTGGAGAGAGTACCATTAATACAGGTAAAAAAAGATTTTTTCCTGATGTACTTTTGTATGGAGAGAATAGTGATATATTGATGGGGTGGGAGTTAAAAATGCCTGATACCTCAATAACTAATACTGATTTTATTGAAAATGCTAAAATAAAAGCAAATATATTAAAGTTAAATGGTTTTTTGCTTTGGAATGCTAAAGAGGCAGTATTATATCTTTTGGAAAATGATGAATATAGACCTTATAAACATTGGGATACTTCAAAGGGTATAATTAAAAATAGAACAGATGTAGAGAGTGCAAAAACAATATGGGTAGAGTCACTTCATCTTATTCTTAAAGAGTTAAATAGTTTATTTGAGTTAGGAACAATTCAAAGTAAAACAGTTATGGACTCTTTTTCTGATAATAGTATTATTGATTTTATTTTAAACAATACCCTAGAAAATGCAAACTCTTTAAAGTTAGCCTCTAAAACAAATGCTAAATTTAGAGTTGAAGTCAATGTATGGTGGAGAATTTTTCAACATGAATATAGCAAACGAAATCAATGGGAAGTATTATCAGAAATTATTTTAGTTAATTGGGTGCATAAAATTCTTTTTGCTAATATTTTAACAACATTTAGAGATGATGCCAAAGCTGTTTATAATATCGACTCATCTATGACACAAAAAGAGGCAACTAAAATTTTTCAAAATATTTCAGCTACTTGTGATTTTTGGAATATATTTCAACCTCAATTAGGAGAAGAGTATATTACTCCTCAATCTTGGAGTAATATTGTTGAATTAAATCAACTGCTAAAAGATATAGAGTTAGCTTCTATAGGACAAGAGTTATTGCACTCTATTTTAGAAAGTGTAATATCCAATTCAAAAAGAAAAGTAGCAGGACAGTTTACTACTCCAATGCCATTAGCTAGACTCTTGGTTCATTTTACCCTAAATGATTTAACTCAAACTTTACATGACCCTTGTTGTGGAACAGGAACAATTCCAAGAGCTACCTATGATATTAAAAAAGAGGCAGAAATATGTCCAACAGAGGCACTATCAACTATTTTTGCAAGTGATAAAGTGGCTTTTCCTTTACAGATGGCAACTTTAGCAATAACCGAAGCAGAAAATATTGGTAATATAATTCAGGTATTTAAACATGATGCTTCTAAATTTACGGTTGGTCAGAATATAGAATTAAGAGACCCTTATAATGGTTCAAAGATTAATACTCCTTATCAATCTGTTGCTCATATTGCATCCAATTTGCCTTTTATTCAGCAAGAAGATTTAAAAGTTTTAAATCCAAATATCAAAAAAGATACAGAAGAGATAATACAAAAATATTTAGGAAAAAAAGTTAAATTAAATGGGAAAAGTGATTTATATGCCTATTTACCTTTTCACTTTTGGGAACTTTTAGAAGATAATGGCAGGTTAGGGATTATAATTTCTAACTCTTGGCTTGGTACTGAATGGGGTAGTGTTTTTAAAAATCTATTATCTCAATTTTTTAGAATTGAATTTATAATCACATCAGGGAAAGGTCGTTGGTTTAGTAATGCTGATGTAATTACAAATATGTTGATATTAGAAAAAAAAGAGGTATCTTCTCCCTCAAATAATGACATTACAAAGTTTGTAACAATATCAGAAAATTTAATAAATATGAATAATGAAGAGATAGAGATACTTTATGAAAATATATTAACTAATATTGATGACAAAATGTTTAATATAAGAGAATATAAAACTCATGAAATTCTAAATATTCCTATCAATTGGAATACGCTTTTTATAGATATATCTTGGCTTGATGAACTGAATGATAAGTTGATATATATGAATAAAATGTTTGATATTAAGAGAGGAATGAAAAGTGGAAAAGATGAAATGTTTTATCCAAAAAGTGGGCATGGAATAGAAGATATTTATATTAAACCTATACTAAAAACGCCAAAAAATATTAAACAATTAATCACTTCTGCTCAAAGTGATGCTTTTTGTTGTTCTCAATCTATTGAAAAATTAATAGAGTTAAATCATAATGGGGCATTATCTTGGATACGAAAATTTGAACATGAAGATGGTCTTATTGCTAAATTAAAAAAATTGAATCGAAAAAACTCTTTTTGGTATGAAAAAGATGATTCTATAATGGCTGATTTAGTAGTTAGTGTAAATCCTGATAAAAAAATATTTGTAGCAAAATTAGATACAAAATCGTTTGTCAATCAAAGATTAACTAGATTTACAGCAAAAAAAGAGATTGACATTGATTTAATTCATGCTTTACTCAATAGTATTTTAGGAATCTTTTTTATTGAGTCATTAGGATTTGGACGAGGACTTGGAGCATTAGATTTAAGCTCTACTCGAATGAAAAAATATCTTAGAGTTTTAAACCCTGAACTATTAACAAAAGAGCAAATTGTATTAATAAAAGAGAAATTTAAAATAGTCAGAGATAGAGAGATAAAAAATATTACAGATGAGTTTAAAGAGATTGATAGAATTAAATTTGACAATGTTGTTTTAGAATCTTTTGGAATATCTCATTTAAAAGAAAAAATAATGAACTCTTTTTTGTATTTGTACCAAATGAGAACTAATATTTAGTCCTTAGATGTATAGAACAAATCATAAAAAGTATATCTATCAATTATAACAAATGCCCCATCTGCTCTTTTTTAACCTGTAAATACTCTTCATTATAAGGATTAGACTCTACAACAATAGGAATTCTTTTTGTAATCTCCACATTTTTTAATGAGTCTATTTTAGTTGGATTGTTAGTTAAGAGTTGTATTTTTTTAATTCCAAAATAGTCCAAAATATACTCAACCATCTCATAACTACGCTCATCGGCACGAAATCCTAACTGATGATTAGCTTCTACTGTATCAAATCCCTTATCTTGTAGAGCATAGGCATTTACCTTACCTAAAAGCCCAATGTTTCTTCCCTCTTGGCGTAGATAGATTATCATACCACTCTCTTTAGCTATTAAGTTTTGTGCAAAAGCTAGTTGCTCTCCACAATCGCACTTTTTAGAGCCTAGTGCATCGCCTGTTAGACACTCTGAGTGAACTCGAACAATAGGATTTTCTCCTAACTCATCGGTAAATATAACCAAATGCTCTTTCTCTGCCTCTTTAAAGGCTTGAATATTAAATATACCATAGCGTGTAGGGAGTTTTGCAACTTTTGAAATATCAATCTGTCTCATGGTCAAAATTATATCAGTTTATGATAAAATTCAACAAATTTAACCTAAGGGAATAAAATGTTTACACGATTTAGAAGAAAAAGACTCAACCCAGTACTACGTGACCTTCTACAAGAGACTCATTTAACAGTCAATGACTTTATCTATCCACTCTTTATACGAAGTGGTGAGGGAGTTAAAAATGAAGTTGGCTCTATGCCAGGTGTTTTTCAGATGAGTGTTGATGAGATTATTAAAGAGTGTGAAACTCTTAAATCTTTAGGAATCTACTCTATTCTTCTCTTTGGTATTCCAGATGTCAAAGACTCTGTTGGAAGTGATGCAATGTGTGAACATGGAATTATTGCTTCAAGTATTCGTGCCATAAAAGAGGCTCACCCAGATATGTTTGTGGTAACTGACCTCTGTTTTTGTGAATACACCGACCATGGACACTGTGGAGTGCTTGACCCTGTTTTAGAGACAGTTGACAATGACATTACTCTTGGAAATCTTGCTAAACAGGCTTTAGTTCATGCAAAAGCAGGGGCAGATATGATTGCTCCAAGTGGAATGATGGACGGCATGATAACAGCTATTAGAGAGGGGCTTGATGCAGGTGGATTTAGCCATATACCTATTATGTCCTACTCTACAAAATTTGCTTCAGCATACTATGGACCTTTTAGAGATGTAGCAGAGTCTGCTCCTAGCTTTGGTGACAGAAGAAGCTATCAGATGAATCCAGCAAACAGAAAAGAGGCAATCTTAGAGAGTTTAGCCGATGAGGCAGAGGGAGCAGATATTTTAATGGTAAAACCTGCTTTGGCTTATCTTGATATAGTCCGTGATATAAAAGAGAGTTCCTCTTTGCCTCTTGCTATATATAATGTAAGTGGAGAGTACTCTATGTTAAAGATGGCTGCAAAGGCAGGAGTAATTGATTACGAAAGAGTAATGATGGAGACAATGATTGGATTTAAACGTGCAGGGGCAGATATTATTATTAGCTACCATGCAAAAGAGGTGGCAGAACTTATAAATAAGTAAACCCAAAATGGGTTTACTTATTTTTACTCTCTTTTTCTATCTCTTTAGAGAGCTTTGCTAAATCTTCTAAATATTTAGCTTCTGGACTACTACTTAAAGTAGGAACTTCTAAACTCTTCTCTTCTATTACAGGCTCTGAGACTACAGGTTTCTCTTCTACTACAGTTTTTTCTTCTTTCTCTTCTTTTTGAGAGATAACAACCTTTACACTATTTGCAATTTTATTAATATCAGATTCATCAATAGTAGAGAGAGAAGAGGAGGTTGATATTTCATTACTATTTTTAACTACACTAGATAATTTATCATCTTTATTAGACGAAGATATTTCACTAGTATTGACTAAAGGAGATAAGTTCTCCTCTTTATTGCTAATAGACTCTTGAGTCTCATCTGAACTCTCATCAATTACTTTTAAGTCTTCATCTGATATTTGAATAGAAGATGGAAGATTTGGAACAGAATCATCTGAACTCTTTTTATTTAAAAAATAGTTATATCCATATATTGATAGAGCAACAATTATCGCTAATAGTAGTAAAATAGTTAAAATTTTCAATACTGTACCAAAGGAGGAACTCTTCTCTTGGGTAACATTATTTAATATTTCAGACTTATACGATTCACAAAAATCAATCTCATCTTCAGTTTTATTATTAAACAAACTGTTCCTTTTTAGCTTAAAGTTTAAATTTTATAGAACTATTTTAACATAAATTTGACTAAGTTAGCTTTTAAATCACATTTTTTCACTTTTACTATAGCGTCTAATAGATTTATTGGCTATAATAATAATCAAAATATAATATATCTTTGACTTATAAAATTAGAAAATAATAATTATAAATAATTATATTATTTTCTATTTTATACTTAAAAGATAAATTAAAAAAAGGAGAAGAGATTATGGAACCTGTCTACTGGTGGCTTATTGCCATCTTTTCGATTATTGCTATTTTAGTTGTTCTCTACTATACAGGTGGATTTGAAAAATTTATGCCTGTTGTCGTAGTCGACTCACAAGAAGCATGGGTTATAGAAAACCGTTTAGGTGCTGATAGAGTCATCTATGAAGGTATTAACCACCTTATGCCATGGAGAGATGTTGTTGTAAGAAAGGTAAGCCTAAAAGAGATGACTATTGATCCAGAGCCACAAGAGATTATTACACAAGACAATATTAATATTGTAGTTGATATGATTGCCTCTGTTAAGATAGTTGATGCTGTTAAAGCTGTTATGGATATTGATGATTTTGAAAAATCTGTTAAGAGTTTGGTTATGAGTAGTACACTAAGTAGACTTGGGAAAATGAACTTTTCAGATATTCAAAAAGAGCAGGACAAAATAGCAAAAGATATTAAAGAGCATATGAAAGAGGATTGTGCAAGATGGGGGCTAGAGGTAGTACAAGTTAGATTTGAGAACATTACTCCTCCAGCCTCAATTAAACAAGCTATGGAGAAAGAGATTGTTGCAGAGAAAGAGAGAAAAGCTGCAATTCTTAAAGCTGAAGGAGAGCATAAAGTTCAAGAACTTCATGCTGAAAGTGAAAAAATTCTTATAGAAAAACGAGCTGAAGCAACACAAAAAGTGATTAAGGAGTTAAAAGAGCTTATGCCAACACTTTCAGATGAAAAGATTATGCACTTTTTAACCTCTACTGCATATATTGATTCAATGAAACAGCTTTCTACATCAAATAATTCAAAATTTGTTCTCTATCCATCTGATGTTCAACAACCAATGGATAAAGTAATGAATGCAGAGTATCTATCACGCCAAAATGTTACTTCTGCCGATAAATAAAAATAAATTAAAACAAAAAGGAAATACTATGTTTATTATTACAGGAATATCTACATTTACTTGGATTCTTCTAGCTTATGTTATTATGAGTATGGGTCATGCTCATCACATTGGACCACTTCAAGACATTACACTTAATACACCTGTACTTATTCACCATATTAGTCAAAATAGAGACTTTGTTGTAAGAGTAAGAGAACTCTTTTTAATTATAGGTTCACTAGCTCTATTTATTGAGATTGCAAAAGCTGCTACTGCTAATAGTTTTGGTGCATCTGAAACACTTTTAAGTTTTATGGTAGCAATTATTTTTGTTGTTCTATTCTTTATGGTTGATTGGGCACAAAATGCAACCTTTTTAATCTTAGGAATGATGTCACTTATTGATGCTACTGGTGGATTTATTATTGAGCTTAATGCCGCACGGCGAGACATTAACATTAAGTAGTAGATGATACTTCCTTCAAATTATGAGTACATCGTCATTGGCGATGTACATGGTTGTATTGATGAGTTAAAGAGTCTACTTGCAAAACAAGGTTTTAAAACAAACCACGAAAACTTACTTCAAATTACTCCTCAAAATAAAAATAAATCTATTGTTCTTTTAGGAGACTTTATAGATAAAGCTTCTGATGAAAAGCTAAAAGAGACTATTGAGTTTATATATAGCAACTACAAACACCTAAATCAAGAGCGAAAACGTTTCTATTTAATTAGAGGAAATCATGAAGCGATGGTCTATCGTTATATTACAAACGACCCAACTTTAATTACTACTCCTAAGACTATTAGAGATAAAGAGAAATACTACAATACTGTAGCCCTATTAGAAAAAGAGCCAAATCTTAAAAAACTCTTTTTAGAACTATATAAAGAGTGTTCAGTTTGGTATAAATATATCTATCAAGAGCATTTTTCTGTTACATTAACACATGCACCATGCCAAGAGAAGTATCTTGCAAAAGATGATATAACCTCTCAAAAAAAGATGATTAAGTGTGTATCTCGCTCTAAAAATCCAAATATCTCTTTAGATGAACTTCTACCATATACCCATCAAGAAGCAAAAGATAATCAACACTACCACATTTTTGGTCACCTATCTCAACCAAATATACGCCAATACAAAAATAGAATCTGTATTGACACCTCAGCTATCTATGGAGATACTCTCTCTTGTGCAATTATTAAAGAGGACAACATCTCTTTCGACTCTACTCCTTTTGAGTTTAAACAAAAAAAAGGTGAACAGACATATAACCTTCTATTTGATTTTTAACATTAAATAAGTTATGGTAAAATGGCTTCCTTAATTTAAAATTAGGTACGAGGAACTCCCAATGAGACACTTTTTAACACTAAAAGATTTTACAAAAGATGAAATCTTAGAGATGATTACCCTAGCACAAGAGATTAAAGATGAAGCAAAGGCTAAAAACTTTGTACCATATATGGAGAAACAGACACTTGGTATGATTTTTGAAAAGAGTTCAACAAGGACACGTGTTAGTTTCGAGACAGGTATCTATCAACTTGGGGGGATTGGTCTCTTTTTATCCTCCAATGATATTCAACTTGGTCGTGGAGAACCTATGAAAGATACAGCTAGAGTTATTAGCCGTATGGTTGATATGGTGATGATTCGTACCTTTGAACAAAGCAATATTGAAGAGTTTGCTAACTACTCAAAAGTACCTGTAATTAATGGGCTAACTGACTCCTACCACCCTGTGCAACTTATGACAGACTACCTAACCATATTAGAGTGTGGCATAGAAACTCCAATAGTTGCTTATGTAGGAGATGGAAACAACATGACCCACTCTTGGCTTATGTTAGCATCTAAACTTGGTTTTGAGCTAAGAGTGGCTACTCCAAAAGGGTATGAGTGTGACTCAAAAGTAGTAGAAGAGGCACTAGAGTTTGCTAAAAGCTCAGGAGCAAAAATTAGTTTTGGATATGACCCTAAAGAGGCTGTTAAAGGAGCTAATGTAGTTACTACCGATACTTGGGTCTCAATGGGTCAAGAGGCTGAAAAAGAGGAGCGTCTAAAAGCTTTTGATGGTTTTATTGTAAATAGCAATTTAATGAGTTTAGCACAAAAAGATGCAATCTTCTTACACTGTCTTCCTGCCTATCGTGGTTATGAGGTGAGCGAAGAGGTGTTTGAAAAACATGCCAATGAGATTTTCTTAGAAGCTGAAAATAGGCTTCATGCTCAAAAAGGTATTATGGTTTGGTTAGATAGACATAGAGAAGATTAGAGATTCTAGTTTTGCTTGTTCCCACCGTCTCGGTGGTAACAAATACGAGAATATGTATCCTAAAAAAGATTATAATTTAAGTATGCATTCCCACCGAGACGATGGGAACGAGTTAAAAATTAAAATAAAAAGAAATTTATGAAAAAAGTAGAAGATATTTTTAATTTCCAAGCAACATCAGATGAGTGTGTCAAGTGTGGAAAGTGTATACCTGTCTGTACTATTCACCAAGTCAATGCAGACGAAGTAACCTCTCCAAGAGGCTTTATAGACCTACTTGGACAATACCAACAAGGAAACTTAGAGCTTGACAAAACAGCCAAAGATATTTTTGAGAGCTGTTTTTTGTGTACAGCATGTACAGAGGTATGTCCTAACTCTTTGGCTACAGACATGGTCATAGAGGAGGTTCGTGCTGATATTGCTGAGAAGTTTGGTATTGCATGGTTTAAAAAAATTGCCTTTTACCTTTTAGAGCATCGTAAAGTGATGGACATAGTAATGAAGTTTGGCTTCATGTTTAAGACATGTGCCTTAGCTGAAGATGAAAAAGGAAGAGGATTAAGAGCTAGATTTAGTATGCCAATGGTAAAAAAAGGACGACTTCTTCCATCTATCTCAAAGGTCTCCTTTTTAAACTCACACCCAGAGGAGATTTTAGCTCCAAACCAAGAGAAGAAAAATATGCGTGTAGCACTCTTTATTGGTTGTCTTGCAAACTACAACTACTTAGGTATTGGTGAGAGTCTAGTAGAGATTTTAAAAGAGCTAAATATTGATATATTTATTCCAAAAGAGCAACTCTGTTGTGGAGCACCTGCGTATTTTACAGGTGCTGTTGACTCTGTAGAGCGTATGACAAAAGCCAATATTGAGTACTTTGAGAGCTTTATGGACGAGTGTGACGCTATGCTTATTCCAGAGGCTACCTGTTCTGCTATGGTTAAGCATGATTGGCAGGTGTTTTTTAAAAATCACAATATGCCAGAGTGGGAGGCTAGAGCTAAAAAGGTAGCCAAAAAGATTTACATGGCAACAGAGTGGTTAGATAACCATACTGAACTTCAAGAGCTTTTAAAGACAAAAGGGACTTTTGATACAACTATTACTTACCATGACCCATGTCATGCAAGAAAGGTACAAGGTATCTACAAAGAGCCAAGAAATCTTTTAGCTCCTAACTACCAAATGGTAGAGATGAGCGACCCTAACCGTTGTTGTGGTTTTGGTGGTGTAACTATGCAGACTGAAAAGTTTCATTTTGCTGAGTTGGCAGGGAAACCAAAAGCAGAAATGATAAAAGAGACAAAAGCTAACTATGTAAGTGCTGAGTGTTCTGCTTGTCGTGTTCAGTTAAGTGAAGCTATGAACAGTGCAGAGGTTGAGACTATTTTTAAGAATCCACTAGAATTAATTGCCGAGGCTTTGAAGAAATAATTGTAGGGTGTAGACGCTGTCTACACCCTACGGTCAAACCACCACAAAATAGCAAACATTAAACCAACTGTTTTACCTATGCTTTCATCAAATATAAACTCTTTTGCTCTCTCTACAGGTATCTCAACAACCTCTATTAGTTCATCTTCTATGCCACCACCTTGGCTAACTCTCATAGACTCATCAACCTCAGCATAGTAGATAACTTGGCTAACACCAGATGTTCCAACAGAGCTTAAGACTTTGGTAACACGCTCTATCTTCTCAAGAGGGACATCAAAACCACACTCCTCCTCTATCTCCTCTTTAGCTATCTGCTCTAACGATTTATCTTTGTCAATCAGCCCTGCACACATCTCTACTGTCATACCATCACTATTTCTATGGTAGACAGGTGGTCGAAACTGTTTGACTAAAACAAATGTTTTTCGCTCTGTATGGTAGAGTAAAATTGCTACAGAGTTATGAGACTCAACAATCTCCCAAGACTTCTTAATGCCATTTTGCTCATAAGTTGCTAAAGATGTTTTGACAAATTTTGCCTCATTTAAAGGCTCTAACGTAAAGTTTTTAATTATATTTTTCACTACC
>JALVXC010000005.1 GCA_027038275.1 Campylobacteraceae bacterium | reverse complement strand
ATGAGACTCAACAATCTCCCAAGACTTCTTAATGCCATTTTGCTCATAAGTTGCTAAAGATGTTTTGACAAATTTTGCCTCATTTAAAGGCTCTAACGTAAAGTTTTTAATTATATTTTTCACTACCAACCTCTATTTTGATAATATGTTTTCATTTTTGGAAGAACATACATATCATTAACAGTATTCCACACATAAGATGGTAAGTTCTCCTCTTCAATTTTATTAATAATTTTAGTATATTTTCTTTTTCGATTTAAAAAGTTTTCTCTATCTTTTCCTGTTAATCCATCTGTGGTAAACTTTACCAAACGCATAGGGTTAATAGGTCGTCCATCTTTGTAAAGCCCAAAGTGTAGGTGAGGTCCTGTACTACGTCCACTATTTCCTGTATAACCAATAATGTCACCCTTTTTAACAAATTGCCCTACTTTAGCTTTTAGGCGACTTTGATGAGCATAAAGAGTGAGATAGTTATCTGCATGTTGTATCTTAATTACACGTCCATAGCCACTCATCCAACCAGAGTAGACAACCTTTCCATCTGCTGCTGCTAAAATAGGAGTCCCTCTTCTTGCCCTACAGTCAATACCGTGGTGGGCTTTCCACTTATGAAGCACAGGATGCCAACGCCTTGTTGTAAAAGGAGATGTAATAATAAGATGATTAAGAGGTTTTCCCATATACTTCTCTATCAATGCTTTTCCATCTGCATTATAGTATTTACCATCACTATGCTTAAAGACATAGTTCTTTTTACCATGAGACTCTAACATTGCTACCTTAATATCAGGAACACCCAATGGTTGACCTAATCTCATCTTTTGGTCATAGACAATGACAATCTTGTCTCCTCTTTGTACTCCTCGAAAATCAATAGAGTGTTTTAATAGACGCGTAAATTCATTAGCAAGTCGTCTATTTTTAACTTTATTAATAATATCATAGTGAGGAGATTTATCAACAGATAGAATTGCTATGTGAGTATCTTTCTGATAGGCAATAGGTATAATCTCTAGTTTATACCCACTATGTGTTCTAAAAAGATGAGCCTGTAGCTCTTCACCAATAGGAATAAGAGATTGAAGCAAAACACCATTAGAGGCGATAAGTTCATAATATTTATGAGTATATCCAATTTCAGAGATAAGTGCTTGGTCTTCTCTATCTAGGGTATCAATTATATTTTTATCTATATGAAATTTTTTAAGATACTGTTCAAATGTTACACCTTTATCCCATCTAGTAAATTTCACTTTTGCAGCGAATGTAAATGTAGAAATAGCTAAAAAAATTAGCCAAAACCTCATAAAATAAACCCTCTTCAAATATACTCCTAATATATAACCTGAGTTAGCTATAACTTGTTTTAAAAATTTAATTTAAATTTTTATTGCATAAAACTCAAGTTAGTAATTATAACGATTATAACTTATGCTCTCTGAATTATAAAAGATTAATTATATAACTTTAAGAGTATTTAAGTAAAATTCGCGAATGAAATATCTTAGAGGATATAGAAAGCGTTATTTTTCATTAGCAATTATTGCAATGTATTCAACGCTGTTTAAACTGTGTACTATTGACAGTAACCATCAGTATCATAAACATGCTTTCGAGTATCAAGAGTATAAAACCTCACCACCCTACCTCTATGCTTAATATTTATTATTATAAGAATCTCAAAATAGATGTTCGATAAAATCGAACCTACATAAGACAGCATAGGAAAAATTATGAACAGAACAATAAAACTCAGTCTATTGACAACGCTACTATTAAGTACAAACCTCATTGCAGAGGAGCGATTAGAAGATATTACAATTACAACTGCTACAAAAACAGAGCAAAATCTTGCTGATGTAACCTCAAGTGTTGATGTTATTACAGCACAAGAGATTGAAGAGAGAGACTACACTACGGTTGCAGAGGCTCTAAACTCGCTTCCTGGTGTTAGTTTTACTTCTAATGGAGGTTTAGGAACTACTACATCTGTAAGAGTTAGAGGAATGGCTTCTAAAAGAGTCTTAGTTCTTATAGATGGCATACGCTATAACGATATTACAGGTCTAAATGGTGCACCTTTTGAGCATTTAGTTCTCTCTGACATAGAACGAATAGAGGTTATTAAAGGGGCTCAATCTGGTATTTGGGGTGCTGATGCCTCTGCTGGTGTTATAAATATTATTACCAAAAAGGCAAAAGATGGAGTAAACTTTAGTGCCTCTCAAGAGTTTGGAAGTTTTGGAACAACAAAGGCAAATGCTAATGCCTCTTACAAAACCGATAAGTTCTATATTAAAGCCAACCACACAGACCTAAATAGCAAAAGCTTTACAGCAGTAGCTCCAAGAGGTGAAGATATTGATAAGTTTGAAGATGATGCCTACTCAAACAAAACTACCTCTTTCAAAGCAGGGTTTAACATCAATCCAAACAACAAGATTGAACTCTCTCATACCATTATAGATGC
The DNA here is from genome assembly GCA_027038275.1 of Campylobacteraceae bacterium. GTDB lineage: Bacteria > Campylobacterota > Campylobacteria > Campylobacterales > Sulfurovaceae > UBA1140. Next base: position 2,698 of record JALVXC010000005.1, on the reverse strand, counting down.
CCACTCTCAATATGATGGATTCAATCAACCAAATGCTGAAAATAATGCTACCTTTAAAAGTACATTTTCATCTATTAATTTTAACCACAAAGACAGCTTTAATAACTTAAATATTTATGCAAAAAAATCTAAATTTGAACGTAAATATATCTCAAGTTATGGAGTAACTCCTTTTGATGGCGAGGTAAGAGAGTATGGTTTAAGCTCAAATATTCCATATATGAAAGATAGCTTCTTAGTAGTTGGTGGAGACTACAAAAAGTTTGAACACAAAAACAGTCTAAACAAAGAGTTTACAAACAAAGCACTCTTTTTGACCAATAGCAATAGTCTCAAAGGTCTAATAGGTGGTACAACTATCTTAACAGAGTCTATTAGATATGACAAATATAGCGACTTTGACAACAAAACAACAGGAAAGATAGGTCTAAAACATATCCACGACAAGATTAAGGGCTTCTCTACATTTGCAAACTATGGAACAGCCTACAATGTACCAACCCCTTATAACCTCTTTGACCCATACTCAGGAAACAAAAATCTTACTCCAGAAGATACAAAATCGTGGGATATAGGGTTTGAGTACAAAGATTTAAAGGTTACCTACTTTAATACAAAGGTAGAAGATATGATTGACTACAAATCCAACTACGATGCCAATGGAAATTGGATAGGAGGGAGCTACCAAAATATGAGTGGAACATCAAAAATAAAAGGGGTTGAGGTTGCATACCAAACAGATATTTTTGATGATTTTCTAATATCTTCATCTTATACATACACAGATGCTAAAAATGCAAAAAAAGAGAGACTTAGTCGCATACCAAAAGATAGCATTAAGTTGGCTTTAGACTATTATGGCATAGACAAGCTTCATCTAGGAGTAAGTGGTGAGTATGTTGGTAAACGCTACTCATTAGATGATGAAAAGGGTCAACAGACAGGAAAATACACCATAGCTAACTTTGTAGCTAACTATGAGTTTGACAAACACCTAAGCTTTTACGGAAAAGTTGACAACATTACAGACAAATACTACCAAACAGTAGATGGTTATGCAACCAGTCCTAGAGCATTTTATGCAGGAATGAAACTCACCTACTAATTTAACATCTTTTGTTATAATATGGGCAATAATTTGCCCATAGAGATAAAAGAATGAAACAACTATTTTTAATCCTATTTACAACCCTAACCCTATTTTCTAACGAACGCATTATAGCCCTTAGCCCTGCTATCAATGAGATTATATTTGCACTTGGTGCAGGTGAGCAGATTGTAGGAAATACTACATATTCACACTACCCAAAAGCTTCTGACAAAGTTCCAAAAGTAGGTGGCTACTTCTCTCCTAGTTTAGAAAAAATTGTAGCTCTAAAACCAACCCTTGTTATTATGCAAGACAACAACCAAAAGCTAAGTAGCAAACTTAACCGTTTAGGCATTAAGACAAAGGTTATTAAGATAGATACTCTAAAGAGCATTAACCAATCCATTTTAGATATAGGAAAAGAGCTAAAAAGAGAGGAAAAAGCCAAAGAGATAGTAGAGAGTATCAACCAAGAGCGTAAAAAACTTCAAAATATTGTTAGTGGAAAAAAGATTCTTATTGTCTTTGGACGTAACCTAACTTTAGACAAACAGGTCTTTGTAGCAGGTCAAAACCTCTACTACGATGAGATTATAAACGATAGTAACAACAGCAACGCTCTACAATCTAACCGTAAAGGGCAACCTATCTTAAATATGGAAAATATCATCGCTTGTAATCCAGATATTGTTCTGCTATTAGTTCGTTGCCAAGCCGATGGATTAAATAGTGAAGAGCTTATAAAGCCTTGGCTAGAGCTACCCATTAATGCTTCAAAGACAAGAAGTATCTATATTAATTCAAATGTCTATGCATCTATTCCAAGTGACCGTTTGGTACTCTTTTTGCAAGACTTTAGAGAGATGTTAGAGGATTACCGTGCTAAGATTAAATAACTACTCAAACAAAATCCTAAAAAATATCTCATTTGAACTAAGAGCAAACCAAAACCTACTCATCTTAGGCTCTAATGGTGCAGGAAAATCAACACTTGCTAAAGCCCTTTGTGGCATTACCCCATCATCGGTTGAACTCTTTGGAAGACCACTTCTTAGCTACACCTCCAAAGAGAGAACAAAACTTATTAACTATGTACCTGCCAAACTAGAGATATTTGATGAGTACATTACCCTCGGTGAATACCTAGACCTAAGCCGACTCCACACGCTACTAGAGTCAAAAAATTTACTTAGACTCTTAAGCCTTGAGCATCTAAAAAACAAACCCTGCCAACAACTAAGCTCGGGTGAACAGCAACTTACTATGTTAGCTACAGCAGTTTTACACAATGCCAAAATAACCATATTTGACGAACCCACAGCCAACCTTGACCCAAACAAGACTCAAGATGTTTTTTCACTTCTAAAGAGTGGGTTATTTCAGAGTAAAATTATTATTACCCATGATTTAACTTTAGCCTATAGGTTGGGGTATGATGTGCTCTTTATAAAAAAGGGAGAGGTTGACTTTTTTGGGAGTTCAGAGGAGTTTTTTAGCTCTTCTACTCTTGAACTATATTTTGGCTCTTCTGTTAAAAGGGTTGAGGAGTTTTTGGTGGTGGATTTTTAAAATTGACTAGAACAGGGTAACTCTTTTTCTAAATAAGGT
>JALVXC010000004.1 GCA_027038275.1 Campylobacteraceae bacterium | reverse complement strand
TTTAATAAGAAAGCATTTGAAGATGAAGTGGCTCATGAGGTGCATTAGTTATGCTATAATAAAGTAAAAAAGATTTAAAATGAAAAAGATACCTTATGGCATAAGTGATTTTAAAAGATTAAAAACAGAAAATTTCTATTTTGTCGATAAAACGCACTATATAGAGAAGCTAGAAAACTTTCCCTCTAGCTTTATGATGTTTTTACGCCCAAGACGTTTTGGTAAATCTCTTTTTATAGCTATCTTAGAAGCCTATTATGACATCTATTTTAAAGATGAGTTTGAGGCTATCTTTAAAGATACATACATCTTAAACCATAGAACCAAAGAGGCAAGTAGCTATATGGTTTTACGGTTTGATTTTAGTATAGTAGATATTTATGATGTAGAAGAGAGTTTTAAACATATACTAGAGTTAACACTAAATAGTTTTGTACGAAGATACAGTTTAAAGATAAAATTTAAAAATGAAAATCCAATCTCTATGTTTGCTGATATTTTTGATTATGTTAAAGAACATAATATTAATCTCTATGTAATGATAGACGAATATGATAACTTTGCCAACAAACTCTTTTTAAATAGCCAAGAGGATTACCTAAATATAGTTACAAAAAAGACAGCTCCATTTAAACAGTTTTTTACAACTCTAAAAGCAGGAACATCAGGAAACAATGCACCTATTAAACGAATGTTTATAACAGGGGTAACACCTATGACTATGTATGATGTTACAAGTGGGTTTAATATTGGAGATAATATCTCACTAAATTCTACTTTTCACAATATGGTAGGATTTACAACAGATGAGTTAAAAGAGGCTTTATCTTATTACAAATTAGAGAATAAGGTAGAACTTTCTATGTTAGAGGAGTGGTACAACCACTATAAATTTAACTATAAAAATACCCCTATCTATAATAGTGATATGGTTTTATATTTTATAAAAGAGTATCTAAACGAAGATGAGCTTCCACGAGAGATGATAGATATTAATGTAAGAAGCGACTACTCAAAACTAAAAACTATTATCTATACAAATAAAAAACTTAATGGTAATTTTAAAAATCTACAGAGACTTATAGGTGGAGAGAGTATTGTTATTAGTAATTTAGTTCAAGACTTTAGTGCATTAAATTTAACAAAAGAGGAGAATTTTAAATCTTTTCTCTTCTATTTAGGATTAGTTACTATTCAAGATAGAAGACTAAAACTTAGCCTAAAAATTCCAAATGAAACCGTTAAAAGAATAGATATAGATTTCTTAAAAGATGCGTTAGAGATGGAAAAAGCTTTTGTGCTAAATACTGATAAACTATCTGATTTATTAGCAGATTTTGCACTACATGGAGATATTGAAGTTTTTAAATATTTAGCTACTCAAATAAAAGAAAACACAGGAATAAGAGATTACATATCCAGTGAACAGACTGTTAAATCTATGTATTTAGCCTATTTATCATTGACTCCTTATTATGTAGTAAAAAGTGAAGAGGAGCTAAATAAAGGATTTGCCGATATTTTACTAAAGCCTCTAAATCCTTATGTTGAGTATGTAGGATTAGTAGAGTTTAAATTTATAAAAAGAGAAAAAAACAAACCAACCTCTAAAGCTATCGATACTATTGTAAAGAAAGCAAAGAAGCAATTAGATGACTATAAGAAAGATGAGCTTGTAACAGAGTTTACAAATAGAGGATTAAGACTTCAAAAGGTAGTTATTCTCTTTTGGGGGTGGGAGATGGTTTATTGTGAAAAGTATAATTAAGGGTGAACCTCACTCTCCCAAATATTGATAATGAGATAGAAGTATTTTTAAAAAATAGTAAAAATAATGACAATAAAAAGAGTCTATTATTGCCTATACTTACTGCTTTTGTGGATATGGTATTCCGTCGAACTCAGGTTAAAAGATTTACCTCAAATCTCTAAAATCAAAAAATTTTAAATTTAATTCGATATAATTCGCACCTAAAATTGTTGTCTCACCAAAGAGTGTTGCAACGACACCTAATAGTCTAAATATTAGGGAAGAGCAGATGCTAGAATGGGTTAGTTGCCCATCACCAATTTAACTAAAAGGTCATATTGATGAAGAAAGATATTCACCCAGAGTTCAAAGAGTGTAAAGTTACTTGTGCATGTGGAAACACATTTGAGATTAGAACAAACAAAGAGTCAATGACTATTGATATTTGTAATGAGTGTCACCCATTCTTTACAGGTTCAGAGAGAAGCGTTGATGCAGCAGGAAGAATTGAGAAATTTAAGAAAAAATATAACCTTTAATGGTTACTGTAGGGGCGACCTCTGTGTCTGCCCTTTCCCCAAAATATAAAATATGCTTACATTTATACCCACCCCTATTGGAAATCCACAAGATATTACAATTAGAGCTTTAAGAGAGTTTGAAAAAGCTACACTATTTTTATGTGAAGATACACGCGAGACAAAACGACTACTACATATTTTAAAGGAGCGTTTTGAGTTTAGCTATCCAGAAGCCGAGTTTTTATCTTTTCATGAACATAATGGAGCAGAGCGTCTTAGTCAAGTTTCTAAACGACTAAAAGATGAACAAGTAGTCTATGTGAGTGATGCAGGTATGCCTGTTATCTCTGACCCTGGGCAGATTTTGGTGGAGTATTGTCAACAAGAAAATATTGAGTACGATGTACTTCCAGGAGGAACAGCAGTTACTACAGCCTATGCCGCTAGTGGTTTTAAAGAGGGGAACTTTCTCTTTTATGGCTTTTTACCTCAAAAAGGAAGCCAACGAAGCTCTGCTTTAGTTGAGTTAATGAACAAAGCTGAAAATGTTGTACTATATGAAGCTCCACATCGAATTGAAAAGCTTATTAATGAGATAGTAGAGATTGATGAGACTAGGGAAGTATTTTTTGCAAAAGAGTTGACTAAAAAATTTCAAAACTACTATAGAGGTTTATCTAAAACTATTTTAGAACTTTTTATAAGTAGAGAGATTAATCCTAAAGGAGAATGGGTAGTAGTAATTAAAGGTAAAAAAGATAATAGTAAAGCACTCTACGTAGATGATATTTTAGCCTTAGACTTACAACCAAAAGTTAAAGCAAAGCTCCTTGCAAAAGTCACTTCAGAGTCGGTAAAAGAGTGGTATAATAAACTTATTAACTAAAAAAAATTTCTTTACAGCAAAAAAAGGGTAAAATCCCTTTTATGATTATTTATGGGAAACAAGTCTGTCTCCATGCTCTGAAAAAGCATGAAGCAAACATTAAAACTGTCTATATTGCCAAAAAGGGGATTTTGCCTCAAAAACTTTTTGATACATACCGACCAAAAATTAAATTTTTGGAAGAGAAGTGGGCACAAAGTATGAGTAGAGGAGGAAATCATCAAGGGATTTTAGTTGAACTTAAATCTTTTGAAGAGAGCAACCTTGCTACCCTAAAACAAGAGCATTTTATAGTAGTTTTAGATGGACTAACTGATACTGGAAATATAGGAGCTATTGTACGTTCGGCTTATGCGTTAGGAGTTGATGGTATTATAGCTACGGGTGTCAAGTCACTTAAAATTGCTTCAATTGTACGTACTAGTTCAGGTGCTTTATTAGAGATGCCTTTTGTAATAATTCCTAATATTTTAGACGTACTAAACGAACTAAAGCAGGTAAATTTTACAATCTATGGGGCTTCAATGGATGGAGAAGAGCTTAATAAATGTCAATTTAATAAAAAGAAGGTATTGGTTTTAGGTAGTGAAGGTGAAGGACTCTCAAAAAGAGCAAAATCAAAAGTAGATAAAATTATATCTATTGAGATGAAACATGAGTTTGACTCACTAAATGTCAGTGCTGCTGCAGCAATATTAATATATAGGATGGAAAATGTTATTTAACGAACTTATAGAGCAAGAGGGTTTAGAGGGTGTTTTCTCTAAAACAAATATTTCAACTGAAAATTTAAAACGACTACTTAACGAAGAGTTTGATAAGTTAAATCGAGTTAAAGCTTTAGGTTTTTTACTTATTCTTGAAAGGGAGTATCCTGATATAGAGGTTAATGAATTAAGACAAAAAGTTAAATTATATTATGAAGAGCATACCCCATCTGATGATAAAGTTGTTATGGTACCAGCTGACTCAACTACAGGTGATAATAATTTTTCATTTTTTAAACTATTTATTATTGCCGCTATTTTAGGTGTAGGGTACTATCTATATAATAGAGGCAAACTAAACTCTATTGTAAATCAAGTTGAAGATAAAAAAGAGTTTTTTGATGACAAAAAAGCACTAGAGAGCAATGCAACCGAAGCAGATGCAAATAAGGTTGTCGTGGGAAAGTCCGAAACTGAGTCTGTTCATATTCAAGTGCCTAAAAAAGCTGAGCCAAAAGATAGAGATACTAAACAACAGGCTTTAGCAAAAAAATCTCAAAAATCAATAGCTACAGAGAGCAATAAATCTGTAGCTTCTGTAGTACAAGAGGTATCTGAAAACTTTTTAGCACATGAAGCAGCCAATAAAATAGAAGAGACTCAAAACAGTACAGATAATGTAGTAACACCTATTAGAACTGTTACTATTCACCCTACTCGTGGTATGTTATGGTTTGGATTTATTAATTTAGAGACTAAAAAACGTAGAGAATTTATGAGGAAAGTATCTACTCCATTTACAATTGGCAATTCAAGATGGTTACTTGTAACAGGACATGGTTATGTAGAAATTATATCTGAAGCAAAAACTGTAGAAAATGCTGATAATAAAAAGCACTACTTCTTAATTGATAGTACAGACATTAAAGAGATTAGTAGAAGAGAGTTTAGAGAGTTAAATGGACATAGAGGCTGGTAGTAGCATCTTAACTAATAAATAAAAAAATAGGAAAAGAGGATAGTAATGTTTGACGAGATTCAATTTGAAAAAATAAATAGATTGCCAAAGTATATTTTTGCTGAAATAAATGACCTAAAGATGGCAGCAAGAAGAGCAGGTAAAGATATTATAGATTTTTCTATGGGAAATCCAGATGCCAGAACTCCTCAACCTATTATAGATAAACTCTGTGAAACAGCTCAACGAGATAAAACGCATGGATATAGTGCTAGTAAAGGTATCTACAAACTCCGTCTTGCTATGAGTAATTGGTACAAAAGAAAATATAATGTAGAGCTTGACCCAGATACAGAAGTAGTTGCTAC
>JALVXC010000003.1 GCA_027038275.1 Campylobacteraceae bacterium | reverse complement strand
CATGAATATGCCATAGGTACATTTTCTAGTATGTTTATGTCACGTAATCGTGTACGTTCTTGGGATGAGCCATCTTTTACGATACAAGCTGGAGGACGGCATGCCCCTATACACCCACAAGCACCCAAAATGCAATTTGTAGAACAAAATAAACGTATTTTTGTTCCGACAAAAGAACATTTATATAGAAGACTTTCTGTACGAGAATGTGCAAGAATTCAAACATTCCCAGATACACACAAGTTTTATTATAAAAATGTCATGGCTGGATATAAGATGGTTGGTAATGCTGTGCCTTCTTATCTAGGCTACTATCTTGCAACAAAAATTATGGAAGATATGCAAAGTTTAGGAATTACACAAAAGGCAGCCTCCTAATGTACCAAAAGATACTATGAAAAAAGTTTCAGATAAAATAAACCCTTATGAGGACAGACAAACAATGACAAAAGCCCAACAACTTGGTTCTATGACTGCAAAAGGTGGATTTATCAATGAATCTGATATTTGCAGTAAATTCCTAAGCTATAAAACAGATAGAGAAGCACAAATATGGCTTACTATCATGGGTTATGACTATCATCAAATCAATCTCCTTACAGCTACACAGATACCTGTACGCATTAACAAAGAAAAAGCTCTACATTTTGGTATTACAGAAGAAAAGCATGAAGAGACTGTTAAATTTAAAAAAGCTGATATTCAAATCAAAATAGAAATTACCATAGAAAATATTAGCTACATAGAAAACCTCTCCTTAAAAAAAGCCAATAAAAATGCTGGCTTTAATCAAGTAGACAAACGTCCAGTTTCTACCTATCAGAAAATATGGCATTTTAATGATTCTATTGCTTATTGGTTACAATGCTTTACTGGTGAAATTTTGCCTTCTGATATAGACAATCAATATATTAGCACTTACAAAAATGAAAAAAGATTATTTTTAGATGAACTACCTAAAGAGAACCTTCAAGAAATTATTCATTTTTTTACAGAAAACAGATATCTAATAATCTCCGACATACTCAAAGGTAGAGGTGGACTCTGTGCAGAATGGTTACTTGTAACACAAAAAGATACCCAAAGTGGAAATTGTATCAACTGGGTATTAAAAGATATCAATACAGCTATTAATTTTTATACGCAAGGTAATGTAGAGCTATCCCCAAGAGGTAGCTTAAAAATAGGTCGCATTACTATGCAACGCAAAGGTGGTACTCCTGACCCAACAAGTTTACAATTCAAAATGAATCCTTTGGAGCTTTTCAATGCTTAGCCACATCAAATATATTGATCTTTTTGCTGGAATTGGTGGTTTCCATCAAGCGATGGATAGCTTTAATGCAGAGTGTGTCTTTGCGTCAGAGTGGGATAAAGATTGTCAATACACCTATGAAGAGAATTATGGTATCAAACCCCATGGTGACATTACCCAAATTCATGAACAAGATATCCCAGAACATGATGTCATTTGTGCAGGATTTCCATGTCAAGCATTTAGTATATCGGGGAAACAACAAGGGTTTGAAGATAGCAGAGGTACACTCTTTTTTGAAATAGCAAGAATTGCAAAATACCATCAACCCAAAATACTCTTATTGGAAAACGTACGAAATTTTGAAAAACATGATAATGGCAATACTCTACATATCATAAAAACAACACTAGAAGAGATAGGTTATAACTTTTTCTATAAAGTACTTAATGCTTCAAACTTTGGAGTACCCCAAAAACGTGAGCGTATTTTTATGGTAGCTTTTAGAAAAGATTTAAATGTGACTTCGTTTATTTTTCCATCTGGGACAAATACACCCATAACACTTCAAAACTTTTTAGAAAAAAATGGAATAGATGAAAAACTTATCATAAAAAGAGATGATATCACATTAAAAGAAAATATAAAAATTAAACCAGATATGTTTGGTCATTATCCCCAAAAACCTATACGCATTGGTACAGTCAATAAAGGTGGGCAAGGTGAACGTATCTATAGTCCTTTAGGTCATGCCATTACACTCTCCGCCTATGGGGGAGGTGTTGGTGCAAAAACCGGTCTATACAAAATAGGAGATATAATCAGAAGACTTTCTCCTGAAGAGTGCCGACGTATTACAGGATTTTCAAAAAAGTTCAAACTACACCCCAAACCAACGGTAAGTTACAGACAATTTGGCAACAGTGTAGTTGTACCTGTCTTAAAATCTATTTTAGAACAGATTTTACAAAATAATATTTTAAAAACAGACTCATTAAAGGCAGCCTCCTAATGTACCAAAGAGAATTTGACCAACGTCTTAAACAAGCTTTACCAAAAGCTGTACTGCTTTATGGTGAAAATGATTACTTAATAGACCATTATATAGACTTTTATATCAAAAAACTTGATGCCAAAGAGTCTATGCTTTCACTCTACCATGATGAGTGGAATTTTGAACAGGCGAAGAGCTTTTTGTCTCAAACTTCACTCTTTGGTGGTACAAACCTTGTGGTGGTAAAACATGAAAAGAAAATACCCAAAAAAGAGCTTGATGCACTGGTAGAATTGGCCAACAAAAATCCTGACAACTACTTTGTGTATGGCTATGGGGGAGCAGCAAAAGATGCACGCTCTATGCAGGCTGCATTTACAGAGAAGAAGGGTGGGGCATGGGTACGGTTTTTTGAGCCAAATATTCGTGATGGGGTAGCGATGCTCCAACAAAAAGCACAACATATAGGGCTAGACATTGACCACTATGCTCTGCAACATCTCATGCTGGTACTTAACAACAATCTTGCTTTGTGTGCCAATGAACTGGATAAGCTAGCTATACTTGGTACCAAAATCACAGGCAAAGAGATAGACAGACTGGTTTACTCCACCGCACCACTGGCAACAGAACAACTACTGATAGACCTTTTTAACAAAAAACCGATTACTGATACCATTGGCAAACTGCTAGAGATTGGCGAAGATGAGGCATCACTGCTACGCTCTACACAATATTTTGTCAATCAAATCTTTCTTTTTCATGCCTACATCAAGCTTAACGGACATGTGGATTCAGCAGCCATTTTGGGCTATAAACTCCCTAAACAGATAGAGGAGCAAAAAGCACAACTTGCTCTACGTGTGAAGTCTGCATCTTTACTAAAAATCTATGAACATTTACTAGAGAGTGAACTGGCCATCAAGAAGGCTCCTGCTACACAAAAAGAGGTTCTACTCTATAGCATGTTGATTAAACTTCAAGGGTATTTGTAGGTTAATTATACACTAAGTTCATTTGGGTATAATAGCTCTTCCAAAATTCTTGCTCATTTTTGGACGAGTTGAAAGACTACTCGCATTTCTATGGGCTATTAAACCAAAAGGAAACATTATGACATGTTACGAAACACTGTTTGTAGTTAAACCTACACTTACAGACGAAGAGACTGCAGCACAGATTGCGAAAATTAAAGAGATCGTTACCAACAACGGTGGTGAACTTCTTGCTACAGATGATATGGGTATGAGAAAACTTGCTTACCAAGTAGAAAAAAACAACAGAGGCTACTATACTGTTCTTTTTTACAAAGCCGAAGGTACACTTATCAAAGAGCTTGAGAGACTTCTTAAAATCAACGAAGATGTAATCAAGTTTTTAACAGTTAAATATGTAAAGCAAAAAGAGCTTGCACAATTTAACAAACTTGTAGATGCAGCCAATAAAAAAACTGAACAAGCTCCAGAAGCTACACCGGCAGCAGAAGCTGAATCAACACAAGCATAATTAAAAGCACTGAACAGGAGCAACCTTATGTACAATAAGATTATTTTAGCAGGAAACCTCACAAGAGATATTGAAGTAAGATACACACAAAGTGGTGCAGCAATTGGCAATACCGCCATTGCTACTACAAGAAAGTTCAAATCTCAAACAGGTGAACAAAAAGAGGAGGTTCTTTTTGTAGATATTACTTTTTTTGGTAGAACTGCTGAAATAGCCAATCAGTACTTACGTAAAGGTAGCAAAATATTAGTAGATGGCAGACTTAAGCTTGAACAGTGGACAGCACAAGATGGTTCTAAGCGTTCTAAACACTCAGTAACCGTAGAGAGCATGACAATGCTTGGTAGCAAAAATGATGAACAAGGTGGAGGATACAATGCACCAATGGGTGGAGACACCTATGCACAACCTGCCCCACAACAACCATCATACAGTGCACCAAACCAGCCTGCACCTCAAGCTGCACCACAACAACAAGCACCAGTATCTAACATCCCAGAAATTGACATCAACGAAGATGAAATACCGTTTTAGGAGAACACCATGGCAGAAAGAAGAAAATTCAAAAAAAGATTTTGTAAATATTGTGAACAAAAAGTTGATTTTATTGACTATAAAGACTTAGCTAGTCTTAAATTTTCACTCAGTGAAAGATTTAAAATCATGCCTCGTCGTCTTACAGGTAACTGTAAACGTCACCAAGAGCTTGTAACTGTAGCAATCAAAAGAGCGAGACAAACAGCACTTATTCCGTACATCGTAGATAGAAAAAATGTTGTAGAGAACCCTTTTGAGATTATAAAATAATATATCTATGGGTGCGATTGCCATCGCACCCTACATCTTTTTTAATACCACAAACGTTTTATCAGACTCCTCTAACTCATACAAATTAACCTCATCATTTACAAGCAATTCCAACTTAGAATACTCTACCAAATCATCTACTGTATGATAATACTGTCGTATCGTTTCTTGCGACTTATGAAAGCACTCACCCTCTTTTTTAAAAAGCGTAAATTCAGAGATATATTCACCCTCTTCATAGTCACTATCTACCGTTAAAAAACGCTCTTCATCATCTACTATAAAAGAGCCTACCGCTACATTTTCAAAACCATAGAGTGTGTTAATATCACAAAGAAAAAACCCTCCATCATTAAGATGCTCATTAACGCAACTTAGAAAATTTTTGAGGGCTTGTGGAGTAAGGTAATTAAGCATATCAAACACTGCGGTAATCACATCATATTTACCCTCTAATACACACAAATCAATACACTCTGCATCCAATCCCATTTCAACCGTTTTAGAGACCATGACAGGGCTTAGGTCAATCCCTTTGACTTGCGATATCTCTAATGCTTGTTGCATTTGTAGCAGGAAATCCCCAGAACCACACCCTACATCTAGTAAGCTATCAAAATCAATAGTATTTAAAAAAAGGAGATAATGGGCATAGAGACGAGGTGCTGCCTCTTTTACACCGAGTAAGTCCTCTACTTTTGCGTAGAGGTCAAGAGAGTTGGCACTGTGATTAGCCACGGCTTTCTACAACTGTTTTGATTTTTTCATACAAAGAGAGTATCTCCTCTTTTTTTGCATAAAAACTATTTTTATTAGAAATAAGATGTGCCGAAGAGTCCATAATCTCTTCAGCCACCTTAAGCCCGTTTTCCCTCATGGTACTTCCAGTCTCTACAATATCAACAATAGCATCTGCAAGTCCTACAAGTGGAGCTAGCTCTATAGAACCATACAGTTTTACCACTTCTACCCCTACAGCTTTTTTGGCAAAGTAGTTTTTGGTAATATTTACCATCTTTGTAGCTACTTTAATGTTGGGACATGACCAGTCAAGCTCATCTTCATTCTTGATACCAATGGCAACTTTACACTTGCCCAGTTGCATATCAAGAAGCTGGATAATATCTAACTCTTTTTCTGTAATCACATCTAACCCAACCACACCAATATCTGCGGCACCATGCTCTACATAGGTTGGTACATCTTGGTTACGTACATTCAAAAACCTAAACTCACCCATATCAAGTATGAGTTCTCTACCTTCAAACTTAAACTCTCCACCGAAAATCTGGGCAAATATCTCTAGTGTCTGTTCTGCGATTCTTCCTTTTGGAAGGGCTACTGTTAACATTGTCTACTCCTTTGGAGTATCAGTGAAGAGTGAAGAGTGAAGAGCGAAGAGTTGCTATGTAGCAATTTTTCCTCTTTTGCCTTTTTAAATATCCTATCTTTCATCTACTATACCCCATTTATCATTTAATTAAAACTCTTATAAATAGAAGCATTGCCACGCAATGCATACCAAAATTCCTAATTCCTAATTCCTAATTCCTAATTCCTCACTCACATGAAGTGCACGCTTCATTCCTTGAAAAACCAGTGTTTCATCATAGAGTGCATTTTCAAAATAGGTCGATAAAAACTTTCCATCTCCACCTGTAAAGTAGAGTCTTTTAGCCTTGCTATGTTGCTCTATGAGTGCTTTTATAGACGCGATTATACCATAGCTTATCTGCTCTTTTGTTGTGGTAGGTAGCTCTTCAAGACTAAGTGTAGTATCAAGCGAAGTATCTAACGCGGAAGAGATAGATTTATAACTCTGTAAATATGCTTTTAACCCAGGTAAAATAAACCCACCTACATACCTACCCTCTTCTGTCACATCCACAGTAATCGCCGAACCTGCATCTACAAAGACACCATTCTCATGGCTCAGACATAAAGCTTTTCTATCTACGCCCATCGTCTCATACTCCCCCTCTATCCCCACAGAAGAAGAGATATTCTTCCAACTTTTAATATGCTCTATCTTCTCTTCAAGTGCATGTTTCACAGAGATATAACACATCTCTTTGGTGGCATATTTCTCTATGGCATCTTCATAGATCAGATGCTCTATAGTAACACCATCATAAATATGAATCCGACTATTTCCTATATCGGCAAGTAGCAATTCATCCAACTCTTTTCTTCCCATTCCTAATTCCTAATTCCTACTTTTGTTGCAAAGCAACAAATACTCTCCACCCATGCTCCTCTAGCATCTTCTTGGCATGTGAACAAAGTGGTGCATTCATCAGTATATATTTTTTCTTAATCTTACTATCTATATAACACTCCAATTTCTCATGCAAAGCCATCAACTCCCCAACTTCCTTACGCAACACCCTACTCTTCTTCTCCACACGCATCACTACAGCATAGTACCCTTTTAAATCCACTCCTACATATATCTCTATTTTTTTACGAGAGCCTAGCTCTTTGGGTGGTACCTCTTTGAAGGATTTAAAGATGATATTTTTTTGTTGTAGATAGTCTATGGTTTTTTTCATATATACTGCTTTCTTACATCCGCAAAAGCTTCACAAGCTCTTCACCGTCAAACTTCTCTTCTGCATTCTCACCCTCTCTATAGATACCCTCTTGCAAAGTTCTTTTCTTCTCTTGAAGTTTGAGTATCTGCTCTTCAATGGAGTTTTCTACTATTAGTTTATAGACAAATACTGGTTTATCCTGTCCTATGCGGTAGGCTCTGTCTGTGGCTTGGTTCTCTACTGCGGGGTTCCACCATGGGTCATAGTGTATCACAGTATCTGCTGCTACAAGATTGAGTCCTACGCCACCTGCTTTAAGACTGATAAGAAAGATACTTGCATCTCCCTTGGTAAACTTCTCTATCGCCTCTTCTCTTTTGCGTGTAGCTCCTGTGAGTTTGGTGTAGCTGTACTTTCTCTCTTTAATCTTCTCTTCTAGTATGCTAAGCATTGAGGTAAACTGTGAAAATACCAATACTTTTCTTCCTTCATTCTGCAACTCCTCTATCAACTCCAAAAAGAGTTCAAGTTTGGCTGACTCTTCCATTTTTTTAGCACTATCTAGTTTTAGAAGCTGTGGATGACAACAGACTTGACGCAACTTCAACAGGGCATCGAGTATCGTAATATGACTACGAGATAGCCCCTTGCCCTTAATGGCTTCTCTTACCTTCTTCTCCATCGTAACACGGATATTTTCATAGAGTGTCGCCTGTGCTTTAGAGAATGTCGCCCTTTTAACAATCTCTGTTTTGCTCGGCAGTTCCAAAGCCACCTCATCTTTGGTTCTTCTGAGTATAAATGGGGCCACTTTTTTATTAAGCAGTGCCCTTCTTGTCATATCGTTCTCTTTTTCTATAGGGTTTTGGTAGAGACTCTTAAAGAGTTTAAGATTCTCCAAAAACCCAGGCATCACAAAGTCAAATATCGACCACAACTCTCCTAAGTGGTTCTCTATAGGCGTGCCACTTAGTGCCAGCTTATACTCCGAAGAGAAAGATTTAATCGCTACTGCCATTTTTGTTTTGGGATTTTTAATCTTTTGGGCCTCATCAAGTATGATGTAGAGAAACTTCTCTTTTTTGTATTTTTCTTCATCCCTTTGTGCCAGCTGATAAGTTGTAAGTATGATGTCATGCTCGGCCATTTGCCCAAACTTCTCAGCTCTATCTGTGCCATATAGCTCCAAATAGCTAAGCTCTGGCGTAAACTTCTCTATCTCACTCTTCCAGTTGCCTATCAACGATGTAGGCATCACTACCAATGTAGGGGCATTTAGTTGATTTTTACTCTTCAAAAGTTGCAAAAGTGCCAAGGTCTGTATCGTTTTCCCTAGACCCATATCGTCTGCCAAAATACCACCAAATCTAAAACTGTACAAAAAGTGCAACCAATCAAGCCCAAACTGCTGATATGCTCTTAATTCAGCATTGAGTGTCTTAGCGGGAGTAACTGACTCTATACCCTTAAAATTTTTGAGTTTAAGCGAAAGCTCTCTGAGCTCTTTTGCCCCCTTCCAGACAATATCACTCTCCTCATCTAGCTCCAACAGATGTGCATCATAAGGCTTAATGATAAGCGAATCACCCTCCTGTTTGTCAAAAAGCTCAAAGATGGTCTTTAAGATGGACTTAATATCTTTGGACTCTATATGCAAAAACCTCCCCTCCTGCATCTCCAAATTGAGCTTTGGAGGAATCTCCTCTATCGTATCATACTCCTCTAGTAATGAAGTCACTATAGGAAGCAACTCTAAGGATTTGCCTCCCACATCTACGGTAAATGAGAGTTCGAACCATGGATTGGTATCGCCACCTTCTGCTGTATCCACTACCACCGCATCAACATACTCAAAAGAGAAATTAAAGCTCTTATCTATCTCGATATCCCATCCCTCATTTTGCAAAGGCTCAACACGGTTTTCTATAAAATCACGCCATCGCTCAATGGCTTCTTGCATGCTTGGATTGGCAAAACTTAGATAAGCACGCAACCCATCATCATAAGCAAACCCCAATGACTCTATCGTCTCTCTGTACACTCTCTCCTTTTGGGCTTCTCTTGCTATTTTGAGTGTCTTTTTCTGCTTTGTCACCATCTCATACTCATGTTGCGGATAGACATTAAATCCATACTCATCCCCATACATAAAATGCAGCTCCATGGCATGTATGGTTTGTGAGGCATTTTTTATACCATAGAGGTAAAGATAGGGGCGAGGTTCAACACTTATCTCTTCAATCACAAAAGATTGAGGCAGAGGAAACTTCACCTCTGGCAATTTCTCTATCACCTCCTGTGTTATTTTTGTAGCAATATCCAGTGGCATTTTGGGGGCATCCAACATACACTTTAGCCCCTCTTTATCATACTCCGTCTCCAGTGCATAGAGTGTGTTTGTCTTGCTCTCTATACATAGGGGGGGTATCGTATCAACAATCACTCTCTCACTCTCTTTGAGGTTTGAGCTGAGATACCCCTCCTCTTTCTCCTCTACCCATGCAAAGGTGAGTCTCTTGGGTGTATCAACATAACTCAAAGGTACAGTACTGTCACGATAGTAACATTTTCCCGTTTTTGCAAGCTCTTTAAGCATCAGTGCACCATACTCATCTGTGAATTTAAACGCACTATGATATTGTTCGTCAGAGGTATGGCTAAGTTTAGCAACCAGCTTTCTATCCTCAGGTGTTAAGTAGCTATAGTGGTACGCACTGTCATAGTAATACATCATGTTTTCATGCGATACCTTAGTGCCCCTTGAGATAGAGCCATTTTTTAAAAACTTTGCTTTACAGAAGTCAAAATCATTCCTCTCATCACGAAATAGCCTAATAATCATCAAATGCTCTTGCTCACTGTCTTGTGGCGCTATCTCTTTAGGCTGGTGTATTTTCATAAATCTTTCAAGCCATCTTTTGGGACTGTTTTCATAGTTTTTCATGGCACTGTCTGACAACATCTTAAACAAAACAGCCACCACATGTTTACAGTCATACCCCACAGGACAAGAGCATCTTCCCTCTATCACCAAATCATCATAACTTGAAAACTCTATATACTGTTCATAATTACGCGTACCACTTACTTTTCCAACAAGAGATGAACCATATAAATTCTCTTCAATAAACTTATAACTCTTTACTCTATTTTGCAGATAATAATGATGCCCTTTGGTATATGTCTTTGGATCAAAATTTTCAATGATGTCACGTTTTGTCAACCGAAACATACCACCAACTTTTTTAGGTTTCATTTTTACTCCATGATTCTAAACACTAATATTTTGTTTTATTTTATCTGAAAGAGCTTAAGTCGCCACCCAAAAAAGTTCATGAGACTTTTTGTTTTGAAGTATTTTAAAACTATATCTAATCAAGATGAACTAAATATGCATCTATCTCACAGAATATTTTTGTTAACATTTTTTAGTCACCTTTTTGTTTTTATTGCTTTGAAATTATAAGGTGACTACTCTTTTGGGCTTCTTTTTTGTCGAATCCTCATAATTGTGTAGTTTGCTAAAATTCGTGTCATAATTAATATACTTTTTAGTATCTTAATTAGTACTATTTTAGCTTGTTTTTTGCAAGAAGTTAATTAGTAGAGAAGAAAATATATTAACCTCTATTGACTCCAAGCTACTGCCATGTTATAATACAGCATATAAATAAGGAGAAAAATATGGTAAATAGATACAGTAGTAACTCTTTTGAGAAAGTAACATTTAATATTCCTAGTGAATTAAAAGAGCAAGTTATAGCTCTAAAAGATGAACTAAAAGTCTCACTCTCTTCTATCTATAATGAAGCTATCGCCAACTATCTAAAACAAAAAGAGCTAGAAAAATGGAAAAGAGGTGTCTCCTTAGCACTTCAAGACAATGACTATATGGCACTCTCTAAAGAGTTGGGAAATGACAATGGAGACCTATATGAGTATTAATCAAGGAGAGATTTGGATGGTTGAGTTTTTCCCAAAAGCGGGAAGTGAAATTACAAAACTTAGACCTGCCATTGTGGTAAGTCACAATGAAATAGGCAGACTTCCTCTTAAAACTATTGTTCCTATTACTGATTGGAAAAACAACTATGTTCACTATCCTTGGATGTTAAAAATTGAAGTGAATGCTTTAAATGGTCTATCCAAAACATCTGCTATTGACTGTTTTCAAGTTAAAAATTTTGCTAATGAAAGGTTTGTTAAGAGGGTAGGAGAAGTAGATGAGATAATGATGAAAAAGGTTCATGAGACTATTGCTAAAACTCTGAATCCTGTTTATGTTTTGCAATAATCGGTAGGGTGTTTTCCCCTGAAAACACCGTCAAATAAAATCTAACCTCTCCCTGTCACTTTTTTTTCTTTGTCTCACAATAAAAGAAATAAAAGTAACCAAAAAAAAGAAAATGTGAAGGGCTATCGCAAATATTTATCTTTTATATAATTCAAGAATTTTTTGATATTTCTTGAGACTTATTAACCCTGCTGATTTTTGAGATAAATCAAATTTCTTTTTACCTAACACTTTTATTGCTTCTTCAGCATTAATAATTTTATTTTCTCTAAAAAAGTTTTCCTTTAATTTGTATATTATAATTTTTTCTTCTCTATTAAAACAAATTACTTCAAAAGTGGCATAAATCCCTCTTTTTAATTTAATAAAATTTTCACATTTATCTTTATCTCTTTTGTCATATCCTAACTTAATAATACCTTTCATTCCAATAAAAACTTTATCAAGATTATCTTCTGATAAATTATGTAAACTTCCTCCACCTAATCGTTTATCCATTTTTAGAACTTTATCTATTTCACAATAGTTTGCACTTTCATCAATATCACTCCATTTATGAGGAACTCTTCCTAATATTAAACATTTTTCTTTTTCCATAATTTTTTTCTCCATATTTTTATATTGAAATTATATCTTAAAATTCACACACAGTTAACCCCAAAATGCTATCCTACTATAATCCAAAATAGTAGGAAGAAAAAATGCCAAAACAAAATAATCTATCTCTTATAGAGAGAGTATTAAAAAAAAACCATTTCATCATCTCAATTTTAGCACTTTTTATTGTTGCAGGTATTACTGGATATGGTAAAATTCATCGTAATCTTTTTCCTAACTCTAACTACCCGGAAGTAGCTGTAAGCCACAGATTATCAAAATAACCTCTGCGATTGCTCCTATTTGTGTGGTTGCTATGAGTCCGAAAGATAACTCGATTAGCCTAGAGGATATTCGCAACATAGCCTCAACGCAGATTAAGCTCTACCCAAACATTAATTTTAATCTAACCTGTTTATTGAAAAATTTGATTATAAGTGAGAATAAACAATTCCTAAACTTATACTTTTGTGAAAAAATCACAAAATTAACAAATATTTTATATATATTGCATTATAATATCAATACATATATAATATAAAAAAATAATTTAGAACAAAAAGAGAAAAGAGATGTTAGTTAATTTTAGAGTAGAGAATTTTAAATCATATAAAGATTTCAAAGAGTTTTCTATGGAGGCTACTAAATTAAAGAATTTAAAAGAGTCCAATACTTTTGATATTAATAATATTTCTCTTTTGAAATCAGCTGTTGTTTATGGAGCTAATGCTAGTGGAAAAAGTAGTCTATTAGAGGCTATAAAAGAGATGAAATCAATTGTTAAAAACTCTATTTTTCATGAAAGAATTAAACAATATAAAGCTAAAAGTTTTTTATTTAATTTTGAAACAGAAGATAAAGAGACTTTTTTTGAAATTGAATTTATTATAGATGAGATAATTTATCGCTATGGTTTTACTATTGCTATAGATGCAACAATTTTAAAAGAGTGGTTGTATCAAAAAAAACTACAACCTAAAGCTAGGGAAAGTCGTCTATTTGAAAGAATAGAACAAAATATTATCTTTGGTACACTTTTTAAAGAGGGGAAAGCATTTACCAATATAGAAAGAAGATTTCTATTTTTATCTATGGTAGCAAATTTTGATAAAAATGGATTAATATCAAAAAAAATTTTAGATTGGTTTGTAAAGTTAAATATTATTTCTAATATTAAAAGTAATGAATTTCTAAATTATAGTTTTGAAAAGTTAGAAGATATAAAGTTAAAAGAGAGAATTATTAGTTTTATTCAAGGTGCTGATATTGGAATTCATGATATTTCAAAAAAACAAATCTCTTTTGATGAACTTAAAAAAGATAATCCAAATATAGAAAGTTTACCTCCTTTTATTATTGAAGATATGAAGAAAAAAGGGTTATCAACTATTGAAACTAAACATATTCAATACAAAAAAGATAATAGCTTTAATCAATTAAAAGTATTGGGGTTAGGTTTTGAATCTGATGGAACACAAAAATTATTGGCACTCTCTGCACCTATTATTGATACACTTATTAATGGAAAAATTTTAATTATAGATGAATTAGACAGCAGTTTACATACAGAGTTAGTAAAATCAATAGTGATGCTATTTAATTCAAAAGAGACAAATCCAAATAATGCTCAATTGATTTTTACAACTCATGATACCAATCTTTTAAATCAAAAATTCTTTAGAAGAGACCAAATTTGGTTTACAGAAAAAGATATATATGGAGCTACTGACCTTTACTCTTTAGTAGAGTATGGTAAGGGAAAAACAAGAGATGATTTAGAGTTAGCCAAAAATTATCGTAAAGGAAAATTTGGAGCAATTCCTCATATTGCATTGGATTATGAGGTTGATTGATGGAGAGAAGAAATCGAGAATCGTCCATATTAATTTGTATAGAAGATAAAATTCAAAAAAGCTATTTTGATAAACTTCTTAGAGATAAGAGGATTAGTGGGAAAGTTATTGTCTCTTCAGGGGTTAGTAGCATTATCTCTTCTGTTGTTGAAACTAATATGAGAGAGAAATATACACATAAATGGATTATTTTAGATAAGCTAAAATATTCAAAAATTGAACTTCAAAAGCTAAATCAAATGGCTAAAAAGTTAGGTATATGCGTATCTATTTCAAATTATTCATTTGAGTTATGGATTTTATTACATTTTCAACCTATTTTAGAAGCCATTAACCCTAGAGAATTAATAGTTCAATTAGAGCTTTTATTTAAAGAGAAAGTTGGTATAAATTATCGTGATGTATCACATAATATTTATCCTTTTATTGTTGGTCTTCAATCAAAAGCCATTCAACATGCAAAATTTTTGGCTCAAAAAGAAGAGATTGATTTATTATCAGATTATCCTGTAACAACACTTTATGAATTGATTGAATGTTTAAACTTTTTAGGAGAGGGTAAAGTAAAAGATTGTAAGTGTTCAATTGGTAGTTCCTCAACTAAAAAAGATACTAGAAAAAAAGCGATTACAAGAGCTTTAATTCCATTAACTCAACAAAATATCATCTCTTTTTTTCTTGAAAAAATTAAAAATAAAGAGGAGTTAAAATATTCAACACAAGAGTTAGCCACAACTTTAGGTATGTCAAACTCTGCCATTAGAACACATATTAAAAAGCTAATAGAGAGTGTACGATTAAAAAAGGTATCAGAAGGAAGTGCTACAAAATATAAGCTAATAGAACCTTATGCGTGTATGTCTGAAAAATATTTTATTTATATCAATCAACAACTAGTAGGATATTTGGGATTTACAAGAGGAATGTATCAGTTTGCTTATAGTAATAAATATCTTTTAGATAGTTTTTCTGAAAAAATATCAACGGATTTTGAGTTAACAACACAAGTCTATTTTCAAGCTAAAATTTTTCCTTTTTTTGAGGCACTACTTCCCGAAGGAGTTGATAGAGAGATGTTAGAAAAAAAATGTGGTACAGCTACACATTTTTATCTATTTGAATATCTTGATTTAGATGAAATGGATATTTTTATGAGTAAAATAAAGCGTCCATTTCAAGAACAAGATAAAAATAACTATCTGCCATATATTAAAGCTAAAACAAAAATATTAGGAGGACAACAGAAATTTCCAAATCTTATTGCTTATCCTATCACTATTGATGATAAAAAAATATTTCCACCAAAACAGTTATCTCCTCACGAAGTAAAAGCTTTAGATATTAAACCCATGTCTCTTTCAGGATTTCAACATAAGTTAAAAGTGATGATTGATAATGAAAAAAAAGAGGTTCGTGAATTGGAAAGTGATGAAAATGCTATTCATTTTATGAAACCCTATCAAAAAAGAAAAGCAGACCCATCAGATGAACACTATTTTCCACATTTAGCAATTAATGAACACCTATTTATGACTTTTGCAAAAAATGAGTTAGGTTTTGATGTACCGATGAGTGCTATTTGTAAAAATGAGCAAGATGATGAGTATCATTATGTTATTCAATATTTTAACCGATACCAAGGTTATCGATACTTTATGGATGAGGTTTCAACTATTATAGGATTGGATAGTGAAGATAAATATAATACAACAGCAGAAAAGATGTTCAAAGAGATAGCAAAAGTAGTTAAAAAAGATGAAGAGAGATTAAAACTTTTAAACTATTTTTTCTACTCTATGGTTATTTCTCATGAAGATATGCACACTAAAAATCTATCTATTATTTTAGATAAAGGAGAGTATTATGCTTCCCCATTGTATGATATAGCTACTACAAAAATTTATACTAATAGCTACGGATATGATAGTCATCTAAGCATTAATGGTAAAAAGACAAAAATAAGATTAAATGATTTTATTAAATTGGCAGATATTTTAGACTTAGATATAGATATAGTTAAAAAAAGTTTTGCTTATATTCTTCAAATTTTTACTTTTAAACTTAAAGCATATATTTTAGCTCTAAACGAGTTAGGAGAAATTCCATTTTATAAAAAAAGTAAACCAACAGCAAGTGGACAAAAATCAAAAATAAAAGAGAAAAAAGAGTTTGTAGAGGTTCTTCTTGATTATCATAAGAAAAGAATTGAAGAGCTGATTGAGTTGGGTTATTTTGAACAACTTAAAATTCCTTTACCAAAACAATTCACACACAGTTAACCCCAAAACGCTATCCTACTAAAATAAAAAAACAGTAGGATGTCCCAATGCACAAAAACAAAGAAGAATTATCCCTAATAGAAAAAATCCTAAAAAAACCCCATTTTATCATCTCAATTTTAGCCATTTTTATTTTGGCAGGTATTACTGGATATGGTAAAATTCATAGAAACCTCTTTCCAGACTCTAACTACCCAGAAGTAGCTGTTGTGGTGGTTGAGGCAGGGGCGAGTGCTAAGAGTATGGCTTCAAATATTGCAGTTCCTGTAGAGGAGGAGCTTTATACGCTTGACAATATTCGCCGTGCATATTCAAGTACCATTGATGAAGTCACAGTTATTCGTGCCGAGTTTGAGTATGTCAAAGATATTGACACAGCCGTCAATGATGTGACCAATGCTCTCTCTAAGATTCGCTCCAAACTTCCAAGTGACATCAAAGAGCCACAGATTATCAAGATAACCTCTGCGACTGCTCCTGTTTGTGTGGTTGCTATGAGTCCTAAAGATAGCTCGATTAGCCTAGAGGATATTCGTGACCTAGCCTCAACGCAGATTAAACACAAGCTTATTAAAGCTGATGGAGTAGCAAATGTGGAGATATTTGGTGGGTATGAGAAAGAGTTGCAGATTATTGTTGACAAAGATAAACTTGACCAATATCACTTAACTTTAGGTCAAGTCATCGCCACCATTCAGAAGAACAACAAAGAGTATGCCATCGGTTTTGTGAGTGATTTGCAGACCTCTTATCTGCTCAAATCAGGTGGACAAAAAGATAAAATCAACGATATAAAAAATATGCCACTCACACCAAGCGTAAAACTTTCCGATGTAGCAAAGGTCTATTTTGGGCATTATGAGAACCGTTCTGCCTACTATGGAAATGGTAAAAAAGCGATAGCCCTCTCAATTCAGCGAACCGAAACAGCCGATGTTATTCAGACCATTAAACATGCACAAGAGAAGATAGAGGAGTTTAAAAAGCTCTACCCAAACATAAACTTTGAGCTAACCGATACCCAAGAGGAGACCATCGCCCAAAGTACCGAAAATATGTTTGAGTCACTGCGTGATGCGATTGTGATGTCAACGATTATTGTCTTTCTCTTTTTAGCAAGTTTCCGTCAAATCTTGGTTGTGTTGGTCACTATTCCTATGGTTTACGCCTCGACCATTGCTCTTATGTGGCTTTTTGGCATTGAGTTTAATGTCGTAACCTTAACAGCCATTATCTTAGCCCTTGGACTACTGTTAGACGATACGGTGGTGGTCATGGAGAACATCGAACGGCACTATGCAGAGCTTGGAAAAGATATTCACTCTGCTGTCTTTGGTGGAACAAAAGAGATTATGTTTGCCGATTTAAGTGGTACGATTACCACCATGATAGCCCTAGCTCCTATGCTCTTTGTGGGAGGTTATCCACAGACGGTTTTTGCTCCTCTGATTGCTACGCTTCTTTTGGCATTGGTCGCTTCGTACTTTATCTCTATTACGGCTGTTCCTCTTTTGTCACTCTTCTTTTTGAGCATTAAAAACCCTCTTTTACTTAAAGTTGAAAAAGGGTTTAACTATGTTATTTCAAGAATCAATGATGCTATTCAAGCCTTTTTTGCCTCTATTGTAAGAGGAGCAACAGCCTTTAAATCGGTAGCCATTTTGTTGGTGGTAGCACTTATTGCACTCTTTGTTATCTCCGTTAAATTGGTCATGCCAACTGTAGGTCAAGAGCTAATGCCACCAATGGACACAGGGGCAATCGCCATTAAAATAACAACCGATGCCAACCTACCTATTGAGAAAACCCAAGAGGTTATGGAACAAATCAATAAGCTAATGTACGCCCACGACAAAGAGAAACTTCTACGAGTTTCAGGCTCAATCGGAAGTGAAGCAGGAGTTATGAGTATTGGGAGTGGAAGTGGGATTGACCATATTTTGATTATGGCTACTTATGTCAATCGGCATGAGAGAAAAGAGACCATTTGGGATATTGCTAACTATCTTAGAGCCGAAATCTCTAAAATCCCTCATGTTAAATATCTTGATGTCTCTCCAAGTGGCTCAACTGCTATGGCAAGTATTAGGGCTTCGGTTGATACGATGTTAAGTTCATCAGACTACCGACTGCTTCAAGATGAGGGTGCAAAGGTAGAAAAGGCAATGAGCCAAACCAAAGGGATTGTCTCTGTCTTAAAAACATGGGATATGGACAAAGTGGTTTACAATTTAGATATTGATGAGCAACAAGCGATGGAGTATGGGGTAAATCGTTCGGATATTACGAAACAACTTCAGATGATGTTGCGTGGTGTTCCTGTGGCGACTTTTCCTAAAGCTAACTCTATTGATTATACTGTAAGAGTGTGGCTACCACAAAAACAGATAGATGACTTTAGCACCATTTTAAATACCTTAATCGTTACCCCAAAAGGGAAAATTCCTCTAAGCAAAATAGCCAAACTTGACTCAAACAAAGAGCCAAGCACCATTACAAGAGATGGGCTAAACTACACCTTAGAGGTTTACGGAAACAGAGAAAAAGGGGCAATCTCTCACATTATGGCAAACCTAGAAGAGCAACTCCAAAAGGTCAAACTCAACCCCAATGTAGAGATGGAACAGATAGGAGAACAAAAACAGTTCAAAGCCTCAGCTGAACGAATGGTAGGGGCGATTATTGTGGCTGTCTTTTTGATACTCTTTACACTTATTGGAATGTTTCATTCGGTCAAAATATCACTCATGATACTCTTCTCAATCCCCTTAACCATCATTGGTGCTTCATGGACAATGTTAGCCATAGGTTACCATGTCTCCATGCCTGCAATGATGGGCTTTATGTTGCTTTCAGGGATTATTGTAAACAATGCTATTTTACTTATTCACTTTGCCTTAGAGCAGATAAAAGAGGGAATGAACAAAAGAGATGCTATGTTAGAATCAATTAAAATCAGAACTCGACCTGTGCTTATGACGGCGTTTGCTGTCTCGGTTGGTATGTTACCTGTGGCACAAGGAACAGCGATTGGGTTAGAGAGACTCGCCCCTCTTGGAGCTGTGGCGATTGGTGGGCTTGTTGTTGGGACTTTGATGACGCTGATTTTTATTCCTGTTGGGTTTGTTTGGTTGGTGGATGAAAAGAGTGTTTTAGAGAAAGATTAACTCTCTCCTCTTGGTTCAATATACTCTTTATAAAAATCTTTTGCAGAGATAACACGAATATCAGAGAGTTTAAAATCTCTGATATTATCAGTAATAATCAATTCGGCATCTATCTTTTTTGCACAAAAATATTGAACAGCATCTTCAAAGTCTTTAAACTCACTATCCAAGGAGTTCTCTATAATCTCTTCATCAACCGAAACAAGATTGTTCTCTTGTTGTATGGTTCTCAACTCTTCTATTACACCCTCTCTGTCAAATGATTTTTTGATGATATAGTGGATATTAATAATAGATATATCATTGAGATAAAGTTCTACATCTACACCTGCTAGAAAACTAAGAATCTCTTTTGAAATCCCTTTATCTCGGTTAAGTATAGAGTTTAAATAGATATTGGTATCAATGTATATTCTTATACTCATAGTGAAAATTTCTCTTTTATATATCTATCTTTTTCTAGCTCAATATTGATATTTTTTAGTGGTTCTAACTTTTTATTGAGTGAGTCCAAAGCCTCTCTAACTCTTTTGCTTTTTTCAGGATTAATTACTTTTAAATTTTTAAGTCGGCTATCTAAACTATCGCCTTTTTGATGTGTAGTGATTTGATTTTTTATAAAGTTTAGAAAGAGTGCTTTCATCTCATCAATATTTTTATTTTGAATAAACCTAGCTACCTCTTGGTCATTAACATTAGCTGTTCCAAAATTTAGGGATACTTGCATGGTTGACTCCTTTTAGTGTAATAATTTAAATCAATTATATCATAAGTATAATCAATCTTGTCTCTTGTTATGTTTTTGAGTATCTTTTTACTGATTATCTCTTTTTTAGCCATATTCAAAGCCTTTGTTTTGGCTTTTTGGTATTTTAGTACAAAAAAATCATAATTTATAAACAGTTAACACTAAAAGAGTAAAATTACCAAAAAAATACCGAGAGTATATAATGCAAAAGACAAATATTTTAGTTCTCGAAGATGATATTCAACTAAGTGACACCATTAAACAGTTTTTAGAGTATGCAGGGTATATGGTTTATCCTGCTTATGATGCCTCACAAGCTAAAGATATTCTTTATGAAAAGAGTATTGATTTAATGCTTTTAGATGTAAAAGTGCCTCATCAAAATGGCTTTGATTTTCTGCAAGAGATAAGAGATAGTGGCGACAGAACACCTGCTATTTTTGTAACTTCTCTTAATGCTGTAGACAATGTAACCCAAGGCTTTGATATTGGATGCGATGATTATATTCGTAAACCTTTTGCACTAAAAGAGCTTTTGGCTCGTGTGGAGTCGTTGCTTAAACGCCATTATGGTACACAATATGACTATATTGATTTAGGAAATAGTTACTTTTTTGATATTAAAGGGCTATTTTTAGAGAAAAATGGTACAAAAGTTGCTTTAAAAGCAAAGGAGAGCAGACTCCTCTCTCTTTTTCTTAAACACCCCAATGAACTACTCACCTATGAAGCTATATATGAGGTACTTTGGGACTATGAAGAGAACCCAAGTCAAGGAAGTTTACGAGCATATGTAAATACTTTGCGAAATATTTTAGGAAAAGAGAAGATTGAGACTATTAAACATATGGGTTA
>JALVXC010000002.1 GCA_027038275.1 Campylobacteraceae bacterium | reverse complement strand
TCCCATCAGCACTTATACGTGCTACTCCTTTAAAATCTTTAGGAATAATTAACTTAACAGACTTTGGAGCAATATCGCCATCATCATTATCTAAAAGGTTAATAGTTGCAATGCTTCCAGCAGGAACTGTTTTAATATCATCTTTTAACTTCATTTCAAAAACATCAGGAATACCATTACTATTTTCATCTGGAAGATTTCTTCCATCAACTAAAGTTCCTACAGGGTCAATCTTTCCATCATTATCTATATCTGTTCCATTAATCTCAACAACGTCTAATATTTTGTCACCGTCTGCATCTAAGTCTCTATAGTTATCTATACCATCTCCATCTATATCTAGTAGAGTTCCAGGAGTACCACCATTGTCACTATCTACTACATCTGCAATACCATCTCCATCAGTATCTGTTAAATCGTCTAAGATACCATCTGAGTTACTATCTTTTGTAGCATCAGTTCCACCCTCTACTATATCAGAGAGTCCATCATTATCTGAGTCAACATCTTGGAAGTCTGGTTGCCCATCACCATCTGTATCAACTAGAACAACAGAACTTCCTGATATTGGATTATTATCATCAGCATCTACTGTATCCATAAGACCATCTTTGTCAACATCTGTTGTACTATCAACAATACCATCACCATTGCTATCAACAGCTTTAGAGTTAAGATTACTCTCTTCTAAATCTAAGATACCATCTCCATCTGAATCAAGGTCTAATCTATCTGGAATGCCATCACCATCACTATCTCCACCATTTAAAGAATTACTCTCTTCAACTGTATCTAAAATGCCATCATTATCATCATCTAAATCTTGACCATCAAGAACTCCATCACCATCACTATCAGAATCTGCAAATGGCATAGTAACAGTTGCAGGTTCAGACTCAAACCCTGCACTATCTTCTACACTATAAGTAAACTCTACAGTTAAATTATAGTCATCTGGGTCAACAACTAACAGTGAGTTGTCAAAGTTATCAATACTCTGCCCCTCTGTTACTTTTACTCCATTGTAGTAGAGTGTTGCATTGCTTGGTAGATTTGAGAGTCTTACCGTTGTTGCTGTTGTATTTCCATCTTCATTTGGCTCAATCTCTAAATTTGGTACATTTACTACTCTGTTTCCATTAGGATTTACAATCTCTTGTGCTACAACATTGTGTACTACAGGTTGCTTATTTAGTCCAAAGTTAATATTTTCTACATTACTAATAGCTACATGTACCTCTCTAACTCCATTTGTATTGTGGTCTGTGTGTTCCCAATTGTTTGGAAGTATTGCTTGGGTTGTATTTTTCTTTGAACTTAAAACAACTCTATAATCACTATTTGGAGATACTCCTGTTGTTGTGTCAAATAGATACTCTCCATTGCCATCTACAGCTACTGTATTAACAACAACTCCATTACTATCTACTAAATTTGCATAGACCTGTAGTCCATAGCTATCACTACTAAATGGCATACCATCTACTTTGTTGTCTCCATTGGTATCTAAAAAGACTTTTCCTGAAATCTTTAATCCATAAAATGGCATTTTTACTGTTGCAGGTTTTGAGTGCCAACCTGTTGAATCGACAGATACGTACTCAAATATAACATCTACATCTCCATTGTTAGGGTCAATAGTAAATTTACTAACATCTACACTACTGATAGTAGCATCTTTTGTTACTTTTTCTCCATTGTAGTAGAGCACTCCATTAGTTGGAAGTTTAGTTATAACAATAGTTTTAGGCTTTCCATCTTCTCTATCTTTTACCTCTAGTTTTGGAACTGATACTTGTCTATTTGAACCAGGATTTATACGTAGATTTTCTACTTTATCAACTGCTATTGGTCTCTCATTGATACCAAGATTTACCTCAACAACATCACTTGTTGAGACATCTACAACAATTTTGCCATCAGCTACACTATCTAAACCTGCTCTACCTTGCATCGCAATCTCTTCACCATCTGCATGATTCCAATTGACTGGAAGTTTTGAAGTGGTTGCATTAGCTTCAGTACTAAGTGTAATGCTATAACTACTATTTGGTGCAATATCTTCAAACAAGAAAGAGCCATCACTTTTTATAGCTTTACTACTCACCACATTACCACTGCTAAGTAGTGCTACATAGAGTTGTTCACTACCTGCTTTAGAGATTTTTTTACCATTAACTCGACCATCATTGTTTCCATCATCAAAGATATTTCCTCGAATCTCTAACCCATCAAAAGGCATAATAACAGTAGCTATATCTGACTTATCTCCTGCCTCATCTATAGCACTGTAGGTAAATGAGATTGTTTGGTCTCCACCATCTGGGTCAATAGTCAATAAAGAGTTATTAAAGTTATCAATCTGCTCTCCTGCTACTACCTTAACACCATTATAGTAAAGTACCCCATGTTTAGGAAGAGTCTCAATAACCACTCTTCTTATTTTTATATCTTCATTATCTGAAACTATTAAGTTTGGAACATCAACACGCACACTACCACCTGGGTTAAGTTGCAATGGTACAGTATGGTCACCTGCTATTGGTTTTTTGTTAATTCCAAAATTTACATCAACAATATTTTGCATTGCTACAGAGACAGCAATCTCTCCATCATTAGAACCATCTGTTCCTTTACCTCTTCCAATATGTTCACCATCAAGATTTGACCAATTAGTTGGTAAAGAGGCATTTGCACTATTTGGTGTAGTACTTAAAACAACACTATAGTTACTGTTTGCTACAATTGAAAATGTATCACCAAACATATAACTTCCATCTCCACTTACCTCTTTTGAGGTCAATACTCTACCTCTACTATCTAAAAGAGTTACATATAGTTGTGTTCCACTTGGAGCTGAGATTCCTCTTCCATTTACTACCCCATCATTGTTACCATCATTAAAAACATTTCCCAAAAGGCGAAGTGCTCTAAATGGTATTGTCTCTGTTGCTATATTAGAAACTACTCCTGCACTATCTGTAGTCGTATATTTAAATACTGCTGTTAAATCACCATTGTTAGGGTCAATCGTAAATTTACTTGCATCAAAATTAGTAATCTCTTTATTTGCTTCTACTGCTACACCATTATAGTAGAGAGTTGCATTGGTTGGTAACTCTGTAATAGTAATAGTTGTTGGTTTAGCATTTTCTCTATCTACAATATTTAAATCAGGCACAACTACTTGTATTGTACTTCCTGGGTTAACTTGCAAAGATGCTGTTCTATCTTCTGCCTTTGGTTTTAAGTTAATTCCAAAATTTATCTCTGAAATATCACTTCTTAGAACCTCTACTGCTACCCTACCATCAGCATTTTCATCTAAACCAACAAGACCTATATTTTCACCATCTGCATTGTTCCAGTTAGTTGGAAGTGTTGCATCTTTAGAGTTCTCTGTATCGGTCAATACAACTGTATAGTTAGTATCTGGAGAGAGCCCATCTATACTATCAAAGTAGTAAGTTCCATTGCTATCTAAAGCTTTAGAGCTTACTGGTGTACCTCTTGAATCTACTAGTGTTACATAGAGTTGTCTATCATCAGCTTTTGATATTGTAGTACCATCAACATTACCATTTCCATTTCCATCATTAAAGAGTTTTCCTGAGATAATAATATTTTTAAATGACATACTCACTGTTGCAATCTCGGAAATAGCTTCTGCTTCATCTATTACTCTGTAGTTAAAGCTTACATTTTGGTCTCCTGCTTCAGGGTCAATGGTTAAAAGAGAGTTGTCAAAGTTCTCAATAACATCTCCTGCATGAACAATAGCTCCATTGTAGTAGAGTGTTGCATTGTTAGGTATAGAGGTAAAGTTAATATCTAGGTTAGTAGATTGGCTATCTGAAATATTTAAATCAGGCACATCAACACTACCGTTTGTTCCTGGGTTAACTTGCTCTGGTTCATCTACATCATGAGCTTCTGGTTTTTTGTTAATTCCAAAATCAGCTTGAATTACATCAGTTTCAACTACATTAACAACTAAAACACCATCTTTTGAGCCATCATTTCCAACTCCTTTAGAGTTAATATTCTCTCCATCATTATTATCCCAATCAGTAGGAAGAGAAGCTGATACACTTCCATTTGTCTCACTAAGAACAACAGTAAAGTTTGCATTTGCTTTTACTCCATCTTCAATATTAAACTCATAAGCTCCTCTACTTAAAGGCTTTGAAGCAATAGCCGTTTCATCTTTGAGTAGGGTTACATATAGTTGAACACCATCTGCTGTTGAGGTTAGTGTTCCATTTACATTTCCATCTCCATTTCCATCGATGAAGAGGTGACCTGAAATCTTTAAATCTTTAAATGGTATGGTTGCTGTTGCTGAGTCTGACTCTACTCCTACTTTATCGGTAGTGGTATAGGTAAATTTAACTGTCAACTCTCCACTATCTGGGTCAACTTTTAATTGAGTGTTGTCAAAGTTAGGTATAACTTGACCTGCTGTTACTTCTGCTCCATTGTAATATAGTTTCCCATTGTTTGGTAAAGTTTTAATAGTTACAGTTGTTGGTGTACCATCCTCTTTGTCACTTACATTTAAATCAGGTACGCTAACTGCAACTGTACCTCCTGGATTAAACTCAACTAATTTAGTCACATCTGAAACTATTGGCTTTTTATTAATTCCAAAGTTTACTTCTGGTACATCTGCTTGGGCAACGCTTACTGTAATTGTACCATCTACTACATTGTCTAAACCCACACCTACTCCAATATGCTCACCATCAGCACTATTCCATCCTGTTGGAAGTGTTGAAGAGGTTGCATTTGGTGATGTTGAGAGTACTACTCTATAGTTTGTATCAGCAGTTACATTGTCCTCTCCATCAAAACTATAAGTTCCATCAAAGCTAACAATCTTAGTAGCTAAAGTATTATTGTTTTCATCCAATAGTGTTACATAGAGTGGTGTACCATCGGCAGTACTAATTGCTGTTCCATTAACTGTTCCATCACCATTACCATCATCAAAAATATGCCCTGAAATAATTGGCGTATAGAATCCTGCATCAATATCATTATCCACCTCATCAACACCAAGTGTAATTGTCCCTGTTCTTGAACTATTTTTATCTACAATATTAGAATCTACAGCAGAATTTCCTTGAGCACTGTCAGAAGTTAAAAATCCATTTGGCTTAACAAACTCAACAATATAGCTCCCTTGGTTTAACTTTGTAAAACTATAATTTCCATTTATATCAGTTGTAACAACATAATCTTCAGTTGGATTAGCAGGATTTTTAACAGGATTTCCACCTCTTCCATCTAAAAGTTTTACAGTAACACCTGCAATACCTTTTTCATCCTCATCTTGAATACCATTTGCATTTCTATCATACCAAACATAATCTCCTAACGAACTACCTATAATTGGTACAGCTAAAGAGTTTGAAAGAACTGGCAGAGTAACTCCTGTAGCTGATGCTCCTGCTGAGTTAGAGTAGTTGTCACCTGCTAAATTATCTTTTACTGTTACTTTTACTTTAAATTGACAAATAGATTGCCCCTCCATCTCTGCACCTTTTACACGAATAGCTGTTACAGCTTCATTATCTAAACCATTACATCCATTTGGACCATTTTCATCCCCTTCACACCAAATAGAATCAGCACTTCTTAGGTCATTTTCATTACCAACATTTGGAGCAATGTTTATTGTTTTAGGATTAGCATCAGTATAGAAGTATTTAATATTTCCATCATCACATACAGTGTCTGAATTTGGGTGTTGATTAAAATCAGCATTATAGAACTTCATTGAACCATGATAATCTGTAGGTACTTTACGCTTTAACTTAATATCATTAAAGAGTATAGCCTCATCATCGCCATCACCTTTAAATGGTAAAATATCAATAACATCTAAATCAGTTAAGTTATTTTCTGTTCCATTTCTTAAATCCATCAAGAACCAAATATCTTTATCTTCTGTTGTTCTTTCACGCTTAACAGGATAATCAGGATTATCTTCTGTACTCTTAACAATGTTAATTGTTGCAGGAACATCAATACTTACAGAAGCATCAGAACGACGCTGAGATATTGGTGATGCATCTTGTGAAGAGACTATTTTTGCATAGTTAACATTTACCCCTACCTTAGCAGCAGCACCAACCTGTACTGTAAAATTCAAATCATCAATCTGAGGGGCATTAACAGGTCGTGTACCATAATCCCAAACAAGTACTTGATTCTCTCCATCAATACAGGTCACATTTAAATCAACTACATCATTACAAGTTCCACTCTGTGGCTCTCCAAAATCAACAGGAAGTGTTGTTCCTTTAACATAATTAAAATCTTTAGGTAATACATCTACAACCTTAACATCTCCACTATTTCCCTCTGAGTTAATATCATCAGTAAAAGAGGTTTGTAAAGTATAAGTTACTTCAGAACCAGGAGAGGCTGTATTACGGTTAACCAATTTTTTAATACGAACTTTAGGACCTGTATACATAACTCTGTCTCCATTCCATCCACTATGATTTCCTGGAAAAACACCAGGTATATAACTTGGCCAATACCACTCACCATAATTAAACTTATGTCCTGCATAGTTAACAATTAGGTCTCCATTTTTCATAGTCTGATTAGTTGCTAGGTCAACCTCTCTTACTTTATGATTTATCCAAAAATAGATTCCACTACCAGGAGGAACTTCTACTCCAGGCTTTAGTCGTAACCTAACTTTTGTAATACCAATTGGTCCTTTCATAGCCTCTTCAAAATCTGTAGTCCACTGTACACTAGAGTCAGTACACTCACGTTCAATATCAGAACTATGAAGAATTGTTGTATCTCCACCTTTTGATGGCAAAAAGCTATCATCTACATAGTCAGTAGCATACTCTACAATATAAGGAATAGGAATATCATCTGGATTTAAACCTCCATGAGTAACTCCATCTGTATAATTACCATCGACATCATCATTCCAAATATAGTATCTATATGGCACATCTAGGTTACCTGTATATCTATTTCTAATATTTGTATATTTGCTATTATCTTTTACTGCTTGAATCTTTAATCTATAAGCATCTATTACATCACAATGTGTATCTTCTGTAAACCCTGTTCCCCCAGAGTTAGAAGTTACAAGCCATGTAGAGAACTCAGCACCTTTTGTAACCATTCCATCACCACTTCTATCTCCTGTTCCTACATAACCGTAAATATAGTCAAGTGCATCTCTTCCATTATAGCTAGTATAACCACCACCTCTAAATCGTTTACTCCATGAACCTGCTGCATAGTAGAGTGTACGTCCATAACTATTGTCTTTTTCACTTTCAGTATCTACTCCAAAGTTACTATTTCCTGTTGGTGTTTGAGGATCAAAATTTATTAACTTATTAACAGTAGTATACTCTCCATCATCACAATTAGTATCTGTTACAGAACAACCATCATCTGTATCATTTTCTCCATTTTTAACATCCTCTATAGGAATAAAAATATAGATACTTCCAATAGCTGCAATTGCACGGTTAACAGGTAAATCATTTCCTGAGTAATTTTTTGTAGGGTAGTGGTCAAGTGAAGCATCTACATGTTCTACTTTTACATCAATTTTATTACCATTTGGAGTACAAGTAATTTGTTGTACATCTTTACCTTGTGGGATTTTTCGGTTACTATTAACACCATCACCATAAATAGACCCTGCACCATTAAATGTAAGAGGGTCTGCAGAACCAACATAACCATCTTTTAAATCATAACGACCATTCATAGAACAACCTACAAGTGTTGCATGAGGAGGTAATCCACTCATATCATCAGTAAAAGTAAAGGTTGCATCTTTACCCATAGATTCATTACCTACAATTGGGTTTACATCATCTATCTCACCACTCACTTCATCAGACTCAATATAGAACTTATAGTCCATAATCCAGCCTTTTTCCATAGTACCATCACCATCAATATCATACTCTTTACCAGCCCAAGTAGTATACATTGATTTTTGTAAGTTCCAACGAGGTGATGCAGTTACTGTTAAAGAGTTATTATCGGTATCATCACTTTTTGTAGTTGCACTTTTAGACTCTATTTTAAAATTAATATCTCCTGGTTTTGTACCGTTTGGAGTACCTCCTAATACACGAACATTGAAAGTTAAATCTTCTGCTTTTGTCTTAGTATCATCTTTGTCAAATGCTTCTCTTACACAAACAATTGTCTGTTTATCAGCTGAAATAGAAGAGCCATTTAAACTACAAGTACCAGGAAGTTCTGTCCACTCATAATAGCTCTTTCCATCTTTTAGAGGTAAGGTTCCTGTAAGCGTTACCGTATCTTCTCCATCTCCACTCGGATTATTCCAGTTCCAACCTGTAATAACTTGGAAAATATCATTTGTACGAACAATAAGGTCTCCACTATAGCTATCATCACTAGGGTCATCAACTGTATTATTATTGTTATATCCAGGGTCATCACTAAAGTCACATCCATTAGTTGGGTTAGATGGACATATAGGATTTCCATTTACTTTATCGCCTACGGTATTTAATTTACCAACGATACCTCCTGTCTTACCATACTTTGTAGTAACATTCACATTTGCAGAATAGAGTGTTACGGACAACAAACTTATGGATAAAAGCATTTTACTTAAACTCATATAAAAAATCCTTATTTAATTTATGTTTAATTTTACATAAATAATTTTAAGCTTAAGAATATTATTTATATTTTAAACAAAATTTTAAATTTATATAATACAAATAGAGAGATTTTATAGAAGTCTAATGAGTTGATATTTTAAGATGTTATTTTTTGTAAGAGAATAGTATACAAGAGGTACAAAAAGTACCTCTTAAAAAGAGAAATTAAATCCCAAAGTTAGAAGCTTGAACCATAGAAGAGATATATTCAATAAGTGGATTAACCATAAAGATAGAGCCTATAGTAACAATTACAGCAAAACCAAGAATAGTTAAAAGAGGTCTTGAAACATTGTAATAGACTGTCTTTTGGTTAATATCAGATGATGGCTCTCTTAAGAACATATATACAACTAACTTTAAGTAGTAGTAAGCTGCAATAGCAGAGTTAAGCCCCATAACGACAGCCAACCAAAGATACCCAGCATCTACAGTTGCAGACATAAGATAGATTTTACCCCAGAAGACAGAGAATGGTGGAACACCTGCTAGAGATAACATAAATAGAGCCATAATAACTGCACCCATTGGCATAATCTTAATCATTCCAGCAAACTTCTCATAAGGGTGGTCAAAACGTGCATGGTGAACTCTATTTTTGTGTCTACTTACCCATAACATAGTAAATGCTCCAAGGTTAGTAAACATAAAGAGTGCATAGTACAAAAATACACCTGTATTTGATTTATCTGTTGCTAAAGCAATAGCTACCATAACAAATCCTGCATGAGAGATTGAAGAGTAAGCCAACATACGTTTAACATCCTCTTGAACCAATGCCATTAGGTTTGCAATAGTCATGGTAATTACTGAAAGAACAATAATCATTGTCTGAACCCAATGAACTTGAAGCTCAATAAACATCTCAAAGATTCTCATAGAGACAACAAATGCAGCAATTTTAGGAACAACTGACATATAACCAGCAAGTGCTGCCGAAGCTCCTTCATAAACATCAGGTGCCCATGTATGAAATGGAAAGAGTGAAAGCTTAAATGCAAAAGCTGCTAAAAGTAGCCCTGCTCCACCAAGAAGTAGAGCCATCATTCCACTCTCACTCATACGCTCAGAGATAGCAGTAGCAATCTGTCCCAACTCTAAACTTCCAGAAATTCCATAAAGTACAGCAGCTCCCATAGTAAAGAAGCCAGCGGCTAAAGCACCCATAGTAAAGTACTTAACGGCTGCTTCAAATGAGTTGCTTCTGTTGTGTAGTGCAATTAATGTGTAAAGAGATAGAGAAGCTGTCTCTAAACCAACAAAAATCAAAATTAAGTTGTCTGAACTTACCATAAATTGGAAACCAGCAACCATAAACAAAAAGAGTGCAAAGAACTCAGGGTATGAGTACTCATGGAATCTTTTTGAAGTCAATGACAATGGTATAAACAACATAGAGGCAACTAAAACCATGATTTGAGATAGAATCGCAATACCATCCATCAATAAAAGTTCAAAGAATCCCTTTTGGGTAACACCATAAGTTATACCCATTGTTGAACCAAGGTCAACTAACAAAATAAGAATAGTCAACATAACATAAAGAGACTTGTCAAGATTATCTTTTAGCAAGTCAATAAGAAGAATAACCAAACCACCACCAATTGCTATAAGCATTGGCATAAGGGTAGAAAGGTTAAGTGCTTCTAACGAGATATTTACAGGCTCTAACATTACTTCGCCTCCTTTTTACTAATTACAATCGCTTCTTTTGTCTCAGTTGAGATTGCTTTTTTCTCCATCTGACTCAATAGAAGTTTTACTGAGTTATCAATTGGCTCTAATACAGGTTTTGGATAGACACCTAACCATACTACAATCATCACCAACGGAATCAACGCTGTTAACTCACGCTTATCTAAGTCTTCTAAGTCTCTATTCTTCTCATTAGTCATAGGACCAAAGAATGAACGTTTATATAGAACCAACATATAGACAGCACCAATAATAATAGTTGTTCCTGCCAAGATAGTTCCAAGAGTAGATACATGGTAGAAACCAAGTAGTACTAAAAATTCACCAACAAATCCAATAGTCAATGGAAGACCAACTGAAGCCATTAACATAACACCAAATATGGTTGCATAAACAGGCATAGATGCTGCAAGTCCACCAAACTCACTCATAAGCTTTGTTCCTCTACGCTCATAGATAACACCTACAAGCATAAAGAGTGCACCCGATACAATCCCATGAGAGAGCATAAGGAAAACAGAACCACCAAGACCTTCAGCATTCATTGCAAAGACACCTAGCATAATCACACCCATGTGAGATACGGAAGAGTAGGCAATAACCTGTTTCATGTCTTTTTGAGCAAAGGCAACCATTGCTGTGTATATAACCATAATGATTGAGAGTGCCATAATAAATGGTGTAAATGTTACTGATGCATCTGGTAAGATTGGTAATGAGAATCTAACAAAACCGTAAGTACCCATCTTTAACAATACAGCAGCAAGGATAACTGAACCAATTGTCGGTGCTTGACCATGAGCCCAAGGTAACCATGTATGAAATGGGAACATTGGAACTTTAATAGCAAATCCAGCAAAGAACGATAAGAAGAGCCAGAACTGTTGAGTTTCGGTTAACTCTAGTGTGTACCAATCTAAAATACTAAATGACCAATCGCCAGTTGCTTCATGATATAGATAAGCTGTTGCTAAAAGTCCTACTAACATAATAAGTGACCCTGCAAAGGTATACAAGAAGAACTTAACAGCAGCATAAACTCTATCTGGTCCACCCCATGCACCAATGATGTAAAGCATTGGAACTAATGAAAGTTCCCAAAATAGGTAGAACATAACTGCATCTAATGTAAGGAAAACACCTACCATGGTCATCTCTAAAAAGAGTAGAGAGACAATCATATTTTTCATATTTTTAGTGTCATCTCTAAGTAAGATAATTCCAAGAAGTGTAATCAATGCAGCCATAATAATGATAAAAAGTGAAATTCCATCTACTCCTACATTGTAAGAGATACCAAACTGAGGAATAATATCTATCTTTTCAACAAACTGCATTCCTGCATTATTAAGGTCAAATTTTCCCCATAATACAAGAGAGAGTATCAACTCAATTGCAGCTACAGATATTCCATAAACCTTTGCTGAATTTTTATCTACAACAAATCCTAAAAACCCTGCTAATGCAGGGAAAAATATTAATATACTTAATATACTATCCATCTCTTCTCCCTTACCCTATTACCGATGATATTACAGCAATAAGAACTAAAATCATAGCACCAACACCCATCCAGTTAAGGTATGATGAGAGGTTACCATTTTGCATTCCTCTTGAGATATCACCTGTTTTGTATGCACCTTTACCAATAAAGTCTACAAAACCATCAACCACTGCTTTATCTAGCTCCCAGAATTTTGCAGATGCAATCTTATATGGCTGAACAATATATTGGTCATAGAAGTGTGGTACATAGTACTGGTTTGATACCAATTTATAGAGGAATGATTGTTCAAACTCCTCATCTCTCTTCCAAGCTTTTTCACCTCTACCTGCATATTTCTTATATGCTATAATAATTCCAGTCACTGCTAAGACAATAACTAATCCTCCTAAGTATGGAGCTAAATGGTGAGTATGATGACTCATCTCATAATCAGGAAGTAATCTTGTAATAAACTCATGGTAGTCATCCATAAACCAACCAAATGTAATAGCAAGAATAGCTAATGGAGACATTGCAACTAATACATACTTGTACATATCGTGTGGGTGGAAACCTAAAGCTTTATAACGCTCTTCACCATGGAATATAAAGAATACTTGTCTAAAGCTATAGAAGGCTGTCATACCAGCAGTAACAACTAAAATAAACCAAATAATATATGAGCCATCATTAAATGCACTCTCAATAATTGCATCTTTTGAGTAGAAACCTGCCATAAATGGAAGACCTGCTAAAGCGAATGAAGCTATAAACATATAGACATAAGAGCCAAACATTACCTTTTTCATACCACCCATCTTAAAGATGTCAAGTTCATCATCCATTGCATGCATAACGTTACCAGCCCCCAAGAAGAGAAGAGCTTTAAAGAATGCGTGAGCTGCAAGGTGAAAAAGAGCAATCCAGTAAGCACCAAGACCAGCTGCTGCAAACATGTACCCTAACTGTGAAAGGGTTGAGAGAGCAACAATACGTTTAATATCTCTTGCACTTAGTGCCATTGAGGCTGCATAGAATGCAACAAATGCACCAAGAGAAGCGATAAACATTGAAACTCCATGAACAGCATCTAATGAGTAGAGAGGGTTTGCACGAATAACTAAAAATACCCCTGCTGTTACCATAGTTGCTGCGTGAATCAATGCAGAAACAGGTGTAGGTCCTTCCATAGCATCAGTAAGCCATGTATGGAGTGGGAATTGAGCCGATTTACCCATTGCACCAATAAACAGAGCAATTGCAATTGCTACAAGAGTTCCACTATCTAAATTTTTAAGTGATTCAAATACAACATCATATTGTAAAGAACCAATATTCCAATAGATAAGGAAGATACCAACCAACATTCCAAGGTCAGCTACACGGTTCATAATAAACGCCTCATTTGCTGCCCAAGATGGTGAGATTGATGGGTTCTCTTCAAATGGTCTGTCTGCTTTGTGATACCAAAAACCAATAAGTAACCAAGAACAAACCCCAACACCTTCCCAACCTATAAACAACCCAGCAAAGTTGTCACTCATGACCAAAATCATCATAGAGAAGACAAATGCTGAAAGGTAAGCAAAGAAACGGTTGTAGGCTCTGTCATGGTCCATGTAGCCTGTTGAGTAGATGTGTACAATTGTAGAGACCAAAGTAACAACTAACATCATGGTAACAGAGACCTCATCTACCTTAAAACCAAATGGGATATTTAAATCACCAATGTCAATCCATGTCATCATAGTAACATGAACTGACCCCTGCTCTGCAACATGTAGTGCTAATATTACAGAGGCAATAAATGCAAGTCCAATAAGCGTAGAGTTAACAACACCTACTAGATGCGTCTTTGGACTTCTTGCAAAAAATAGTCCAGCAAACAATGACCCAACAAAAGGAGCAAAGAGTGCTACATATACCAAATTTTCCATTCTTCCTATCCTTTCATTGATGAGATAACTTCAAGGTCTAATGAACCATACTTCTTATAGAGTAGGATTAAAAGCCCCAAACCAACAGCCACCTCTGAGGCTGCAACAGCAATGATGAAAAAGGCAAACATCTGCCCTGACAAGTCACCATAGTAGCTACCAATTGCTGCAAAAGCAATATTTACAGCATTTAGCATAACTTCTGTAGCAAAGAAGAGCATCAAAAGATTTTTTCTTCTAAGTACACCCATAAATCCTATACTAAACAGTAAGCCTGATAGTATCAGATAGTGATTTACACCAATCATTACTCTTCTCCTTTTTTAAGTTCCACATTCATCTCTTCATCAATAGCTTCAGACTTTGTTAAAGAGTAGTCCATCTTCTTACCTGCTAAGATAATTCCTGCAATCATTGCTACAAGTAGCATTACAGCTGCCACCTCAAAAGGTACAAGATATTTAGTAAAGAGAACCATACCAACAGCTTGTGCATTACCAACACCATCTTCTATTGGGTAGAGTGCTTGAATGTTGTCACCAATTACTGGTGCAGAGAACATAATTACAAATACAAGTGCCATTAACCCACCAAGTAGAAATACTAAAGCAGGATTTTGGTGCTTCTCTTTTACATTTTTAGTTGCATCAAAGAACATCATTGCAAAGGCGTAAAGAGCCATAACAGCCCCCACATATACAATAAGTTGAACAACACCTAGGAAATCTGCTCCCAAAAGGAAGAAGAATCCAGAAATCAAAACCATTCCAGCTGCTAGAGATGTCATGGAGTAGAGTACATTTTTACTCATTACGGTTATAACAAACAGAATTGTTGTTGCAATCGCAAAGATGTAAAAGGCTATAAATTCATACATTTCCTTCTCCTTTTAGTATGCCAATGGCGTTTTTTTAATATTTTCATCGGCATTTGGACTAACTGCACCAAACCCTTGATACTCTTGTTGAAGATTCAACTGGTCAATCGGGGTTAACATATCTTCAAATAACGAGAAACTAGCTCTCTGCTCTGAAGCTGTCTCATAACGTTGTCCATGAACAATAGCTAATTCAGGACAAACCTCTGCACAGTAACCACAGAAGATACAACGACCAAAGTTAATGGTATACTCAGATACCTCTTTTCTTTGATTTTCATCATAACGTGTCTCCATTGTAATACAGTTAGCGATACAAATCTTCTCACAAAGACCACAACCAATACATCGATAGTGTCCTGACTCCAATAGACGAAGCATATCATGGATAGCTCTATATCTTGGAGAGATTGGTAACTTCTCAAATGGATACTGTGTTGTATGCATTTTACCTCTAAAGAGAGCATTAATCATCTCTCTTAAAGTTACCCAAAGCCCTACAAAAAGCTCTGGTTTAAATGTTCTTTTAACTACCTGTTTAAACTGACACCAACCACTCGTTGGAGTATGGTCTAAATCTAGCTTAACGTAGTTCTGCGTTCCAACATTTCTGTTTTTAAATTGTTCTAAACTCATCTCTACTCCTCTTAACCTACTATCATCATTACAATACCTGTAATAACGACATTTACTACTGCCAATGGCATCAATACTTTCCAACACAACCACATCAACTGGTCTGGTCTAATGTGAGGCCATGCTGCTCTTACCCATAACATAAAGAAGAATGAGAAGGCAATTTTTGCAATAATCATTAACCAACCTGGGAATATCCAGAAGTCATTGTATCCACCAAGGAACACTATAGAGGCGATAACACCAATAGTAATCATGTTAGCATACTCACCAATAAAGAAGAGTCCCCAACGCATACCAGAGTACTCTGTCACATAACCAGATACAATCTCTGCCTCATGCTCTAAAAGGTCAAATGGTGTTCTGTTAGTCTCTGCATACCCTGCTATAAGGAAAAGTACAAATGCAACAGGTTGATATACTACTATCCAAGTACCATCTGCTTGATAGTTGTTAAAGTCTACAAAAGAGAGTGACCCAACCATCATAATAGGAGCTAATATAGAAAGTCCTGTTACAACTTCATAAGAGAGAAACTGAATCGCTGTTCTAGCTGAACCTATAATTCCCCACTTGTTTGCTTGTGCCATACCTGCTAAAAGAGGACCATAGAGTCCCGCTGCCATCATTCCAAGAACAAATAGAATTCCTACATTTACATCAGACGCGATTGATGGAACATATATGTCCAACAAAGGAATAGTAAAGTCAGGAAAGACAGGTACTGCGGCTAATGCAATAAATGCTGTTGCTGCTGTAATGACAGGAGCTACTGCAAAGATAATCTTGTTAGCATGTTGAGGAATAATATCCTCTTTTGTAAAGAGTTTAATACCATCTGCTGCTAACTGCAATAGTCCAAAAGGAC
Source organism: Campylobacteraceae bacterium (assembly GCA_027038275.1). Taxonomy (GTDB): domain Bacteria; phylum Campylobacterota; class Campylobacteria; order Campylobacterales; family Sulfurovaceae; genus UBA1140. The sequence goes on along the minus strand of JALVXC010000002.1, from coordinate 59,198 downwards.
CAACGTGTTGTGGTCCAAGCCTTCGTTGCATAAATGCAAGGACTTTACGCTCAATATATGTACCAAATCCTGCAATTGCTGCAATAACTGCTAAAATTAAGACTGCTTTGATGATGACACCAGCAGCCGTAACTTCAGGTAACATTGTTGCTGTTTCCATATTTACACCTCTCTTATTGTTACTGTTGCATATCTTGACTCACCAAAGAGTTCATAGACATTTTGAGCAGATTTAAAGTCTGAAAGAGCAACAATGTTGCCTTCCATCTTCTTATCTACCACCACGTCAACCTCAATGCTTCCATTTTCAAAAACCACTTCTACTTTTGAACCTAACTCTTTAGCACGTTCTTCACTTGCATATAGACCAAAGGCTTCAAAGATTTGGTGTGCTTTGTCTGAAAAGTCACTAAACTGTCTTGGTGGATTACATCTATAGACAATATCACCCTCAAGTGTTGCATTTTCATCAAATTTCTCAACGCTTGGAAGCTCTACTTCCTTAGTTGTCACGTCAAGTAGATAACCACGGTTATCATTTCCTGCATTGTCAAAGCTGTTTGCAAGGTCATCAAATGCTACTGACTTATACCCTTTATCTGTTGGAAGATATGGTGTCCAATCAATAGTCAATCTTGGAGCATCTACTAACTCTGCCATAAGGTCATTTAGAACATATCCACCATAATCAATAGCAACATTGGTAGGAACAACTCTTTTTGAGAGTGTTGTTACTGTTCCCTCTTGTTGATTAAATGCAGGTAAATCCAAATCTCCATCTCCAAGAGCAGAGAGTCTAAAGTCACCATTTTCATTGTAACCTACAGTGTAACCAGTTGCTTCATCATCAAGGTCACAAATAAGTGCTACACCTAGTGCATTTGATTTTGGTGGATTCATCACTACTTCAAACCCTGCTGTCTCTTCAAGAAGAACAATAAGTTTAGCAAGATTTTCAGCTTTAGGGTGACCATAGTAGTCCTCACCAACCATCAAGACAAACTTCTCTTTCTTCTTCATCATCTTGTCAAACCCAGCCATGAACTTTTCAGAGTCACCACCAAGCATATCAATTAATTTACCATTTTCAAATGATTCAATATAATCTTTAACATCAGCAGGGAGTTTTGATTTATCGGCAAATAGGTCAAGTAGAAGATATAGAGAAGCCTCTTCTAGCCCTGCTTTGTGTATAAACATCTCAACATTTTTACCAAAAGTTGGAATAAGTTTATCACCTACTGGGTGGAAGTAGAGTCCTGCACCTTTATTCATCTTTTGAATGTTGTTAAAGGCATATTTTAACCCAGGAGAGTCATTTCTTAATGCACCACCAACAGAGACAACAAAGTCGCACTTCATCGCTTTTGTACTGTCTGAGTTGTAGAGAGATTTTCCTGAAGCTTCACTGTAAAGCTTTAAAAACTTCTGAAATGGTCTAACCTCTGGATTGTAAAGCTTAACTCCTAATTTCTCTTTTAATGTCTGAAGCATTAATGCCTCTTCATTTGAGATAACAGAGTTAAATCTAATAGTCTCTGCCTTTTTTAGTGCCTCTACAGCATTAGCAAACGCTTTTTCATCTTTAGTTACATCTTCATTTTCAAAGTCATACCCAAAACGTGCAGAACCATCAAGAGAGACAAAGTTCCACTCATTTGTTACACGGAAAATTTTCTCTCTTCTATCACTTATTGAGCGTGGTTTAGTCTCGTAGTAGATAGCAAAACCATCAGATGAGTGAGCCGATACAGCAGGTATTCGCTTTAAATCCCAAGCATTTGTTGTGTATTGAAAATCTCTACTTACCAATGCACCAACAGGACAAACAGCAATACACTCACCACAATCTGAACAGTCTGTTGAGCCTGTACCATTACTTGGAGCAATAATTGACTTTTGAAGCTTATTCCACATAGCATACGCATCTTTTGGCATACTATCTTTTAATGACTTATCAAGCTTATCTCCACCTCGTTTTGTAGTCTTAAGAGCTGAATCACCAATCATATCTTTACATACAGTGGTACATCTCTCACACACAATACATAAACCTGCATCATAATGAAGTACAGATGACCAATTAGCTGTATGACGCTCTGTATCTTTAATTGCATAAGTTTGTGAATCAACTTGCATTTCAAGTGTATAGTTTTGTAACTCACACTCACCACTCTGGTCACATACACCACACTGAAGTGGGTGGTTGACATCATATACTTCCATCATAGCTCTACGCTCTTCTAAAATATTTGGAGTATCAACCGTAACCGACATACCATCTTTAACTTTAGTATTACACGCATATACCTGCTTTCCATCAGCCTCAACAAGACATAAACGACACGCGAGTGTCGGTGAACACCTTGTAAGGTAACAGATAGCAGGAATAAACACATCATTGGCACGAGCAGCATTAAGAATGTATTCACCCTCTTTTGCCTTATACTCAACACCATCAATGCTAATAGTAACCATATTGTCTACTGTCTGAACTTCGCTCATATTAGCTTCCTACCTTTTTTAAATCTACTTGACTAAATCTGTAAGAGGATAGCAAAGCACTACTTAAGCCCATATCAAAGGTAGGGTTAAGTGCTACTGCACCCTTCATAGATGTATCAATCTTAAACACTCTCTCAAATTTAATACCATCAATAGTGTAGCAAACGGTATCACCATCTGCTAACCCCTGCTCTTGTGCAAATGCTTCTGAGCCTACAAGAGATGCTTCAGAGGTCAAATTTTTAGATTGTGCAGTCAAAGCAGAGAAATGCTCTTGTGGATTACAGTTGTATACTACTGCTCCATTTAACTTTTCATTATTGCCCAATTTCTCAACAACACCATCTGCTTTAACCTCTACCTCTTCAAGCATATATCCTCTATGCTCAATACCCTGCATATCGAAATGGTCTGGTAGGTCGTCAAACTCAACAGCTCTAAAGCCCTTATCATTTGGTAACATCTTAGTATAGTCAATAGTATACTCTGCACTAAAACCAAGTGCATTCATAATATCATTTAAGACATACCCACCATACTCAACTGCTACATTCATAGGCACAACACGCTTGGTCATAGAAGTAAGTGTTCCCTCTTGTTGGTTAAGAGCAGGTACATCTAAATCTCCTCCTCCAAAGCTAGAGAGGGTAAAGTCACCCTTAGCATTGTAACCAATAGATGGAGACTCAACCTCATCGTCCAAATCACAAATAAGTGAAACACCCATTGCATTTCCAGCAGGAGGAATAACTACAACATTTATGTCAGTATGCTTCTCAACCAATGCTATCATCTTTGCAATATTCTGGGCTTGTGGGTGAGCATAGAGGTCACTACTTACAACTAAAGAGAAGCCTACTTTTTTAATGTGAGACTTTCTTAACAGCTCTAAATCTTCACTAGAGATAGCATCTAAATCTACATCAATATCAATACCATCTACATCTTTAAGTAAGTAAGAGACTAACGAAGATGTAACTGCCTCTTCATTGCCTACTGCGTAAGAGATATATTGAGTTACAATATTTTTAATATTGTTATCTACTATTGGGTGAAGGTAGGCTACTCTAGCTCTATGCCACTTACTTGCCATATTAATGTGAAACTTAACTAAAGGTGCATCATCATTAATACGTGTTCCAAGTACCATAATAGCTTGTGATTTTGAGAGTTGCTCTAGTGTTCCACTATTGAGTAATTTACCTGTAATTGAGCTATAGGCTCTCATAAACTTCTGATAGGCTCTTGCTTCAGGCGAAATGAGCTTAACACCCATCTTCTCTTTAAGCATTTGGAACATAAAAGCCTCTTCATTAGAAATCTCTTTAGCAAAAACAATGCTTTTAGCACTCTTAAACTTCTCAACAGCTAACTTAAAGGCATCTTCATCTTTAGTTACACCCTCATTGGCAAAATCAAACCCATAACGCGAAGCTGAACACATAGTGGTAAACTCTGCTTGGTTAGAGGTACGGTAAATTTTTCCATTTTTTACCTCATAGGTAACATCGTGAGCCACACCACAGTGAGGACAAGATGATGGTATCTTAGTTAATTCCCAAGCGTTTGTGCTATATTTGAACTTGGTATCAACCAATGCTCCAACAGGACAAACTGCTGCTGCTTCACCTAAAGTGGCGTAGTTTGCTTCTTGTTTTACATTTTCGATGGTTGAAGAGTAACCACCAAATTTTACTTTGAGTGCCTCATCACCTGTAATCTCTGTTGAAACCCTTACACACTTTTCGCACATAATACACAAAGATGGGTCATACGACACATATCCCCAATTTTGCACAGGTCTAGGCATATCTTGTGCAGTAAAGGTTTGACCATCAAGCCCAAACTCCATAGTTTTGTTCTGTAGGTCACACTCTCCACTCTGGTCACACACCCCACACTCTAGTGGGTGGTTAACATTATAGAGCTTCATAATATTTTGACGCTCTTGGTAGAGTTCACTGTCGTTAGTCTTAATTATAGCTCCATCAACAGCCTTCTCTTGGCATGACAAGATAAAGCCATCAACACCCTCAACCTTTACTGAACAGATTCTACAAGATGCAATAGGCAAGGTTTTAGTAAGATAACACATAGTTGGAATATAGATACCATTTTTTCTAGCTACCTCTAAAATGGTATCACCTGCATTACCTGAACAGCTCTTTCCATCAATTGTTAGATTAATAACTTTACTACTCATCATACAGCCACCATCGATATGTAGTAACATCGCATACAACGCTCTGCTTCACTTATCGCCTCTTCACCTGTAAACCCAAGGTTTACCTCTCTGTTGTTGTCTTTACGCTCATCGACACCTAACTTTTCACTAACCTGTCTAGGAATACCTGGCATCCAACCTGTAATCTTCTCATTTTTATTGTAGACCTTTAGACGTGCCAAGTGGTCTTCCATAATCTCATCATCTGTTAGAGTACACTTACCATCATAGATATAACGGCTAATTACAGATGCAGCTCTTCTAGCCTGTCCTACAGCATTAACAATGGTCATAGGTCCATACTCACAATCACCTGCTGCAAAGATACCAGGGCGAGAGGTCATATAGTCTCTACCATTGGTCTTAATTGAGTTCCAACTTGTCATCTCAATATTCCATTCTTCTGGCAGAATCTGTAAATCTAAAGATTGAGATACAGCAGGGATAAGGTAGTCACACTCTATCTCAAAATCAGCACCCTCAATCTTTACAAGTTGAGGTCGTCCACCATTAGGGTCAGGAACAAGTTCAAACTTATTGACCTTTAACTTGGTAATCTTCTCACCATCATCAAAAATCTCTTCAATCGAAGAGTGGAAGATAAACTCAACACCCTCTTCTACTGCTTCATGATACTCCTCATAGGTGGTATTTCTAATAATGGTCTTCTCATCACGACGATAGAGCATAATAACCTTTTTAGCACCCTCACGAATTGAACAACGTACAACGTCCATAGAGGTAAACCCACCACCAACACAGACAACAGTTTTATCTTTTAACTCATTGGAAGCTGGAGAGCCTATACCATACTTATTCCACAAGTTTACCTTGTCAAGCATAGAAATCGCACCCCAATAACCACCCATATCAGGATTCTCATTTTTAGCACGAACAGTCTTAGAGAGTCTTGCACCAAACCCAAGAAGAACAGCATCGTACTCAGACTCTATCTCTTTAAGTTTTTCAGCATCTACACGACAGTTATTTGTAATAGTAACTGCTTCCATATCTAAGACTAAGTCAATATCTTTATTGTACTTATTAACAGGCATTCTATACTCTGGAACACCTACTGCAACCTCACCACCATTAACAGGAAGCTCCTCAAAAATATGACAAGCAATTCCCTCTAGTGCCAAGTAATACGCAGCAGTTAATCCAGCAGGACCAGCTCCAATAATAGCAACTTTTTTCCCATCGTTTCTAAGTGGTTTTGGCTCTTTTGGGTGTAACCAAGGAACTTCATGGTCAGTCTCATAATCTGCACCAAGACGCTTAAGCTCCATAATAGAGATAGGCTCATCAAGGTTTGCACGTCTACAAGCATCTTCACAAGGGTGAGGACAGACACGACCACAAGTGTGTGCTAGAGGCATAGTTTTACGAGTTGCAACCAAAGAGTCAGTAAAGAGCATATCTCTTACACCCTCAATATAGGCAGGAATATCAACACTAGCAGGACACATATCGGTACATGGTGCAGTTACTTTAGCAATATATGATATATCTCCATCATAGTGTTTAGATTGTTTTTGATTGTCAATACACTCATCAAACTGCTCTTTGTAGTGTTCCATTAAATCCAAAATAGGTTTTGGAACAGTCTTTCCAATCTCACACTTTGAAGTAACCATCATAGTTTGAGCAATCTCTTTAAGGTGAGATACATCATTGTAACTCCCCTCACCACGGGCTATTTTGTCGAGTAAGTCGTAAAGTATTCTACCTCCCCAGCGACCAGGAGCACAACGACCACACGCTTCAGAGTACTCTTGGTACTGTGCAGCATATTTGGTTGCCAAGATAACAGCGTCTATATCTTCGTCAAAAATGGCAACACCATCCCAACCAATAAACGCTTTACTATCTCTCTCTCCATGGTAGGTCTGGGGAAGTTTAAAAGCCGACTCACTCCACTCTTGCGATGGTTTACCACGATTGTCAATAAACTCATCACGCCAAGTAGAGAACAGTAACTTAGACATTATTTGTCCTTTTTAACTACAATAGTCCAGTCAACTTCATTAAACTTAAGAGAGTTCATCAACTCAACACCCTCTTTTGATTTAATAAAATCTGCCGATTTTTGAATGTGAGAAAAATCACCCACCTCAAAAAGAAAAATTCCTACCTCACCAGCTTTTAGTCCACTATCTATTAGCTCACCCATTCTGTCGTAAAAATCATCATGTAGATGTCTTAAGTCATATCTTTTCATTATCTATCCACCTCACCAAATACAATATTGGTTGAACCAATAATGGTAACAACATCAGCAATATATGTTCCTACTAACAGTTCTTGAAGTAACCCTGTATGATAGAATGATGGAGCTCTACACTTTAAACGATAAGCATACGGTTCACCCTCTGATTTGATGTAGAATCCAAGCTCACCTTTTGGAGACTCTGTTGGAACATAGACTTCACCTTTTGGTGGTCTCATACCTTGAGTTACAAGCACAAAGTGTTGCATGAGTGCATAGTTTTGTGTCATAATCTCCTCTTTTGGAGCAGAGATATACTTAGGAGCATGTGCCATAAGTTGTGGCTCTGTCTCGTCATACATAGGAATTAACTGTCTAATTATTTTAATAGACTCTGTCATCTCAGCCATATAGAGTCGGTAACGTCCATATGAATCATTTGTATCAGCTACAGGAATATCAAAGTCCAACTCACTATAGAGTTCATAAGGCTCTTCTTTACGAATATCGTAAGCGATTCCAGAACCTCTTAACATTGGACCTGTACAACCCCAAGAGAGAGCATCTTCTGGAGAGATAACACCTACATCTTCAAGACGCATTTTCCAAATTCTATTCTCTTGGAGAAGAGCATTATATGTATGTTCTAATTCATACTCTACTTTATCACAGAAATCTCTCATTTGAGATAACCACCCATCAGGAATATCAAGAGGAACTCCACCAATACGTACAGATGAGTGAGTTAGTCTTGCACCACAGTAGTCTTCCATTAAATCCATTGCAAATTCACGTTCACGGAAAGCATATAAGAAGACTGACATAGCTCCAACATCAAGTGCATGAGTTGCAATAAAGAAGAGGTGTGAAATGAGTCGGTTTAGCTCTAAAAGCATAGTTCTAATAACCTGAGCTCGTCTTGGTGCTTCAATACCAAGTAACTTCTCAACAGCTAAAGCATAAGCATAGTTATTTGATGTTGATGCAATATAATCGAGTCTATCAGTTGTTGGTAAAAACTCATTATAGGTCATATTTTCAGCCATTTTTTCAATACCACGGTGAAGGTAACCAATATCTGGATACGCTTTTACCACCTGCTCTCCATCAAGCTCTAGTACAAGTCTTAACTGACCATGAGCCGATGGGTGCTGTGGACCAAAGTTAATAACCATGGTGTTATCATCACGCTCAAAGTTTAGGTTTTCAAAAAATGGGGACAGTTTATTTGGTTGTTGCATACTCTTCTCCCTCTACTTTCTTTTATCCAGTTGTTTACCACTACCTTTAGTGTAGTCAACAAGGAATGTTTTACTATATTCTATCTCTGTTTTTGTTTCACCTTCAGATATATCAGCTCCAAATGGAACTTCGTATCCAACTCTTGAGAAACGTTTAGTATCATATCTATCAATACGAGATGGGTCTCTGTTCTCTGGTCCAATCGCCTCACGAGCATCTTTTCCAAAGATTTTATCTACCTCATACCAAGAGGCAAACTCATCACCTTGAAGTGGATATGTCTTAAGAAGTGGATGACCTTCCCAATCATCTGGCATAATAATTCTCTTCATAAGAGGGTGGTTATTTGATACAATCCCAAACATATCAAACATCTCACGCTCTGCAAAGTTTGCTGACTTAAAAAGAGGAACAACAGACTCAACTGCTAAGCCCTGCTCTATTCTCATTACTAAACGCATTCGTTTAGCCTCTTTTAGATTTAATAGTTGATAGAAAACCTCAAAATTTCCATCTTTTGCAAGGTAATCTACTGCACTCATCTCTGTAAGTTGTGCATAACCACACTCATCTCTAAGAATCTCAACTGCTTTATAGTTATCTTTATGGTTAATCTCAACTACCATTGAGCCAAGTTCAATACGTGCAGATTTCACCTCTACTTTTGCACTCAATGTCTCTAAATGTTTAGCAAAAACCTCATCGGTACTAACATCTTCTCTTGGAGTTGATGGTACAACATGAAATCTGTCTGTGTAGTAGGCTTTTTTCTGAACACTATCTTTTGGTACATATTTTCTCATTATATTAACCTTAAGTTCTGTTTTGTGTTATTTTTCATATTTGCAGACTCTCGTCTAATCTTCTTTTGAAGCATCATCAGTGCATACTGAAGTGTCTCAGGACGTGGTGCACACCCTGGAAGATATATATCTACAGGAATAATTCTATCAACACCTTGTACTGTTGCATAGGTATTAAACATTCCACCTGTATTTGCACAACTTCCCATTGAGATTACCCATTTAGGCTCTGTCATCTGGTCGTAAAGTCTTCTTGCAAACTCTGAGTGCTTTTTAGAGAGTGTTCCTGCAAGTATCATAACATCTGATTGACGAGGAGATGCTCTAAAGATAGTCCCAAATCTATCAAAGTCATAACGAGAAGCACCTGCTGCCATCATCTCAATCGCACAACATGCGAGTCCATATGTTAAAGGCCAAAGTGAGTTACTTCTCCCCCAGTTTACTAAGTGGTCAACTGTAGTCAATGCTACAGGTAAGCCTCCTGCCGAGGCGTAATTTACTTGATGCTGTGCCATTCAAGAGCTCCTTTTTTCCATGCGTAAATAAATCCAAGTGTTAAAAGTACGATAAAGAGTACCATCTCTGTAAATCCAAACCAACCAAGCAACTTAAAGTCAATAGCCCAAGGGAACATAAATATAATCTCTACATCAAATAAGATAAAGAGAAGAGCAATTAAATAAAATTGCGTTGAGATTGTGTTAGGTTGTTTTGTAACTTCTGGTCCACACTCATAGATTGTGAGCTTCAACTTCTCTGTGTCGAGCTTTGCTAATCTCCTGCTCACAAATCGTGCTGCAATTAACGTAGCATTAAACGCTACAACCGTCACAATAAACAAGAAGAAGATACCGAGATAAGGGTGATGATTAATCACTTGAGTCATTAAAACTCCTTTTGTACAAGATGTTATTCTCTGTTACCATTTTTCACCAAGTAGAGAGAAATGGAAGAGTATCACGTTTATACTATCGTAAAATAGATGAAATAAGTTGTGTAGTAATAGTGTTTAAAGAAGAAAAAAATGTTTGTAACGATGGGTTACAACGGAATCTTGCACAAAAAATAAGCATAGGTTTAAATAGTGTTATTTTATATTATTTTTTTAAATAAAGTAACTGATACAATTTTACTCTAAAATAGAGATTTTAAAAATTAATTTTTTACTATAAGCTTGTTTAAACTAACAAAATATGATATACTTAATTTAAATTATATTAAAAGGAGCATTTTCTATGAATAGAAGATTGAAAATATTAAAAAGTGGAGTTACAATATCTCTACTAAGTTCTACTATGTTATATGCAACAAATGGGGATAACCTTATTGGTGTAGGTACAAAAGCACGAGGTATGGGTGGAGCAGGTATTGCTGTTAGTCATTGTGCAGAATCAACCCTAAGTAACCCTGCTTTAATTACATGTACAAGAGGAACTTCTATCTCTTTTGGTGGTACTGTATTTATGCCTGATATGTCTGCAAAAATGGGACAAGCTAACTCTCATGATAGTGATGCAGATATGAGTATTATCCCTGGTGTTGCCATTTCACATAAACTAAATGAGAATTGGTATGTAGGTATTGGTATGTGGGGAACAGCAGGAATGGGTGTAGATTATCGTGATGCTAAACAAGTACCTAACCAAGACTCAGGAAATATGCACATGGTAAGTAACTTACAGTTAATGCAGTTTGCTCCATCTCTTGCTTATAGTACAGGTACATTTGGTGTTGCTGTAACACCTGTTATTCAATATGGTGCATTAGATATAAACTACCAAGGTTTTGATGGCTCGAATGTTGGTGATGGTGTAGCACAAGATTTAGGTTACGGTGTAAACTTAGGTGCATACTATGACTTAACAAATGGTCTAACACTAGGTGCAGTCTATAAATCTAAAATTGATATGGAGTATAAAAATCAACTCTCAACAGCAACTAAACCTTTTGTAGATTTTGGTATTTTCCTTGGGGCAATGGACGACCATTTAGAGCAACCTGCTCAAATTGGTGTAGGTATTGGATATGAAGTAGATAAGCATACATTTGCCTTTGACTATAAGCAAATCAAATGGTCAGATGCAAAAGGTTATAAAGACTTTGGTTGGGACGACCAAGATGTTTATGCTGTAGGTTATCAGTACAAAGATGCTAAGTGGAGATTTAGAGCAGGATACAACTACGCTAAAAACCCTATTAAAGAGGCACAGAGTGGACCTGCTGTAATTCCTGCTGGAAGTTACGCACAAGCAGGAGGAAATGCACTTAACCTTTTCAACCTTTTAGGTTTCCCTGCAACTTCTGAAAAACACTACACTTTAGGTGCTGGTTATGAGTTTACAGATAACTTTTATGTAGATATGGCTTATGTTTATGCTCCTAAGACAACAACTACTATGAAGACTATTGTTGGACTAAATCCTCAAAATGGAGATATGTATACAGGAGACTCTAGTGTCGACCACTCTGAATCAAGTCTCTCTTTCCAATTATCTTATAGATTCTTTTAAAATTTAATATGGTGCGATAGCAATCGCACCCTACAAATTCAACTATTTACTATCTGTAATAGGTTTAGGTGTATCTACACTACTCTCAGGAAGTTGAGGATAAATTATGGTAGGCTTTCTACCTTTTAAAGATTTAAAAAATGCTAAAATATTATCAACATCAGTTTCAGTTAATGATATTGGCATAATTTTTATATCAAATTTATTACTGTTCTTTTCCTTATTAACCTTGTAAGCAACTTGAACCTTTCCCATCTCTTTAATAGCATCACGTAAATTCCATATTTGACCATTATGAAAATATGGTGCAGTTTCAGTAATATTTCTAAGTGTTGGAACTTTTAACATCTTGTTAGTTTTAAGAAAATCTCCAACATCTCTAAATTTATATTTTGTATGAAGCTCAAATGGTCTCATAACACCACCTAATGCAATGCCCTTATGACAAGTTACACACCCTTTGTCAATAAATGTCTTTAAACCCTTTTTTTCACGTGCACTAAGTGCATTTTTATCTCCATTTAGAAAGTCATCATAACGAGATGGAGTTACCAATGTTCTTTCAAATATAGCTATTGTATCTGCAACACTTTTTAAATCTATCTTTATATTTTGACCATAAGCTTTTTTAAACTCATCAACATAAGCAGGTATAGATTTAATTCGTTTTGCCAATAGATTATGATCCATTGCCATTTCAACTCCTGCCTGAATAGGACCTTGGGCTTGGTCTTCTAAAGTAGCACTTCGACCATTCCAAAACTGTCTTTTAAAGAAAACAGCATTATAAACTGTTGGAGAGTTAAGATAGTGTGGATTTGGAGACCACTTATGACCAATGGCCTTGGGTACACCATCTACCCCTCCTAATCCTAAATTGTGACACCAATTACAACTAATAAGTCCACTTTTAGATACACGTGGGTCAAAGTATAGTTTTTTACCCAACTCTACTCGTTTAGGAGTTATAACTCCTTTTGGGTCAATAAGCCTATTAAGCTCTTTTTTATCGGTAGGTATAGGTTTTAATTCAGCTTTTTTTACATCTTCAATAAGAGATGAATTAGCAAGAAGAGTGCTGGTTATAGTTGATAATAATAATAGAGTTAGAGGTTTCATAAATAGTTCCTTAATATATTATTTATTATTTATTATATATTAAGGATAATAAATTTTTACATAAAAACATACAAAATGTTTAAAAAAGTTTAAAGCTTTATATTAAAAGTTTTAAATTATTGTTTTTTTAACCACTTCTCTTGTAGTTGCTGATGAAAGCTCTTCTCTAAACCATCTGACTCTCTTAACCTTAATAGGACTCTATCTACTTGCTCTTTTAAAGGGCTACCTGTTGGAAAAACAATTCCATAGTTTTGAGGATTAAATGTAAAGGGTAGTACAAGAAGTACTTTTTTATTAGCTTGTTTATTAATTTTATTAGCAAGATAGACAAGTCTTGGTCCATCATGAACTAATGCTTCTGCTTTTCCTCTACGTACCAAATCTATCCCCTCTGCTACACTCTTAACAGGAATAACATTTGCCCCAATTTTTTCAACATATTTTCGTGGAGCATCAGTTGCTACAGCTGCGACAAACTTACCTGCTAAATCTTTTTCAGAACGAATAGAGCCTCCAATAGCTTGTGCTGTTAAAGCTGAAGTAACAATAGCTGTCAAGATACTTACAGCTAAAATCCCTACAATATGCCACATCAAGTCAATTACTCTAGCTAACCCTTTACTTGGTGGTGTCTCCCATGTAATAAGCATGGTAACTCCCCACCAAAAAGCATCAACAATACCTGAGCGATACTCTTTTGAAAATAGTGTAGAGTTTTTATCTCTTTTATCAACAAACCAACGAAGATGAATAGTAATAATAAGAAAAAGTAAAAATATCAATGTAGTTTCAAGATTCATCATCTTTTTTACCTCTTTACCCATAAGCTCCAATACAGAAGCTGTAGATTTGGAGGCATCGACCATTACTTGTAATCCTAACTCATACATAGAGGAGGAGAAGTCTATCTCTTTCTCACGGGCAGAGGTGATGGTAATAGCAGATATAGCTCCATCAACCTTTTTATTTTTAGCAGCCTCAATCAATTCAGAAGTTGAGTCATAATAGACCCACTCTGTCTTAATGTGAAGCTCTTGAGCAATCTTGTTCCAAAGGTCAATACTAAAACCAATCGGCTTACGATTTTCAATAGAGCTATTTTTGTCATACATAACCCATGGTTCAGAGGGCTTGATTCCAATTTTTAGAGTTTCACTATGAGCATAAATTGAGAAAAATAGCATAAAAAACAGTAGAAAACGCATCACTACTCCTGAATATTTTTTTTAGAGTTGAAGTATACAGAGTATAAGTAAAACGTGAATGATTTCTGCACGTTTTACATAAAAAAACAATAATAAAGAGCATAATTGATTCTTATTTACTCCTTCATTTAAAAAGAACCACTCTAAAAAGCCATTGCAATTACTTTGTAAATTTTTGAGTTAAAGATTTTGCTAGGAACTAAAAAGAGATAGATAACAAAAGGGATAATATCGTAAAAAAATGCAATTCTAATGATAGAAAATAAAAAAGTTATCATAACCTAACTTACTTTTATTTTACTAATTCCTACAACTCTATTTATATTAGTTATTAAAAGCTTATAAAATATATTGTAAAATTTTAAATTCTTTGCTAAAATCAGCCAAAAAGAATATTTATGAAAAGCTCTAAAAATAGTACATTAAATAGTAAACAGATAATCAAAGATACCAAAAAAGTTTTTTTAAAAAAAATCGAGAAATTGGAGCAAGGTGAACAAAATGAACTCTTAAAGCTTTATATGGAAGTATTGAAGGAGTTAAAAATATGAAAATATTAAACCTTAGATACAAAAATGTTAGCTCCCTAAAAGGTGAAGGCGAAATTGACTTCTCTAGTGCATGTTTTAAAGATGGTCTTTTCCTTATTACAGGTGTAACAGGTGCTGGGAAAAGTACTCTATTAGATATTATTTGCATGGCATTGTATGCTCAAACTCCAAGATTAAAAAATAATCATTGGGAATTTATGACTAAAAATAGTGAAAATTCATTCTGTGAACTACACTTTGAACTAGATAATATAATCTATTGTAGTACTTTTATTCAGTATTATGAGCAAAATAAGCACTTTGTAGAGATGAAAATTTTTACTAAAAATGAAGTAATATCAGAGGGTTTAGAGTCTGTACCCAAAAAAGTAGAAGAGCTATTGGGTCTAAATTTTCAACAGTTTACACAAACAATACTCTTAGCACAAGGCTCATTTGACACTTTTTTAAAAGCAGATATTTCTCAAAGAGCACTGCTACTCGAAAGTTTGACCGATACAACAAATTATTCTACAATTTCTAAACATGTATTTAAACGTGCAACACAAGAGCAAAAAACATTAGATAAAATGAGAGAAAACTTAAATAATGTAGAGTTTTTAGACGATGACAGTTTAGCTAAGCTAAAATCTGACAAAGCAAAACTAACTAAAGAGAAAGAGTCTCTATCTTTGGAGAATCTTATTCGTTCTATAGAGCAAAAACATGCCTATGATGATTTAGCTAAAAAAGTTGCTAATTATAAGAAGGAGATGGATTCATTACATAAAGAGCTTATCTCTTCTCAGGAGATTGAATATAAGTATAAACAGATAATAAATTCTACTAAACAAGAGAAAGAAAAAGTAGCAGAGGTACAACTTTTAGATAGAGAATTTAGTTTTATGGAAAAAAATTTCTCTAAAATGGAAGAGGAGTGTCAACATAAAGTAGAAGCTTTAAATAGTTTAGAGAAGCGTTTAGTTGAGATAAATAATTCAATATCTAAAATAAATATTAAAAAAGCTAAATTAAATAAAGAGTTACAATCTTATAGTATGGCTGAACATCTTCGCACAAATCATGCATATATTGTTAGAAAGATAGATGAACTAGAGAAGGCTAAAGAGGCTTTAGTTTTAATAGAATCAGAAAAGAGAAGTATAGAAAGCGAAGAGCCTTTTCTTAATACTATAACTCTCCTAAAAAAACAGAAAGAGAAGTTACTACAAAGCTTAAAAGAGAAAAATATTTCACAAATTGAACAACAATATATTCTTATTAAAAAGAAAACTTCTACATTAGAACGAAAGATAAAGATAAAAGAGGAAAAGAGTGAACTTGAAGAGAGGCAAAATAGTTTAGAAAAAGAGTTAAAAGAGCTAACTCAACAAATAAGCAATATTGTTAATAAACAAGACAAACTTAAAACAACCATACAAGAGTTAGAGGTAAAACAACGATTTAATGAGAAGGTATTAAACTATGAAGAGGCTAGAAAAGAGCTTGAAAAAGGAACTCCATGTCCTCTTTGTGGTTCATTAGAGCATCCACTCTTCTCTGAAGAGATAGATTTAGATAGCATAAGAAAAGAGTTAGAAAAAGAAAATAGTAAATATAAAGAGTTAGATGATAGATTAAAAATTAAGCAGAAAAAAGAGTCAGAGCTTTTAGCTAAAATAGAAGTTTCTAACGACCTAATATCAAAACTATCTAAAGAGGAGCGTAGTTTAACTAATGCCTCAGGAGACCTAATGGTACTTCAAAAAGAGCAAAATATTTTAGCTAAAAAAATTGATAATATAGAGTATCAAAAAAAAGAGTTAGAAGAGTTAAATTTAAAACTTTCTGAAACTGAAAAAAAATTGGCAGAATTAAGAGTCGAAATTGAAAAAGAGCGTAGTAAAAAAGAGAGAGAAGCTTTTTATAAAGAACAGGTTCATGAGTTAAAATATTATCTTATTAAAACGTTAAAACTATATGATATAGAGTTAAATAATCAAACTGTTTTCTTGATGCAAGAGAAGATGAAACAACACTCCTCTCTCTTAGATGAACTTTCACAACTTGAGTTAAAGTTAAACCCTTTAGAATCAGAGCATATACAACTCTCTTCTAAAAAAAGCTATCTTTCTGAAACAATTAACTCTGAAAAAAAAAGAATAAACACACAAAAGTGTGACCTTCTAATGTTAAAACAAAAACGATTTAGTATTTTAGATAAAGATAATATCCTTGAATACAGTGAAAATTTGGAGAGTCAAGAGCAAAAGATTAAAGAAGAGTGGGAGAAGTACAAAGAGTTAAAAAATCGTTTCAATAAGAAAAAAGCTTTATACTTTTCAGGAGTAGAAGAGTTAGAAGCAAAGAGTAAACTAAAGTTTTTAAATGTAACTGATATGGAAAAAAAGAGAGAGAAAATGGAACTAAGAAAAGAGGAATTGACTCTAAAACTTCTTGAAATAGATAAAACTTTAAATGAAAATAAAAAAATAAGAGAGAATTTTAAAAACAAAGAGAGAACTCTTGAAGCTCAAATTGAAATTGTAAGAAAATGGTCAAGATTAAATGAGCTTATTGGTTCGGTTAATGGAGAAAAATATAGACTTTTTGCTCAATTTTATTTAATAAATATGTTAATAGAGATTAGTAATAAGTTTTTGAAAAAATTAAATAAACGTTATCTATTTACTACAAAAGAGGAGAACTCACTAGATTTAGAGGTGATAGACCTTTACCAAGAAAATAGTAAACGTAGAGTACAAACACTATCTTCAGGAGAGAGTTTTATACTAAGTCTTGCTTTGGCACTTGGACTCTCGGAACTACTCTCAAATGGTTTAGAACTAAATACACTCTTTTTAGATGAGGGTTTTGAAACTTTAGATGAAGAGAGTTTATCTGAAGTTATAGAGACTCTAAAAATGTTAAAAGGAGAAGGTAAAATGATAGGAATTGTATCTCACTTAAATGCTTTAAAAGAGAGTATTCCAAATCAGATAGAGATTCTTAAAGAGGGAAATGGAATAAGTAAGATTAATCTTACAGCATAATGCCCTAAAAATAATAAGGCATATTTAAAAAAAATATTAATATTTAGGTGGAGCTGACAAATTTAAATCTGCAACAGCGTCCCTAACATCACTCATAAATCTTTTACCAGGGTCTGATTTTTTAGTTCTATAGCCTTTGTCTAACTCTAACCATAAATCTGTTTTTTCCATTTGGCGATACTCATGGTGACCAATTAGATAAGTAATAGTTGGATATTTCTTTTTAAGGTAACGAACTAAAGCTATGTTTGATTTTAGCTGTGCAGGAGTTAGGTCATCTTTTTTATTTCCTTTTCCTCCAACATTTTCAACACCTATACTAGAGTAGTTTAGCCCAATTACATGACGTGCCATCCAATTTTCAGGCATAAGGCGATAAATTGTTCCATCTCTATCAACTAAAAATTGTGATGATACATTAAGTGCCGAAGCTTTAGCTATATCTTTTCTATCTGAAAAGAGCTTTTGAGGTTTGAGGCGTTTAAAACTTTTATCAAAACTCATCTCTGCTGTCCAATGAAGTACAATAATCTTTGGTTCTATCTCAATACTCTCTACCTCAAAACCATAATGCTTTTTAATATAAGCTTTGGTCATATCTATACGCTCTTGCCCAAAATCTATCGGTTTGTCAATAATTTTAATCTCCTCTTTTGTGCCATTAGCATAGCTTATTAGAGATAGTAGTGTTAACGATAAAAATATATTTTTAAAATTTCTCATTTTTTTAACTCCTTAATTATAAAATAGGCAATTTTACTTGCCACCTCACCAAGTCTTGGCTTTAACCAATCAGTCTGCTTTTTACAGGTTATCTCACCAAGCTCTAAAACCAAAAATCCCCTACTAGCACTAACCCTAGAGAATCCATAATAGTGTCTTAAGTTAGGAGTAAAGTTATCTTTATGCCATCTAAATGGAAAAAACTTGCTATACTCTCGTCTCCAATCTCTAGCTAAACGTTTAGCTTCGGCTGAGCCATCATGCCCAATAGAAGCACCTGTTGCACACTCGTTTTTTGCTCCATCAAAGTGAATAGCTACAGCAATTACTGCATTGGCTATAGGTATCTTTGCACCTACTCTAGTAACTCTAATGCCCCTTTTCTTTAAAATATCCTCAACACGTTTAGCAACTCTATCATTCCATTTTGACTCGACTAAACCATTATAGATCGAACCAATATTCCCTTTTGTTCTTCCTACATGACCCGCTTGAATTAGTACAGTAGTATTGACTACTCTACCATGCCAAAGTGCATAGATGAGTAAGGCAAAAATACCCCACGCCATAATAGTTAATACTCGTCGTTCACTCAATCTTCTCTCTCCCCCCTTTTTATATATTTTACTTATAAATTAGATACTTCTCTCTAATTACTTTAAACTTCTTAAGCCCTTTTTGCCAACTATTCTTTATGCTTTTAGCACTCTTACCTGCCAATATCTGTTTTCTAAGCCTACTAGAACCAGAGAGTTTGTCTATAAAGTGATTTTTCAAAAAAAATCTCTTTTTATATGGATAGTTTCTATAGGCATCTATAAGATACTTAAGGTTAATTCCTGCCCCACTTATAATTGGTTCAGAACTTAAATCGACACCATAGCATTTTTTACCTTTATGCTTTGGATATCTTGCTCCCTCTCTTGAGATAGGAGTAAATGAGAAGTTATGCTTTTTATAGTGTGGGTCACCATAGAGCTGAAACTGTTTGGTTGTTCCTCGCCCTACTGAAAAAACTGTTCCCTCAAAAAATGCCAATGATGGGTAGAGATAGATTGACAAATCATTAGGTAAATTTGGAGAGGGTTTTACAGGCAGAGAGTAAGGTGTGTTATGAGTATAGTTAGCTAAAGGAATAACAGTTAAATCTGCCTTTTTATGCCCCTTTAACCACCCCTGCCCATTTATCATCTTTGCATACTCACCAATAGTCATACCATAAAGTATAGGTACAGGGTGCATTCCTACAAATGACTTATATTTTAAGTTTAAAACCTCACCATCTATTCTATCTCCATTAGGGTTAGGTCTATCTAAAACAATTACAGGCTTATGTTGTTCTGCTCCTGCCTCCATAATATAATGCAAGGTTGAAAGATATGTATAGAATCTAACCCCAACATCTTGAATATCAAAAACTAAAATATCAACATCTTTTAAATCTCTTTTTGTTGGCTTTTTATGTTTTCCATAGAGAGAGACAATGGGTAAACCTGTCTGTGCATCAAGATTGCTCTTAATATGTTGCCCTGCATCAGCTGTTCCACGAAAACCATGCTCTGGAGCAAAAATCTTTACTACATTAATCTGCTCTCGCAAAAGTCGGTCAACTAAATGCTCCCCATCTATTAAAGAGGATTGGTTTACTATCAAAGCAACACGTTTTCCTTTTAAGAGAGGAAAGTACTTAGCTGTCTGTTTAGCTCCAACAGTAACATTAGCAAAAATCGAAAGGGTAAAAATTAAAAGTAGTGTAAAAGTCTTTTGTATCATTGTAATATCTTTTTAAAAATAAATAAAATCTCTTACTCTTCGCATAGGAGTACAAAGAGAAGAGATAATATCGTTAATTAATTGCAGAAGTTGTAACTAGCTCCTACCTAAAACTTATTTAGACTCCTTACAAGAGTATATAAACTATTTGTAGAGGAATTGTATAAGTTTACTCCAAATAAAGAAAATTGTAGAAAAAAACTTTTAAATTAATAACTTAATGTTAAAATAGCGTCACTTTGTAACATAAATTGTTTAGTTTTAATTTAAATAGGTAGAGACTATTAACTAAGACTCATCTCTTCACGAAGTATAGAGATTTTCTCTAATACCTCTTCAACTTTCATCTCATCTTCATAACTACGTAAAATAGCCTCTGCCTCATAGAGTGTAATACTATGTTGTCCATAGTGTTCAACTCCTTCTATAATTGCTGATGCTAAAACAAAATCGTAAGTAGAGTCATTATAGTGATTTAACTCTCGATAGAGTTCAATCTGTCTTAAATAAAAATACTCTGCCAAATCCATTCTATTTTGTTGCTTATAGAATGAAGCTAAATGCTTAAAAACAAGTGCGACCTCTGAACCATATCTACTTGGGTTTCCATCTGCTAACTCTATAAAATGATTCAACGCCTCTCTATAAGCTGACAAAGCAGCTGGGTAGTCAAGTTGCTCTGTATAGATTTGACCTAAATTGTGCAAAGTATGTGCTATTGTCTCCTTGTAGCTATAAGTATCTTTAGAGTCGAGATATAAAAGAAGCTCTAATGCAAACAGATATACCTCTGAAGCTTTATTTCTTCTGTTATGTTTAAAGTAGAGTGTTCCTAAATTAAAAAGTACCATTGCAAGTTCAGGCTTATGGTTATCGTCTTCATCTGTAACTAAATCTTTATAGATATTTAAAAGTTGCATATATGCATCTTTTGTCTCTTGAACTTTACCCATTGCACCACAAATAACTGATAAGTGATGATATATATTAATAACTTTCTTCTCTATACTATCTGCTTTTGAAACAGGTAAATCAAGATAGATATTTAAAGCCCTTGTATAGTATCGTTCTGCATCTTCATAACGAAAATCTCTTCGACATAAGTTACCTAATGCAAAATAGCTATTAGCTATCTTCTCTGCATCTACTCCTACTTTTTTATTGACAGAGATAGTTTGTCTATAGTACTTAATAGCCAAATCATAAATATTTACCTCCTCATACATAGTAGCTATGCTCTTAGAGACTTTAGCAACAAGTGGTAGAAATTTATCCTCATCAACTTCTACTAATTTTTCACTTAATCTTAAAGCGTTAAAGTACATTCTTTTTGCCTGTTCGTACTCTCCCTCCTCCATAAATTTTTCTGCTGACTCTTTTAGTGTTTTTATCATTATCTCTTCAAGTATTGTCTCTATATTGTACATAATTTAACTCCTTTAAAATTTCCTCTTAATTTATAATACAAATTAAATGTGTAGGAAAAAATAAAATTCGAGCTTTTTTTTTACTATTTTCAAAATAAATACAATATGCTATATTAAAAACAATTATTTAAAATATTTTTAAGCATTAAATGCATTAATTTTAATATTTTCTCATAAAAATAAACTTTAAAAAGAGAATATAGAGATAGAAATAGTCAATATTAGTTTAAGTAAAGGTTAAATATGTTAATTAATTTTTAAAGTTAGATATAGAGCTATCTAACTTTAAATTGTCTGCGAACTGTCACTATGACGCTTCTTTAACATACCCTCCATACTAAGATAAGAGTTTAAAGCACCAATATAGGCTCTAGCACTTGCTAACATGGTATCAATATGTAGACCATGACCAATAATTGCAGGTTCTTTGTCATTAAATGCAACCTTAACTGTTACAGAGGCTAAGGCATCTTTTCCCTGTGAGACAGACTTTACTTTGTAGTCTTGAAGCTTTCCATTAAAACCAGAGATTCTATCAATAGTCTTAAAGATAGCATCTATTGTCCCCTCTCCAATACTAGCTTCTACCAACACCTCATCATCTTTTCGTATCTTAACTACTGAACTTGGTGTTCCCTCTGAGAAGTCCATTAACTGCAAAGAGATAAGCTCATAAATCTGTGTCGCTTTGGTCATCTCATTTGTAACTAAAGCTCTTAAATCATCATCATAAATCTCTTTTTTCCTATCAGCTAAAATTTTAAAACGCTCAAATGAAGCATTTAGTGCCTCATCTTCAAGTGTAAATCCTAACTTAGCTAACTTGTCTCTAAAGGCTGCCCGTCCAGAGTGTTTACCAAGTACAAGTGTGTCATCTTTTACTAAACCAATAGTCTCTGGACTCATAATCTCATAGGTCTCTCGGTTTTTCAACATACCATCTTGGTGAATTCCACTCTCATGAGCAAAGGCATTTTTACCAACTATCGCTTTGTTTGGTTGTGGCTCTATACCTGTTATATTAGCTATCAAGCGACTAGTAGGATAAATCTCTTTGGTATTGATGTTTGTTTTAAAATCTTTAAATACATCTCCACGTACCTTAAGTGCCATAACAATCTCCTCTAACGCTGCGTTTCCTGCCCGTTCACCAAGACCATTAATAGTACACTCTATCTGTCTAGCACCATTAAGTACAGCCTCTAATGAGTTTGCCACGCCTAAACCTAAGTCGTTGTGGTTGTGTACTGAGATAATGGCTCTACCTTTAGTATACTCACTCATGGTACGCACCATCTCACCAATCTCGAAAGGTAATCTAAACCCTACTGTATCTGGCAAATTAATAGTTGTTGCCCCTGCTTCAATTACTGCATCGCTTATCTCTTTTAAGAAACCTATATCGCTTCTTCCTGCATCTTCACAGCTAAACTCAATATCTTCTACAAACTCACGAGCATACTCTACAGCTCTTACTGCTCTTCTTATTACCTCATCAGGAGTCATTTTAAGCTTATGCTCCATGTGAATTGGGGAGGTTGCTATGAAGGTATGGATTCTCTTTAGCTTCGCTTTAGCTATAGCCTCACCTGCTGATTTTATATCTCTATCAACAGCACGAGCCAAAGAGCAGACTGTAGAGTTAGTTACACGCTCTGCAATCTTAGAGATAGCCTCAAAATCCCCTGGACTAGCTGCTGCAAACCCAGCCTCTATAATGTCAACCCCCAACTTCTCTAGTTGAATAGCAATCTGTATCTTCTCTTCTGTATTCATAGAAGCACCAGGGCTCTGCTCTCCATCTCTTAATGTAGTATCAAATATTTTAATAGTCTCTATGCTCATTATATTTACCTTATAAATAAAACGTACTTCTCTATGTACGTAAAAAAATTATCTAATTCTATCCTATATCGGATTAATTAGAAACGAATGAAATCTGATTGTGGGATTATTTTTAGTTAAAGGGCAAGAAGCAGGAGAAGAGTAGTCTCTTTAATCCTATTTTGGACTCTTATATGAACATTTTTCATAATCTCTCTCCTCTGTTTAATTTTTTTAAAAGTATAGCTAATAATCTCTTAATTACATAAGTAGTGTTTTTATTCTACTCTTGTGCTTTTTCATAGAAATTATCAATATCATTATCTATAGATATTTGTTGAGAAGCCTTAACTTTAGCTACTTCCTCTTTTGCTTGGATTGAGGTAAAAACTACTGCCCCAAAAACAAATGCAAAAAGCAAAGTGTTTTTCATTTTCTATTTTCCTTAATTTTTTAGCAAATTATAACCAATTATCTCTTTGCAATCATAAGAAAAACAGTAAATTCCTTGTGAGGCTTCTTAATAGTACTTGCCAACTCAAACTTTATCTCTTTAAAACCAACCTCTTTTGCTATCTGCTCCAACATCTCTTGCTCAAATCCAAAATGAAATACTCCTGTGTTATCGGAATGAAAACTACCATCTTCACTATCTAAATCTGCAATAGCAATAAATCCACCCTCTTCTAGCATATTATAGAACTTTGTAAAGAGTTCTTTTTGGTCTTCTATATGATGAATAGTCATAGAGGAGATAACTCCATCAAACTTCTCATTGAGTGTTGTAGTAGTTAAATCTACCTCTCTAACTTCTGTTTTACACTCAAACTCAGAGGCTTTCTCTTTAAACTTCTCTAGCATAGATGGAGAGTTGTCTACCATAACAATAGTATCTACACAAGGAGCAATAAAATAGCTCAACAGCCCTGTACCTGCTCCAAAATCCATTAGTCTCATTGTTGGTTTTAGCTCAATATTTTTCTGAATACTCTTAGCAATACTCTTTGCATTTTTAACACGCTTTGAGTTCATATCCCACGATTTTGACTTATGTGCAAATAGGTCTTGACTCATTGTTTTCCTTAATTATATATTTCATATCTGTAGGGGCGACCTCTGTGTCTGTCCTCTATTTTTTAAGCACATTAAATATGGGGCAGACACGGAGGGGTAGCCCCTACTGTTTTATGAATCTTCACTCTCTTTTAGGTGAGCCATTCTTGACTCCATACCATTCTCTTTTTCAAAGGCAATAATAATCTCCTGAACAGTATCACCCTCAATAACCTCTACATCTAAAAGAACCTCTGCCATATTTTCAATAGCTCCAGCATACTCACGTAGTGTCTTTTTTACATACTCATAACGCTCATTAAGAGTGTTCTTAATACTCTGGTCTATCTTTTGAGCCATCTCTTCACTATAGTCATTTGAAACCATTCCTCCACCAAGGAATGAGCTTTGGCTTCGTGAGAGAACCATAAGCCCTGCAACATCACTCATACCATAGACAGAAATCATATCTTTTAAGATAGCTGTAGCACGGTCAAGGTCATTTCCTGCACCTGTTGAAATTTCACCCAAAAAGACCTCTTCTGCTGCACGTCCTCCTAAAAGTACATCTATCTCTGCCATTAGTTCATATTTACGCTTTAAGAAACGGTCTTCGTCATCTGGTAGGTGTAGTGTATAGCCCAATGCACCTAAACCTCTAGGGATAATAGAGACCTTTGTAACTCTAGTTGCACCTTTTGTAAGCTCTGCCATAAGAGCATGACCACTCTCATGGTAAGCAACAATATTCTTTTCAATATCAGATATTTTTCGATTTTTACGCTCTAACCCAACAAATGCACGTTCAATAGCTTCAAGAAGTTCAGCCTGTTCTATCTTCTTTTTGTTTCTACGACCTGAAAGAAGTGCAGCCTCATTAATAATATTTGCCAAGTCTGCTCCTGCCATTCCTGCTGTCTGTTTAGCTACCGTCTCCATATCTACATCATCAGCCAATTTTACATCTTTAGAGTGTACTTTTAAAATAGCTAAACGCCCTGCAAAGTCTGGTTTATCTACTAACACTTGTCTATCAAAACGCCCTGCTCTTAGCAACGCGGCATCAAGAGTTTCAGGTCTGTTGGTAGCTGCAAGGACAATTACAGGTGTATCAGTTCCAAAACCATCCATCTCTGCAAGAAGTTGGTTAAGGGTCTGCTCTTGCTCTGAGTGTCCACCCATTTGGGCATTACTTGCACGACTCTTACCAATAGCATCAATCTCATCAATAAAAACAATAGATGGTGCTACTTTTTTAGCCTGTTCAAAGAGGTCACGCACACGACTAGCACCAACCCCTACAAACATCTCCATAAAACTTGAACCACTCACAGAGAAGAAAGGAACTTCTGCCTCACCTGCTACAGCTTTTGCTAAAAGGGTCTTACCTGTACCTGGAGGTCCAACCAAAAGTAGACCTTTTGGAATCTTAGCTCCAAGCTCAATATATCGTTCAGGAAACTTAAGAAAGTCAACAATTTCCAAGACCTCATCTTTTGCCTCTTGAACCCCTTGCACATCATCAAACTTAACATCTGGACGCTCTGAACTAATGAGTTTGTCAGCCCTTCCTGCACCCAAAATTCCACCCATGCCTTTTGACATCTTTTTAGCCAAAAAGAGCCAAATAGCTAAGATAATAAAAATAGGAAGAAGCATATTTACATAACGTGCTACAGGTCCTTCACCTACTTGTCCTTCATATGTAATGTTATTGTCCTCCAACAGAGGTATAAACTCCATATCATAAGCGGGAACATTTTTAGCAATATACTTCTTTGTACCTGTTAAATCTGTTGCCTCAATCATTGTAGAGGTAATCTTTACCGATTTAACCTCTCTCTTTTTAATTAACTCTTTAATATCTGAATACTTAACCTGCTCTACCCTCTTAATTCGTGGGTCACCCATAACCCCTTCTAGGTTTGCATCACCCATAAACATTTTAAATAAGATAACCATTATCAGAATAAAAATCCCAAAAGCAAGTAGTGGATTTTCATTAAAAAAGTTGTCGTTCTGTTCGCTATTTTGATTGTTATTTTGTCTATTCATCTACTCTGTCATTTCCTAATTCTATTTTTTATAGACAAGTGTTACCCACTCATCTTTTAATTTTCTATCGAGTAACTCTAAGTCTTGATATAATTCAACTACTTGTTTCTCTTTTTTATCTAAAATACCTGAAAGAATTAAAATACCACCTTTTTTAGTAGTACGTTTTAAATCATGCACGATAAATTTTAGAACATCTGCAATAATATTAGCAATCACCACATCATACTCACCAGATGCTTGGTTAGCTGAACCTTCCCAAAGCTCTTCATACTCTTCATTGTTAAGAGCAAAATTTTTCTCACAAGAGTCTACTGATATAGGGTCAGTATCGCAAAGTTCAACAGTTGCTCCAAGTTTTCTTGAAGCCAAGCCTAAAATCCCTGAACCACAACCTACATCTAATACACGGTCTCCACTATGAACATAAGTTCCTATAGCATCTAAACATGAAAAAGTAGTTGCATGATGTCCTGAACCAAATGCTAAAGCAGGGTCTATTTTAATATTAATCTTACCCTCTTTTGCTTTATACCAACTTGGATAGATATAAAATTTTCCAACCTCAATAGGTTCAATAGAGTTCTGATACGAAGCTATCCAGTCTTGATTATCTTTTTCCTCCATTTTATATGTTATCTCAATATCTCCACCAAGAGTATCAATAAGTGAATTGACAGCCTCTTCTACATTAGACAAATCATTCTCTGAACGTACAATAATATGATTACGACCAATCTCTACTCCATCTCCTGCAATATTTGCTACAAAATCAGCAATAAACTCTACAAAATCTTCATTTTTAAGAGTAATAGTCAATTCATAATATTTACTTTGCATTGACTACTCCAAATGCCTCTTCCAAATCAAGTGTCCCTTCATAAAAAGCCTTACCAACAATCGTTCCATCTATTTTAGCTTCAATTAATGCCTTAATATCTCTCATATCTCTAAGCCCACCACTAGCAATAGTCTCTAAGCCAGAAGCCTCCTGAATCGCTTTTGTAAACTCTACATTGACCCCTGTCATCATACCATCGCGACCAACATCGGTGCATATTATAGCCTCAACTCCACAATCTGCAAAAGCCTTAGCTAAGTCAGTTGCTTTCATATCTGAAGTCTCTGCCCACCCCTCAACAGCAACCATGCCATCAATAGCATCAATTCCTACTACAATAGGGTACTTCTTTGCCATATCTTTAACAAACTGTGCATCTTTAACTGCAATAGAGCCTAAAATAAGCCTGTCGATTCCTAACTCTAAGTACATCTTAATGGTCTCTTCATCACGAATACCTCCACCAAGCTCTAGCTTTAAGTTACAATTCTCTCGAATCTTTCTAATCTGCTCTAAGTTTTTAGGCTCTCCTGCAAAAGCTCCATTAAGGTCAACAAGATGAACCCACTCGCTCCCCAACTCCTCAAATCGTTTGGCAACTTGCCATGGTTCATCGCTATATATCTTGGCACTATCCATTAGGCCTTTGCTTAGTCTTACTGCTTTTCCATCTTTTAGGTCTATGGCTGGTAGTATTGTCATTATTTTTCTTCCTTGAATAGGTTTTTTAGTTTTTCTTTTAGTTCATTGAAATTTGGGTGTGAAAAGTTAAAAGGGTATCTATTGTGTTTATAAAAAGAGTTATATATCCACTTATCTGTTAAATCATATTTAAAACAACTTTTAAACTCTTCTATACACTCTTTCTGTTCATCATCAAGTACAGATAACAAAAAAGACTCTAAATAACCCTCTTGATTTTCATCACACATAATATGGTAATCAATAGGTATACTAAAATCCAAATTCTCAATAATCTCTTTAATCTTTAACTCTGTTGCTATATATCCTCTATTGGGGTTAGAATCTTTTGGGTTATCTGCATCTGCTACAATAAATAACTTTTGAACTCTTCCGATACTCTCAATATCTTCCTCTATCTCATCATAATATTTATGAGAGATATTAAAAAGATTATCTTTTCCTCCAAAATCATAATAGATTACCTCTTCTTTTGGTAAACCATACTCATCTATTAAATTATTAAAAAAATCACCATCTGATTTTCCTTCATAAAGTATAGCTACCATCCTCGAACCTCATTACCTACTTTTAACTCTCTATAAAATCGTTCACTATCCATTACGATGGCTTTTATCTCATTTTTTTTGTTTCTTCCTAAATCTATAAATGTTATCTCTTTATCTTGTAGTTTTTTAGATACTCTAGCGTAAGAGTCTATACACTCTTTTGAGTGGGTTGTAGCGAAGACTTGGACGTTTTGTTCTTTTGATATTGTTAGGATTATTTCCCATAGTTTATCTAATTGAGTGTAATGTATTCCATTATATATTTCATCTATAAACAGATAACCATTTTCACAAGCATATAATGAACATATAATTGAAATATAGTGTTTTAATCCACTTCCAAACTCATTTATTTTTCTATACTCTTTACTAGCTTTAATTTTACACTCAGGACTATTATCAAAGACTTTAAACTTCTCTATAGAGTTATCAAATTCATTTATATATTTATATAAAGCTTCTTCTTTATCTTTTTTCTGAATAGCAATATAGACCTCTTTTAACCATAAATTATCAAATCCAAAATTATCTATAAAATAGATATTATCTATCTTTTTTACTTGATAAGAAAATTCATTTGAGTTTATATCTACTTTTTTCTTATTAATCTTAAAACTATACTCTTTTTTACCATCTTGATTTTTTAACTTATAGCCTATTTCATTTAAATTTGTTTTTGAATCATATTCAATAAGATTTTCAAAATTTTCTTTTATTTTATTTAAATTGTCTTTTTCTAATTTGTTTCTTTGAAAAGTAATTATACTAATAGATGTAAAGAGACTTAATACATCTTTAGAATGTACATTTATACCAATAGCCTCCATAAAAGCCGTCTTCCCCACATTATTTTTTCCACCAATAAGATTAACTCTTCCAAAGCCCTCTGCTTTAAAATCTTCAAAACATTTAAAATTTTTAATCTCTATATTTTTAATAAAATGCTCTTTGCTCATTGGTTGCTCCTTGGTGTTTACCGAGAGGTCAGGTGATTCATGATCTATTGCTTTGCAACAAATCACAAATCACCTGACCCCTCTATTTTGACCCCTCTATTTCTATTTCTCTATTTTATAATTTTACAAAATTCTCAATAATCTTTAGACCGTTTTCATGGCTCTTCTCTGGGTGTGGTTGTATGCCGTAGATATTATCTTTGTTTACAGCACTTACAAACTCATAACCATAATAGGTTTTTCCTATGGCGTATTTATCTTCACATACTGCGTGGAATGAGTGGACAAAATAGAGATAAAACTCTTTATTTAAACCATCAAATATTTTTGTATCTCTTTGTTTAAAAAGCTCATTCCAACCCATGTGTGGTACTTTTAATTTATGGTCAAATTTTGACTCATCAAAAGCTACTACTTTACCCTCAATTAAACCTAACCCTTGGGTTGTTCCAAACTCTTCACTACTCTCAAAAAGAAGTTGCATTCCAAGACAGATACCTAAAAGAGGTTTTCCACTTTTAGCATAGGCTTTTACAGCTTTATCCATGCCATTGCTTTTTAAATGCTCCATTGCATCACCAAAAGCACCAACTCCTGGTAAAATAAGCTTATCATAATTTTGTAATTTTTTAGGGTCACTCTCTACTTTAATATCTGCCCCAACACTCTCAAAAGCGTTAATAACAGAAGCCAAGTTTCCCATATTGTAGTCAACAATTCCTATCAAGGTTTGTTCCTTTATATAAATTATCGTGATTATATCAAATTAAAGTAAAGAGAGTAGAGAAGTAAGAAAAAAAGTAGTGACTTCCCTAAAAAAGAGAAGTCAATAAGTATTAAAAGTCGTAAGTTACACCAGCTGAGACAGCATCTAAATCAGGAGCTCCCGATTTAACTACCATTCTCTCATAGTCAGCAAATAGTCCTAAGCCCTTCTCTTGGTCACCTTGTCCATCAAATGGTCGGTTGTATCTTCCCTCTTTAGGGGTATCTTTACTTAAATCTACCTCTACACCTGCACCCAATGCCAATGAATCTGTATTGGTTGTTTGTAGATATCCTTTTGTTTTTGTTTTTGCTACACCAACAAGACCATAAACATTAGTTTTATCATTTACAGGAAGCATTGGTTTAACAAAAAGTCCAGCATGTTCTACCTTTCCACCATTAGATTTCCAACTTGTTGAAATTCCTCTAGCTTCAATACCAACATATTTATTAAAGTCATAACCAACTCTTGCCATAACTCCTGCTGTTTTATCGCTTCCTGATTTAGGTGAACTTGGACAGTTACAGTTTGTCTTATAGCGACTAGCAGAGATACCTAACCCAGCATAAAATCCATTAGCTTTAACATGTTCTACTGGTTTTGGTGTGACAATTGGTTTAGGTTCAGGTACTACTTTCTCAACAACAGGCTCTACAACTGGTTCTGGTGCAGGGACAACAGCTGGTTCTGGCTCAACATTTACCTCTTCTGCTAACTGAATATCTTCCTCCTCATAAGGAGTAACAACTGTTAAATCTCCACCTGCATAAGCAAATGTACCTAAAGCCATAAGAGCAATTAATGATAATTTTATATTTTTCATTTTTAAATCCTTTAAATCGTTAATATATTATAACATTATTTAATTAAAAATAACTCTTCTTTACCTAAAAAGAGTATTGAGAGGAGCATGGTCAATAAGACCATTAATACTCCTGCTATTTGACCCATAGCTGGGATACTAGACTCATAAGAGGTACATTCACAAGTACCACTAATTCTAATAGTTGCAGTATCACTAAGAACTGCACTATTAGCGTGAACTATATATCTTACTGGTGTTGGAGTACCAACAAAACCACTCTCTCCAGTAAATGTTACCACTCCAGTGTTGTCTACACTCCAAGTTCCTTCACCTGCTACTACCAATGTTCTCACTTCATCTCCATTGGCATCAATAAATCTTACAGAGGAGCTGTTTATATCTCCTTGGTCATTATCTAGGACATTGAGAACTACAGGTTCTGCTCCATTGGCTGTTGCATTATCGTCATTGGCTGTAATTGTTACACCACCCTCTGTTAAAGTAATCTGTGCAACATTACTTCTTATACCCTCCATATTCTCAACAGTGTAACCAATTGGTGTTGGTGAAGAGGTAAATCCATCTACAGCTGTAAAGGTAACTATGCCCTCATCATTTACACTCCAAGTTCCCTCATTTGGTACAGTTAGAGTTCTACCATCTTCACTTAGTGTTGTTCCCTCAACTGGATTAGCAGGAGTGACTAAACGAACAGAAGCTATATTTAATGCTCCTGAATCATTATCTAGTACATTAATAAGTGAAACTCCTCCAACATTAAGCGTAGCACTATCATCTACAGCTAAGAGTTCATGTCTTAAATCTATAGTTGCACAGTTTGAACGCTCACCAGAGACTAAACCAATGGTGTATTGAATATCTGTTGGGTCACCACTAAATCCATCTATAGGGGTAAAGGTTACAACTCCATTCTCTGCAACGCTCCATGTTCCTTCATTGTTAACTACCAATGTTTGTACTCCTGGTTGCTGACAACCTATAGTTACCGTATTTGCAACTGTATTGTTACTATCATTTTCAGCTACATTAACTGTTATAGCTCCTACATGATTAGCAGGGACGATTACAACATCATCAACAGCATCAGGATAGACAATGGTAATAGTTGCTTGGTTACTTACATCTCCTGAGAGTTCTCGTACTACATACTTAATTGGTGTTGGATTGTTTTTAAATCCATCTTCTGGAGTAAATGTAACTGAACCATCAATATTTGTACTCCATGTACCCTCACCTTGAACAGTTACACTCTCTACCTCATCTCCTGTTGTAGGGTCAATCAATCGTAGTGAGGCTTTATCTAGTGGACTCGATGTCTGAGAATCATTGTCGAGAACAAATATAACTATCTGTTTTCCAACCTCTGCATTAACTCTATCATCTCTTGCTAGTGGTGGATAGTCAATCTCAACATCAGCTGAACTCTCATTGCCTTGTGTATCTTGCACAGAGTAAGAGATTGGTGTTGGGTCACCTGTAAATCCATCTTTTGGAGTAAAGGTAATAGCTCCTGTCTCTGGGTCTACACTCCACACTCCCTCGTTTGGAACTGTTAGCGTTTTACCATCTTCACTAAGAGTTGCTCCATCTGGGGCGGAGGTAATTCTTACAGTTTTAGGGTCAAAGCTATATGAACCCTCTACATCATTGGCTAAGACATCTACTGTTACATCTTTACCTGTTTGACCTCTTCCTTTATCATTTGAAGAGA
Organism: Campylobacteraceae bacterium; assembly: GCA_027038275.1. GTDB lineage: Bacteria > Campylobacterota > Campylobacteria > Campylobacterales > Sulfurovaceae > UBA1140. The sequence goes on along the minus strand of JALVXC010000002.1, from coordinate 26,584 downwards.
TACCTATTTTTACTTTTTTCAATCCTGCATCTACAGAAGTAATAATCTCTGTTCCGTTAACAACAATTATATCAGTTCGTCCATTAGGCTTAACATCAGAGTCTCTCTCCTCATCACTACCTTGGTCTTTTAGTGTAAAGATATAGCCATCAGGAAGTTCAGAAAAGCCTACTGTGTAGTTTCCTTTTTCTACATTTGTAAAGTGGTACTCACCATTAGCATTGGTTGTAGTTGTCTGAACTACATCTCCTTGTGCATTGTAAAGAGTTACTTTTACATCAACTACCCCTTGCTCTGATTCATCTTGAATACCATTACTTGCACCATTAAGCTCATCAAAGAAGACTCTATCTCCAATAGTTGCTCCTTTATGATAAAGCCCCATATCTACACTTGAGTTAATCTGGTCAGCACTCAAAGAGATAACATCTGTTTTCCCTGTAGCATCTGCGTCAGAGTCAATAGAGTCAACCTCTTGGTCTTGTGGACTCACAACATAACCAGCAGGTACTTTAAACTGAACATAGTAGTTAAAGTCTGGGTCAAGGTGAGGGAACTCATATAGTCCATTTTCATCTGTTGTAGTTGTTGCTACCTTCTCTTCTGTATCATTATTGTATAGAGTCACAGTAACATTAGCAATACCTCGCTCACCGACATCTTGAACACCATCTTTATTTAAATCTTCCCATACAAGGTTACCAAGAACAGCTTTACCTGGAAGACAAACAGTCTTATATATACCTAAATCCCAAGATAAATCATTTACTCCAGGGGTCAAAAGAGCAACCTCAGTTAAAATCTTTCCATCTCTTTCAAATCCATCAGAGTCATTTAAATCGTTGTTATTGTCATTAACATCTTTTTTAGTAATAAGATACCCATACGGAATATCTGAAAACTCTGCAAAGTATTCACCAGCAGAGAGGTGTGTAAAGAGGTAGTTACCACTCTCATCGGTCAACATAGACTTTTTAAAGCTACTATTGGCAGAGAAGATAGTTACTTTAACATTTTTTACACCCTTCTCTCCAATATCTTGTAATCCATTGTGGTTGGTATCTAAAAAGACTCTATCTCCATAACTTACCACATTTTGGTAAATACCCATATCTATACTACTATCTTGTGTTCCTGCCTCAACAGTAAAGTTCTCTGTTCTTCCACTCTTATCTGGGTCAGAGTCGTTCTCTTTTGTACCTTTGTGTGCATCGGTAATGGTGTATCCTGCTGGTGCAGTAAACTCAATATAGTACTCACCTACTGGTATATCTTCAAAAAGATAGATTCCAGAAGCAGAAGTTTTAGTAGTTTTAATAAGTTTACCACTATCTGCTTTAAAGAGTTTTACAGTTACATCACCAACTCCATTTTCACCACTATCTTGAATACCATTTTTATTTAAGTCATAAAATACTCTATCTCCAATCTTTGTACTCTCTTGGTAGAGTCCCATGTCGATTGTTTTATTATCTCTTCCTGCATGTAGTGTAAAGATATCTGTTTTACCATTTTTATCAGCATTTGAATCACTACTTTGGTTACTACCCTGCTTTTTAGGACTAACTTTATAGTTATTTGGTACTTCAAACTCTACATAGTAGTTTCCAGGAGTTAAATTTCCCAAAATATACTCTCCTCTACTATTTGTTTTAGTAGTTGCTATTAATTTTTTTGCTTCACTATATAGCTTAACAGTTACTCCTGAAACACCTCTTTTTTCATTACTATCTTGAATACCATTAGCATTAGTATCGAACCAAACTCTATCTCCTAGATTGGCTGGTGTTGGGTAGAGTCCCATATCAATATCACTTCTATTTTGACCTGCCCCTAACTCAAAGAGCGATGTTTTACCATTACTGTTTACATCTGAATCTTTTGTATTGTCACTACCTTGTGATTTTTTAGTAATACTATAACCACTTGGAATACTAAATTTTACATAGTACTTACTAGCAGGTATATCTTTAAACTCATACTCTCCACTGCTATTAGTCTTTGTAGATTTTATAAGTTTATTACTATTATTAAATAGTTGAACAGCTACTTTGCTTAGTGGTAACTCACCTGCATCTTGAATGCCATTTTTGTTGCTATCTAACCAAACATAGTTACCAACACTTCCTAATTGAACAGGTGCTTCATGTCCAACATAAGAGCTTTCATCTGTAGCAGTTACCTTATGACCATCTGGGTCAACTCCCTCGACTTTTCCTATGTTTTTATAAGCTCCTAAAATAGCTACACCAACTTTAGTACAGGTCATACTCTGAGTAGGATTGAGTGTATTATTACTACAAGCTACTGCTCCCTCTTTATCATCTGTTACTTTAATATTACTAATAATAGTATTTCCACTATTTTTAACTAAATATCTCCAAGTAATTGTATCTCCTACAATAATATTAGAAACATTACCATCATTAGTTGTTTTTGTAATAGTAAGGCTTGGTTGAGGAGTAACATACATACCTGCATCTATATCTAAATTTTCATCCTCTAAAAATATAGTATCTGTTAAACCTGTAGATATATCAGCATCTGAATTAAGTGAAGAGCTTACCCCTGTTGCTTTTTTTGTTGTAAATGAGTACCCAGCCTTTTTAATAAACTTAACCTGATACTCTCCAGCATCTAAATTATTAAAACTATATAGACCCTCTTTATTGGTTAGCGTAGAAGATAGAAGCTTTCCATTGGTATCATAGAGTTCAACTTTAATACCTTGTAGTCCAACCTCATTGTTATCTTGTTTTCCATTTTTATTACTATCTAACCAAACTCTATCTCCAAGATTAACTTTAATAAGAGGGTCTGAATCTCCACTACACTCTTTCTGATTTGGAATTAAAAATGTCTCAGGCACAATAACATCTTGACGCTTGTCTGAAGTTATATTCCAAAGATAATAGACTTTCATAGGTTGATATTGAGTTTGACCATTAGTTCCATCTATTTTATCAACTATAAGACGAGCAATATCTTTTAATGAATCTTTCTCTTTTTGTGTTAAGTTTTTAAACCAACCTGCTTCATCAATAAAACTATCAAGCTTTTTTAAAGAGTAGTTCCAATCGGTGATATACCAAATAAAAATATTATGGAATGCTTCAATCCAAGGATAACTCTCCTCTTTATCAAAAGTTTTAGTAAATAGTTCAATGACCTCTGGGTCACTTGCAAATTGAAATGCTCTTGAGAGTTTATCTCGTTGTTGTTCTGTAAAATTTAATCTATCTACACTATGTACTACATATTTATCGTACTCATCAGGAGCTCCATTTGTATATTCATGACAAAATCCATGAGCTGTAACATTGTTGAACTCAACTTCTAACCAAGCCTTAACTCCCCATACATTAGCATAAGCATATTTACCAATAGCTCCCACTTCCAACCCAAGAGCTTGACAGTTTGTATCTTTATGATGGAGTCCTATATCTAAACTATTATCATTATAACTTACTAAAATATTTTTAATCTTTCCTATTCCATTAGCTGACTCTATCACATTTGAATCAAAATTAGCTTCACCCTGATTTGGTTTTGTTGCTTTCCAATAGTTTGGATACTCAACAGCTATACAATACTCATCAGTTGTAGGAGTAAGATTTTTAAACTCATAATATCCTAAATTAGATGTTACTGTCTCTTGAATATGTGTACCTGAGCAGTCTGCTGTATTAAATAGTTTTACCTTAACATTAGCCAATCCAATTTCACCCTTATCTTGGATACCATTTAAATTATAATCAAACCAAACATAGTCACCCAACTGAATTCCATCTGAACTAGACTTAGAGAGAACCATAGAGCTTTTTTTTGTTTTTTTCATTACATTAGAGTTGGTATCTAAATTTGAAAATTCAATTTGAGCATAAATATTTATACTAAAGAGTAAAAAGAGGAGTATTATCCCTCTTATACCTCTATATCTGATACTATTCGTCATCATAATTGACTCCTTTAGTTTATAACAATATTATAAATTGTTTATTTTAATTATATTTTAACATTAAATAATAATAAAACACTTAAATATTTTAAAAATAGTTTAGTTATTATTGTAAAGTAAATTTTATATTAAATTAACTTTAATATAGATTTTTAATTGTATTTTTAATATATATAAAAGAATAATAATAAAAAGGGAAAGATTCACTAGAAGAGCTCTAGTGAATTTAGAAAAGTAAAATATTAAAAAACTAAGGATAATCCTTAGTTTCTTTTTTCGATAATCTCTTTAGCTACGTTAGCAGGTACTTCATCATAATGGTCAAACTCCATTGAGTAAGTTGCACGACCTTGACTCATTGAACGTAGGTCTGTTGAGTAACCAAACATCTCTGAGAGTGGTACAAAAGCATCAACAATTTTGTTTCCTGCTCTATCACTCATACCACGAACAATACCTCGTCTTTTAGATATATCACCAATAACATCTCCCATATAATCTTCTGGAGTCTCAACTTCAACTTTCATCATTGGCTCTAAGATAAATGGGTCAGCCTCTTTACAACCCTCTCTAAAACACATAGAACCTGCTAGTTTAAATGCCATTTCAGATGAGTCAACATCGTGGAAAGAACCATCATAAAGAGTTACTTTTACATCTTCAACAGGGTAACCAGCTTGAATTCCTCTAAGCATTGCCTCTTGAATACCTTTATCAACAGGTCCAATAAACTCTTTTGGAATAACCCCACCTTTAATCTCATTGACAAACTCATAACCAGCACCAGCCTCTTGAGGTTCAATATGTAAAAATACATGACCATACTGCCCACGTCCACCAGACTGTTTTGCATACTTGTACTCTTTTTTAACTGCTGTTCTAATACTCTCGCGGTAAGCAACCTGTGGAGCACCAACTTCAGCCTCTACATTAAACTCTCTCTTCATTCTGTCAACAATAATCTCAAGGTGAAGCTCACCCATACCTGCAATAATTGTTTGACCAGACTCTTCATCTGTTGAGACACGGAAAGATGGGTCTTCTGCTGCTAGTTTTGAAAGAGCAATACCCATCTTCTCTTGGTCAGCTTTTGTTTTTGGCTCAACAGCTACTGAGATAACTGGGTCTGGGAAATCCATTCTTTCAAGTACTACTTTTTCAGCAGGGTCACAGAGAGTATCTCCTGTAGTAGTATATTTTAGACCAACAACAGCACCAATCTCACCTGCATAGATTTCAGAAACCTCTTCTCTTTTAATCGCGTGCATCTTCATAATTCTACCAACACGTTCTTTTTTATCTTTAGTTGAGTTATGAACGTAAGAGCCTGATTCTAAAGAACCACGATATACACGAATAAATGTTAACTGTCCAACATAAGGGTCAGTCATAATCTTAAATGCTAAAGCAGCAAATGGACCATTATCGGTAGATTCAACAACAACCTCCTGCTCCTCATCATCCATCATTGTTCCTCTAATTGCCTCTGCTTCAACTGGAGATGGCAAATAGTCGACAACTGCATCAAGTAGTGTTTGAACACCTTTATTTTTAAAGGCAGAACCAACAGTCATTGGAACAATATGCATACCAAGAGTTGCAGCTTTAATTCCTGCTTTAATCTCCTCTTCTGTAAGCTCTTCACCCTCCATATATTTTTCCATAAGTTCATCATTACCATCAGCTGCAGAAATCTCTTCAATCATCTTTTCACGATACTCTTCAGCCAACTCCATCATATCTTCTGGAATCTCTTCAACATAGTACTTAGAACCCATGGCAGCTTCTGCATCCCAAACAATCGCTTTCATCTTTACAAGGTCAACAACACCTTGAAAGTTCTCTTCAGCACCAATTGGAATTTGAATTGGAACAGGGTTACCTTTTAGTCTATCTTTAATCTGTCTCTCAACCTCATAGAAGTCAGCACCTGTTCGGTCATATTTGTTAACAAATACAATTGATGGTACACCATAACGGTTACGCTGTCTCCATACTGTTTCAGACTGTGGCTGAACCCCACCAACAGCACAAAATACAGATACAGCACCGTCAAGTACTCTCATAGAACGCTCAACTTCAATGGTAAAGTCAACGTGACCAGGAGTGTCAATAATGTTAATCTGTTTACCTAACCACTCACAAGTAGTAGCAGCAGAGGTAATAGTAATACCTCTCTCTTGCTCTTGCTCCATCCAGTCCATAGTTGCTGCACCATCGTGAACTTCACCGATTTTATGCTCTACACCTGTATAGAAAAGAATTCTCTCTGTAGTTGTTGTTTTACCAGCATCAATGTGTGCTGCAATACCAATGTTTCTTACGTCTTCAAGCTTATGTGTTCGTGCCATACTATTCCCTTACCATCTATAGTGAGCAAATGCTTTGTTTGCTTCTGCCATTCTATAGGTATCTTCTTTTTTCTTAAATGCAGCACCCTTATCAGTTGCAGCATCCATTAACTCATTTGAAAGACGCTCTACCATTGTTCTTTCATTTCTTTTTCTAGCAGCATCAATTAGCCATCTAATAGCAAGTGTCTGCTGACGAGCAGGTCTAACTTCAATTGGCACTTGGTATGTAGCACCACCTACTCTTCTTGATTTTACTTCCATTACTGGTTTAACGTTCTCCATTGCCTTGTTGAATACGTCAATACCTTTTTCTCCAGATTTCTCTTCAATTCTCTCTAATGCAGCATACATAATCTTCTCTGCTGTCACTTTTTTACCATCTAACATTACGGCATTTACAAATTTTGTTAAAACTTTAGAACCATGTACTGGGTCTGGCAATACTGGTCTTACGGGAGCTTTTCTTCTTCTCATATTAATATTTTCCTTATTATCTTCAATCGTTTACTATTGATTTACTCAATTTTTATCCCCTAAGGTTAATCTACTCAAAGATTATTTGATAAAAACTGTTTAAAGCTCATTTCTGAACTAACTCTTTTGCTTTATTGTTTGACATGGTCAAAGCTATGGGTTACCTTACTTTTTAGGTTTTTTTGTACCATATTTAGAACGTGCAACAGTTCTACCATTAACACCAGATGCATCCAATGCACCACGAACAATATGATACTTAACCCCTGGTAAATCTTTGATTCTACCACCACGTACAAGTACAATAGAGTGCTCTTGAAGGTTATGACCCTCTCCACCAATGTACGAGATAACTTCAAATCCACTTGTCAATCTAACTTTTGCAACTTTTCTTAAAGCTGAGTTAGGTTTTTTTGGAGTTGTAGTATAGACTCTAGTACATACACCTCTTCTTTGAGGACAGTTTACTAATGCTGGTGATTTTGATTTTTTAATCACCTTTTTACGTTCTTTACGAACCAATTGGTTTATTGTAGGCAACACAATTCCTTTAATTTGAATTAAAATCTGGGTTGAGAACCCCGAAAAAACGCTATTTAAACGCATTTTCGGGGTTCTCAATTTAGAAAATGGTGCATATTATACCGAAACATTCTTTAGTTATTATCTTTTTTTATTGAAAAATGGTTATAAAAATATATAGTGTGCTATTTAAAGTCTTATATAAAACTTAAAATATAATTTTACTTTAAGCTTAAATATTATATATTTTATTTTAAAAAAAATTAATATTAGGATTTATTATGAATTTTATAAAAAAAAGCATACACTCTGTTATTCTATCTATCTCTTTACTTATAATAAGTGCTTGTAGTTCACAACAACAAGTTATTTCAGTATCAGAAGCACACTTATACAATAATAATTATGGTATAGTTCAAGACCCTTATGCTGATAATATGCTTCATCAAGAGTCTATTGCTATGCAGTCTCAAATTATAGAGAATGATAATAGTAGAGAGTTTTCTCCTAAAGCAGGAACTTTTTTAGCTGAAGATTACGTTCAACCACCAGAAAAGATTACCTATAAGTACAAATTTGACCCTAAGTTTTACTCTAATGCAGAGTGGAGAACAATGCCATAAAGAGAGAGAAGAGCTACTTCTCCTCTTCCTCTATCTCTTGAAATTGAACTTCATCAAGGTCAATCATACCTGTACCAACAGGAATAAGACGACCAATAACAACATTCTCTTTTAAATCTTCCAATGTATCAACTGTACCTGCAATTGAAGCAGAGGTTAATACTTTTGTTGTATCTTGGAAAGAAGCCGCTGATATAATTGAGTCAGCACCTACGGCTGCTCTAGTAATACCAATAAGTAATGGTTCAGCAATAGCAGGTTCTCCACCAAGTCTAATTACCTTTTCATTCTCTAAATTAAATTTCTTTTTAGAGACTAAATCTCCATCAATAAACTTAGAGTCTCCACCATCAACTACTTTAACTTGACGCATCATTTGAGAGACAACAATCTCAATATGTTTATCTGAGATATTAACCCCTTGACGACGGTAAACTTTCTGTACCTCTTCAACAATATACTCATATAGTGCCTTTTCACCAAGAGCAGCCAAAACATCATGACTTGAGACTGTACCATCAGTTAACTTCTCACCAGTATGGACAAAATCTCCTTCACTTACCACTACCGAACGCTGTTTATCAACAAACTGTTCAACAGGTGCACCATGTTCAGGAGTAATAATAATTCGCTTTTTACCTCTTAATGGTTTTCCAAAAGCAACAGTACCATTTATTCTTGCTATAAGAGCTGGGTCTTTTGGACGACGTGCCTCAAAGAGTTCAGATACTCTTGGAAGACCAGAGGTAATATCACTCGATTTTTGAGCAGCTTTTGGTGTTTTTGCTAAAATATCTGCAATCCCTACCCTTGCACCATCTTTAACATAAATAGAGGTTTTAGGGTCAAGTCCATATGTGATTATCTCTCCATCATCGGTTGCTAGGACAATTGAAGGATTATAACTTGCTGGTATATACTCATTAAGTGTCAATCGGCTCTCGCCTGTTAATTCATCGAACTGCTCAACAACAGTTACCCCTGGAATAATATCTTCAAATTTAAGTGTACCATTTGCCTCTGCAATAATTGGGTCAACATATGGGTCCCACTCTGCAATAACAACCTGCTCTGTATGTGCTGCTTTAGCTATAGTATCACCACGAGAAATCACACTATTATCATCAATAGCAATTATTGAACCTCTAGCAATATAGTGTCGTGCTGCTTCTCGTTCATTATCATCAACAACTACAGCAAAAAGTCCCTTTTCACTAATAACTTTTCCATTTTTAATTCCATTATGTCTCTCAAGATAATCTCCTTTTAAAAGGAAGAACTTCACCATTCCTTTGGCATCAGCATAAATATCTTGAGTAATAGGTGCTCCATCTTCTACTGTTAATTCAGAAGCAAACGGTATACGCGATGGTACAGACCAAGCCTCTTTAATAACTTCTATAATTGAGTCACCCTCTTCAATAATCTCTCCACTCTCATAAGGTAAGAAGAGTTTACCATCAACCTTTCCACCTACACCTGCTAGTTCATTGGTCTTTGCAATATCTGTTTTTCTTACAGTATAACGTTGCTCTTTTGCACCCTGTTGAACATGTAATATAACTTCATCATGAGAAGAGGTAATAGTTAACTTTCCTCGTGTTAAAGATTTTACTTTAGGTTCAACTAAAAGTACTCCTGCATTTCTTCGGTTAGAGACAAGTAGTTTATCCTCAGAGTTCTTGTTAACATTTAGGTTATAGTAACGAATAAACCCTTCTTTGTTAGCAATAACTTGTCGCTCCTCTTTACCAGAACTTGCCGTACCACCTGTATGGAATGTACGAAGTGTAAGTTGTGTCCCTGGTTCACCAATAGATTGTGCGGCAATAACTCCAACAGCTTCACCACGTTTAACAATCTTATTTTCAGCCATATTAAGACCATAACACTTAGCACAGATACCTTTATGAGCTTTACAAGTAACTGAAGTTCTAATACTTACAGAACGTACTCCAGATTCAGAGATAACTCTTGCTCTACTCTCATCAATCATAGTTCCTTCACTCACCAATACTTCTGAAGTAATTGGGTCAATAATATCAGCAGCAATTACACGTCCATATACTCTATCGGCAAGAGGTTCAATAAGCTCATTACCAACATAAATATCCGAAACTTCAACACCCTCATGACTTCCACAATCATGCATAACAACCTTAACATTTTGAGCAACATCAATAAGTTTTCTTGTTAAGTATCCTGCACTTGCTGTCTTCATCGCTGTATCGGCAAGACCTTTTCTTGCACCGTGTGTTGAAATAAAGTACTCTAACACGTTAAGCCCCTCACGGAAGTTAGAGGTAATTGGTGTCTCAATAATTGAACCATCTGATTTTGCCATTAGACCCCTCATTCCTGAAAGTTGTCTAATCTGTGCAGCAGAACCCCTCGCACCTGAGTCAGCCATCATGTGAACTGAGTTAAATCCATCTTTATCTTTTTTAATCAATGCCATAAGTTCAGAAGCAACTTCATTGTTGGTATCTGTCCAAATATCAATAATCTTATTGTAACGCTCTTGTTCAGTTAAAAGACCTTTACCAAACTGCTTTTGAATCTCAATAACATACTCTTTAGCTTTCGATACTGTTGACTCTTTAACTTCTGGTACTTTAATATCATCTATAGAGATAGAAACACCTGCTCTAGTTGCATATCTGAAACCAATATCTTTTAAGTTATCTAGGAACTCAGAAGTGTAAGAGATTCCACTATGAGCATAGATATAATCAACTAATGCAGAGATGTCTTTTTTCTTTAATATCTTATTCCAATACGATGCAGGAACATAGTCAGGAATAATTGATTTTAAGATAACTCTACCTGCTGTAGTATTAACAATTTTACCATTAATAACTGTTCTAATCTTAGCATTAAGGTCAAGTCCACCTTGCTCATTAGCAATTAAAATTTCATCTACATTTGCAAAGAGTTTATGTTCACCAGCCACATCAATCTTTTCGAGTGTTAGATAGTAGAGACCTAAAATCATATCTTGCGAAGGTACAGCAATCGCTTTACCTGATGCAGGAAGAAGAATGTTCATTGAAGCTAACATTAAAATCTTAGCCTCTGCAATCGCCTCATCTGAAAGAGGTACGTGAACAGCCATCTGGTCACCATCGAAGTCAGCATTAAATGCTGCACAAACAAGTGGATGCAACTGAATAGCTTTACCATCAATCAGTTTTGGGTGAAATGCTTGAATTGACAACTTGTGAAGTGTTGGTGCACGGTTAAGAAGTACAGGGTGACCATCTACCACCTCTTCAAGACACTCCCAAACTTCATTCTGCTTAGTCTCAATCATCTTTTTAGCTTGTTTTAAAGTTGTAGCATATCCACGCTCTTCAAGTTTAGCCATAACATGTGGTTTAAAGAGTTCAAGTGCCATAATTTTTGGTAAACCACACTCATCCATTTTAAGGCTAGGACCAACAACAATAACAGAACGACCAGAGAAGTCAACACGTTTACCAAGCAAGTTTTGTCTAAATCGACCCTGTTTCCCTTTAATTACTTCTGAAAGTGACTTAAGTGGTCTTTTGTTTGCACCTTTTACAGAGTTTCCTCTTCGTCCATTGTCAAAGAGTGCATCAACTGACTCTTGAAGCATTCTCTTCTCATTTCTAACAATAATTTCAGGTGCATCAAGCTCTACCAATCTTTTAAGTCTTTGGTTTCGGTTAATAACTCTTCGGTAGAGGTCATTTACATCTGAGACTGCAAACTTACCACCATCAAGGCTAACAAGAGGTCTAAGGTCAGGTGGCATAACAGGTAAAACAGTCAACATCATCCACTCTGGTCTATTTCCAGAGTCTAAGAAAGACTCAATAACTTTTAATCTCTTAACAATTGTCTTCTTTTTAGCCTCTGATTTAGTTGCTTGAATATCCTCTTTAAGCTGTGCAAACATATCAACAAGGTCAAGTTCAGAAAGAAGCTCTTGGACAATCTCTCCACCCATTCTTGCATCAAGACCTGAACCTTCAAAACGACTAGAGATAGACTGATACTGCTCTTCATTAAGAACATCATACTTTGCTAAAGGAGTTGCACCATCAGAATCATAACACGCCTCACCAGGGTCTTTTACAATATACGCCTCATAGTAGAGTACACGCTCAAGGTCTTTCATCTTTACACCCAAAAGTGTTCCAATTCTTGATGGAAGTGAACTTACATACCAAATATGAGCAACAGGCGCAACAAGGTCAATGTGTCCCATTCTGTTTCTTCTTACTTTGGAAGTGGTTACCTCTACCCCACACTTTTCACAAACTACACCCTTATAACGCATCTTTTTATACTTACCACAAAGACACTCATAGTCCCTTACTGGTCCAAAAGTTTTAGCACAAAAGAGTCCATCTCTTTCAGGTTTTAGAGTACGATAGTTAATAGTCTCTGGTTTTTTTACTTCACCATAAGACCAAGAGAGTATCTTCTCTGGACTTGCAACTTTAAGTTGCATTGCCATAATGTCTCTTGGACGCTCCTCTTTTGTTAAATCAATAGGTACTAAATTATCTAAAAAATCACTCATTATGCTTCTACCTCTTTTTTCTTTTCATATAAATCTACATCAAGCCCTAGTGCTTGTAACTCTTTTGTAAGAACGAACATTGTCTCAGGTACACCAGACTCTGGAACACTCTCACCTTTTGTAATGGCTCTATAGGCACGTGTACGACCATCTACATCATCTGATTTAATAGTTAACATCTCTTTAAGGATATGTGATGCACCATACGCCTCCAATGCCCAAACTTCCATCTCTCCAAATCTCTGTCCACCAAAGAGTGCTTTACCACCAACTGGCTGTTGTGTTACAAGAGAGTATGGTCCAGTTGAACGTGCATGAACTTTCTCATCGACTAAGTGATGAAGTTTTAGCATATACATATATCCAACATTTACACGCTCCAACATCTTCTCACCTGTCTTACCATCATAAAGTTCTGTTTTACCATCTCTATCTAACTTAGCTAACTCAAATAGTTTATCAAACTCTTCATAGTTTGCCCCCTCAAATACAGGAGTTGCAAACTTTACACCTTTTGCCCAATCTCTAGCATAGTCAAGTAACTCTTCATCAGATAGCTTCTCTAGCGTCTCTTTGGCATTTATAAGCTTAGCAACATCTGCTATCTGGGTCATTTTTGCTCTAAGGTCACCAATTAGAGTCTCTTTATGCTCATCGAACATTGCTTGAATTTGGTCACCAAGCTCTTTAGCAATCATTCCTAAGTGCACTTCAAGAATCTGTCCAATATTCATACGAGATGGAACTCCTAGTGGATTCAAAATAATATCAACAGTTCTACCATCTTTCATATATGGCATATCAATTTCAGGAACAATATTTGAGACAATACCTTTGTTTCCGTGACGACCAGCCATCTTATCTCCAACTTTTAACTTACGTTTAGTTGCAATATATATCTTAACTAATTTTGTTACACCATTTGGCAGAATATCATCTTTCTCTAATATATGAAGTTTCTCTTCATGTGCATCTTTAAGTTTTTTCTTTTGTCGTTGGAAATAGTTTTTGGTTGAGTTATACTCAGACTGAACGGAATTATCGTAAGCTTGAACAACAGCTTTTAAAGCAAAACGATTTACCTCTTCAATTATATTGGCAGGGATACTCTCTCCTGCTTTATAATCAACCTCTGCAACAGTTACATCTGAAACTAAAGTAGATTTTGAGAGTAGTTTAGCAATTCTAAGACGCTCCTCTTTATCAATCATTAATAGTTTATCATGATGTTCTGCATCAAGTCTTGATTTCTCTTCCTCATAAGACTGAATTGCTCTCTCATCTTTCTCTTGACCCTTTTTAATAAAGACTTTAATATCAACAACAACACCCTCCATAGAGGCTTTACAGTAGAGAGATTTGTTTACAACATGTCCAGCTTTATCTCCAAAGATAGCTCTAAGTAGACGCTCTTCTGGTGTTGGTTTAATCTCACCTTTTGGAGAGACTTTACCTACTAAAATCATTCCTGGACGAACATGTGTTCCTAGCTTAACAATACCAGAATCATCTAAATGAGAGAGTTCATCTTCACGAATATTTTGAATATCTCTTGTAATCTCCTCTGTTCCATGCTTAAGCTCTCTAGCCTCTACTTCAACCTCATAAGTATGCACTGATGTAAAGGTATCTTCTCTTAATATTTTTTCAGAGATAATAATCGCATCTTCGTAGTTATATCCATACCAAGGCATAAAAGCAACACGCATATTTTTACCAATAGCAAGTTCACCCATGTCCATATTTGGACCATCTGCTATTACCTGACCTGCTTTAACTATATCACCAAGTTTAACTGTTGGCGTTTGAGTAAAGGTAGTATTTTGGTTGGTACGCATATTCTTTTCCATTGGATAGTGGTCTATGTAGACACCACCTTCATCTTCACCTAAAATATAGATATTTTTAGAATCAACTTTTTCAACTCTACCTGCACGTTTTGCTTTAACAGACTCCCAAGCATCACGACTCATAATTGCTTCCATACCTGTACCAACCACTGGTGCTTCTGTTCTAAGTAGAGGTACTGCTTGACGTTGCATGTTTGACCCCATCAATGCACGGTTTGCATCATCGTGTTCTAAGAAAGGAATTAACGCAGCAGCTGAACCTGAAACCATTAGTGGTGAGATGTCAATAAGTGAGACTTTTTTGGTCTCATTAAGCATAATCTCTCCATTACATCTTGTCTCAATTAACTCATCTACAATTTTTCTATCAACCACTTTTGTAGAAGCAGGAGCAATAACTAAATCCTCCTCTTGTGTTGCTGTCAAGTAGACAATCTCATCTTGAATTACTCCATCAATAACTCTGTTGTAAGGTGCTTCAATAAACCCAAGCTCATTTACCTTTGCATAGGTAGCAAGTGTATTAATAAGACCAATATTTTGTCCCTCTGGTGTCTCAATAGGACAGATACGACCATAGTGGGTTGGGTGAACATCACGCACCTCAAAACCAGCACGCTCTTTTACAAGACCACCCTCACCTAATGCAGAGAGTCTTCTTTTGTGAGTTACTTCAGAGAGTGGATTTGTTTGGTCCATAAACTGAGACAACTGACCTGATGAAAAGAACTCCAAAATAGTATTAGTAATCATTTTAGAGTTAACTAAGTCATGAGGCATAAGCTCATCAAGTTGACCTGAGATAGTAGTCATCTTATCTCTAATTGCTTTTTGCATCTTAGTAAGACCATTGTAAAGCTCATTACCAAGTAACTCTCCAATGGCTCTAATTCTTCTGTTTCCTAAGTGGTCTCTGTCATCAATATGACCCGAACCATTTTTAACTTTTGAGAGATATTTTACAGTATTTATAATATCTTCTGAAGTTAATACCGTAACATAATCAGGAATATCAAGACCTAGTTTATGATTCATCTTCATTCGACCAACTTTAGTTAAATCGTAACGCTCTGGGTCAAAGAAGAGCTGTTTTAAAAATACTCTTGCAGCCTCAACAGTTACTGGTTCACCTGGTCTCATAACTTTATAGATACGAATAACAGCTAAGTCGTTCTCATCTTCAATCTCTTCGGTCTGCTTAAGTAGTCTAAGTGACTCTTGGTCTGCAATAAATGATTTAATAATAGAGTCATCAGCTCCATCAGCTAAGTCATCAGCAATATGAAATGACTCAACTCCTGCATCAATAAGCTTTTTAAGTTTAAGTTCATCCATCTGAGTAACAACATCAAAAAGAACCTCTCCACTCTCTTGGTCAATAACGGGACGAGCAAGATGTCTCTCAGCAAGAACTTCAATAGGATACTCTACCCACTCTAACCCTTCATCAATCAACTTTTGAGCTTTTTTCTTAGTTAATCTTTTTGAAGCAGCAAGAATTACATTGCCATCTAAATCTCGAACTTCATAAGGGGCACGACCTACAAAATCTTTGGCTGAAAATTTAGTAACAAAACGGTTATCTTTTACAAAAATCTCTTTAGAGGTGTAAAAGAGTTTCATAATATCCTCTTTAGAGTAATCCAATGCTCTAAAGAGAATTGTTACAGGAATTTTTCTTCTTTTGTTAATTCGTGCATAGAGAATATCTTTTGCATCATACTCAAAGTATAACCATGAACCTCTATCTGGAATAATCTGTGCAGAGTAAATCAGCTTATTTGCAACAGTTGTTGCCTCCTCCTCTTTAAAGATAACACCTGGACTTCGGTGAAGTTGATTTACAACAACTCTCTCGACACCATTAATAATAAACGATGTTCTATCGGTCATAAGAGGAATATCTCTTACATATACAGCTTGTTCTTTAATCTCTTTTGGGTCAAGTTTTTCACCTGTCTTCTCATCTCTGTTCCATATAGTAAGAGCAATATTCATTTTTAGTGAAACAGAATAGGTTAATCCACGTTCCATACACTCACGAATTGTATACTTAGGCTGAACAATATCACTTCCTTTGTACTCTAAAGTAAGTCTATTTTGATGGTCATGAAGTGGAAAAACTGAAGAGAAAACTTTTTCAATAGTAGATTCTGAACGATTTTTAGCACCAATCATTAAGAAGTCATCATAAGATTTTTGTTGAAGTTGAAGTAAGTTAGGAACTGCAATCTGTTGAGGGGTCTTTGAAAAGTCGACTCTAAGTCTATTTCCAGAGTGTAAAGTATTTAACATGGGCAAACCTCTTTATATGTTAATTAATAAATGTATAGATATACAAAAAAACTATTGCGCAATAGCTTATCGCTATATCCTAATAAAATATAATCTGTCTTTGTTGATTTTGTACTGTTACTAATGCAGTACAAGAATTATAACCTGAGCATAGGTTTATCTACTGTTACTAATGCAGTAGAAGAAAGGGTTGAAACATTAAAAATTTCAGATGAGAAAAACTCATCTGAAAAGCATAAGTCAAAAATGACCTATTTAACTTCACAAGAAGCACCAGCCTCTTCAATCTGCTTTTTAATCTCTTCTGCTTCCTCTTTAGAGATAGCCTCTTTAAGTGTAGTTGGAACATCTTCAACAGCAGCCTTTGCCTCTTTAAGTCCAAGACCAGTAATTGCTCTTACAACTTTAATAGCATTAATTTTCTTAGCACCTGCATCTGTAAGAACAACATCAAACTCTGTTTTCTCTTCTGCAGCAGCTGCACCTGCATCTCCACCTGCTGCTACTACAGTAGCTTGTGCAGATACACCAAAATGTTCTTCAAACTCTTTTACTAACTCTGAAAGCTCCAATACTGACAAATTTGAGATAAACTCTAATACATCTTCTTTAGTTGTTGCCATAATTAATTCCTTTTATGATTCTATAATTTTAATATTTAAATTGTTCGATAAAATCGAATCTGCAAAACCTATGCCTCTTCTTCTTTTTTTGTAGCCAATGCTTGAAGACCAATTGTAAATGAACGAATTGGACCATTCCAAACATTTAGTAACATACCAAGAAGTTCTTCTCTACCAGGTAACTTAGCCATCGCTTCAATAGTTGCAATATCAGCAACTTTTGACTCAATTACACCTGTTTTAATAGAGAACTTACCTTTGTTAGCAATAGCAGATTTATCAGCCACTTTACAAGTAGCAATCTGGTCTTCACCCCAGATAAAGATGTTGTTATCAAGAAGTTCTAACTCTTCACAGTTTGCATTTTTAAGTGCAATTCCTGCTAGTGTGTTTTTTACAACTCTAACATTGACATCATTCTCTCTAGCTAATGCTCTAACACCCTCTAATGCTTCAACAGTCATACCTTTGTAATCACAGACAATTACAGCACCCTGTTCAGCAAAAGCTGTTGATAGCTCATTTACAATAGCTTCTTTTTCTGTTCTAGTCATATATTCTCCTTTCGACCTCTAATAGGGTGTCATATTTGACACATATACTCTTTCAAGTATATTAATTAAGCTTTCGCCCCTATTATCTTCAGCCTAAAATCGTTTTATGCCAAGCATAAAGGAAAAGATATAAGATAGAGGGGTCAGGTGAACGTAATCATGCTATGCATGATTACGTTCACCTGACCCCTCTATCCATATCCTAAGCTTTAGGCTCTTAAGCTTTTGCTTTCATCTCTAAAAGTTCAGCTGTATCAAGTGTTACAGCAGGACTCATAGTTAAAGATAATGCACCATTAAGAATGTATCTACCTTTTGCAGAAGCTGGTTTAACTTTGTTAATTGTCTGTACAAAAGTCTCTAAATTCTCTTTAATTTTATCAGCACCAAAAGATACTTTACCAATTCCAGCGTGAATATTCCCTTTTTTATCTGTTCTAAAGTTAACTTTACCACCTTTAGCATCTTTAACAGCTTTAGCTACGTCCATAGTAACTGTTCCTGTTTTAGGGTTTGGCATTAAACCTTTTGGTCCTAAAATTCTTGCTACTTTACCTAGTGTTCCCATCATATTAGGTGTTGCAATTACTGTATCAAAATCTATATTTCCTGCTTGAATCGCTTCAATTAATTCATCAGAACCAACTAAATCAGCACCTGCTGCTTTTGCTTCATCAGCTTTATCATCTTTTGCAAATACAGCAACTCTAACTTTTTTTCCTGTACCATTTGGAAGAACAACTGAACCTCTAAGCATCTGGTCAGCATGTCTTGGGTCAACATTTAAGTTTAATGCAACTTCAACTGTCTCATCAAACTTAGCTGATTTTAACTCTGAAAGAAGTGCTGTTGCCTCATCTACAGAGTAGTTCTTCTCTACGTCTATTTTCTCTAAGAGCGCTGCTCTTTTTTTACTTATTTTTTTTGCCATTTATCTCTCCAACGATAATAAAATCTCCCACATAAATTGTGGTAATTATAAAATAGTACTACTATGCAGTAACATCAACGCCCATTGAGCGACAAGTACCCATAATAATTTTTGCTGCCATCTCTTTGTCATCTGTATTTAAGTCTGCAATTTTTTTCTCAACAATCTCATCAATTTGAGCTTTTGTTAAAGATGCAACTCTGTTTTTAAGAGGATTATCTGAACCACTTTTAATATTTGCCGCTTTCATAATAAGCTCAGATGCAGGTGGTTGTTTTGTCTCAAATGTAAAGCTTCTATCTGCGTAAACAGTTACTTCAACAGGAATTTTAAATCCCATTTTGTCTTTTGTTCTTTCATTGAATGCTTTACAAAATTCCATAATATTAACACCACGTTGACCAAGTGCTGGTCCTACTGGTGGTGATGGATTGGCTGACCCAGCAGGAATCATCATTTTGAACTTTTCAGTTACTTTTTTTGCCATCATTTTCTCCTTAGATAAAATAGTCGTTTATTTAAAAAAATAAAAACTTGAATCATAATAATCATTTACTATGATTCAAACTTTTAAAACACTTAATATAAAAAAAGGGGAACAGAGCTAATCTCCATCCCCCTATTTGTAAACTAAATCTATATAATCTTTTCTACTTGTGTGTAGAGAATCTCTACAGGAGTGTTTCTACCAAAAATTGAAACATTTAACTTTAATTTTCCATGGTCTAAATCATACTCTTCAACCATTCCTGTAAAGTTAGCAAATGGGCCATCTATAATACGAACCATCTCACCATCTTCAAAGTTAACCTTAGGTCTAGGAGCTGTTTTTTTCTCCATTTTGTCTAAGATAACTTTAATATCGGCATCAGATAGAGGTGTAGCTGTTTTACCTTCTCCAATAAAACGAGATACTTTTGGTAGAGATTGTATCTTATGCCAAAGTGATGTATCTAAACTAACATGAGCAAAGACATAACCAGAGTAAAGCACACGTTCAGTAATCTTCTTCTCACCATTTTTTACCTCTATAACCTCTTCTGTGGGAACAATAATAGACTCAATTTGGTCTTCTATTCCATTCTCTACTGCTAAAAGTTCTATACCCTTTTTTACAGCTTGTTCAGAACCTGAATAGACTTGAATTGCATACCATTGGAATGACATACTAACCTACCACTGCTGTTACAATTGATCTCATCATCAAATCAACAAGTGCTAAAAAAATTGATATTACTGTTACAACTAAAAAAACTGCAAAAAATGCTTGTCTTACTTGTGTTTTTGTTGGAAATATAACTTTTTGAATCTCTGATTTTACGTGTGAAAAATATGTTGTTAATTTTTCCATTTTATAGTTACCTTTTAATTATGGCAGGCCAAGAGGGACTCGAACCCCCGGCACCTGGTTTTGGAGACCAGTGCTCTACCAACTGAGCTATTGGCCTAAGAATAAGAGAGAAGAAGACTCCTCTCTAAAAAAGTAAAAAACCTATTACAGTTTCATCTCTTTATGTGTTGTATGACACTTACACCACTTGCAATATTTCTTTAAAGCAAGTTTTTCAGTAGTGTTTCTTTTATTCTTAGTTGTATGATAGTTACGTCTTGTACACTTCTCACAACCTAAGTGAATTGTTTCTCTCATTTAGTCTCTCCTAAAGAATATTAGAGAAGAGTTAAACCCTTCTCTAAGTGTTACTACTCAATAATTTCAGCAACAACACCAGCACCAACAGTTCTACCACCTTCACGGATAGCAAACTTAGTACCCTTTTCAAGAGCAATTGGAGCAATTAATTCAACTGTAATAGTTACATTATCACCTGGCATAACCATCTCTACACCCTCTTCAAGTGTAATAGAACCAGTAACGTCTGTTGTTCTTACATAAAACTGTGGTCTATAGTTATTAAAGAATGGAGTATGTCTACCACCCTCTTCTTTTTTAAGAATATAAACTTCAGCTTTAAATTTAGAGTGAGGAGTAATTGAACCTGGCTTACAAAGTACCATACCTCTTTCTACTGCACTCTTCTCAATACCTCTAATAAGAACACCACAGTTATCACCAGCTTGACCACAATCCATCTCTTTACGGAACATCTCAACACCAGTTACAACAGTTGATTGGTTATCTTTAATACCAACAATTTCAACTGCATCACCAACACAAACTTGACCTCTGTCAATTTTACCAGTTACAACAGTACCACGACCTTGAATTGTAAAGATATCTTCGATTGGCATTAAGAAGTCTTTATCTGTCTCTCTTTGTGGCTCTGGAATATAGTTATCTACTTCATCCATAAGCTTAAGAATTTTCTCTGACCACTCACCAAGTTTTCCAGCTTTAGCCTCTTCTAGTGCTTGGAATGCTGAACCAGCTACGATTGGAGTATCATCTCCTGGGAAGTCATACTCTTCAAGAAGTTCACGAACTTCCATCTCAACAAGCTCTAACATCTCCTCTTTGTCTTCTTCATCGAGTTGATCTTCTTTATTTAAAAATACAACAATGTAAGGTACACCAACTTGTTTAGAAAGAAGAATATGCTCTCTAGTTTGAGCCATTGGTCCATCAGTAGCAGCAATAACAAGAATAGCTCCATCCATTTGAGCTGCACCAGTAATCATGTTTTTAACGTAGTCTGCGTGACCTGGACAATCTACGTGTGCATAGTGTCTATTGTCTGTTTCATACTCAACGTGAGAAGTAGCAATAGTAATCCCTCTTTCTCTCTCCTCTGGAGCATTATCAATTGCATCATAATCCATAAATGCTGAATCATTTTTAGTTGCAAGAACAGCAGTAATCGCAGCTGTTAATGTAGTTTTCCCATGGTCAACGTGACCAATAGTACCAATGTTAACATGTGGTTTTGTTCGTTCAAATTTTTCTTTAGCCATCTCGGTCTCCTAAGTTTAATTGTTAAAAATTTTCCGACATTATATCAGACATAACTCAATATTGCTTTAATTACCAACAATATGGACAAAACTATTGTAAAAATGTTAAATTTTAACAACACTTTTGTCCATAATTATGGTGGAGCCCATAGTGAGACTTGAACTCACGACCTCTTCCTTACCAAGGAAGTGCTCTACCCCTGAGCCATATGGGCATACTGATATGCAATTATAAATTTATATTAGTGTTTGTTGTTTTGATTGTTAATGTGAAAGTAGATGTAAAATTTCACATCAGCTCCCAGATTATTAATACCATGGAGCGGGAAACGGGACTCGAACCCGCGACCCTCAGCTTGGAAGGCTGACGCTCTAGCCAACTGAGCTATTCCCGCGTCAATATTAAACTAACATGGTGGTGGGTGAAGGATTCGAACCTTCGAAGACGTAGTCAGCGGATTTACAGTCCGCCCTCGTTGGCCACTTGAGTAACCCACCATAGATGTTATATCTCTGGTCAAACACTGATAAAATTTTAATGGAGCTGATGAAGGGACTCGAACCCCCGACCTGCTGATTACAAATCAGCTGCTCTAGCCAACTGAGCTACATCAGCACCATTCATTTAAAGATTTCTTTTAGGTCATCGTTTAAATGGAGTCGCATTATAGACAAAAAGAGGATTGATGTCAAGAGTTTTTGTAAAATTTATGCTATTTTTTTTAAATTTGATATAATTCAAGAAAAATAAGGTTTTTTTATGAAAATTCTTCTTGCTCCAAGCGAAACAAAAACTAAAGGGGGAACTGATAAATTTGTTTTAGACTCTCTTCTTTTTGATGAACTTACCCCTACTAGAAAACTCCTTTTACATAAATATATGAATATTTTACAAAAAAATAGTCTCGAAGAACTCTCTAAGATGTTTGGACTAAAAAAAGAGTCCGATATTAGCTACTACAACAGAGATATTATTCATGAACTAACCATGAAAGCTATTGAACGTTATACAGGTGTTGCCTTTGACTATCTTGATTACAAAAGTCTCAATAATACAGCACAAGAGTATATTGATAAAAATGTAATTTTATGCTCAAATCTTTTTGGTTTTCTACGTGCTGACGACATGATTCCTGAATACCGTCTAAAACAGGGAGCATCTGTTAGAGACATAAAGCCTGAAAAACTCTATAAAGAGAAGAGCTACTTAATGGAGGAGTACCTAGCTAATGAAGATATTTTAGATTTAAGAGCAGGATTTTATGATAAGTTTTATAAACCAACTAAGCCCTACACTACTTTAAAGTTTATAAAAAATGGAAAAGTTGTCTCACACTGGGCAAAGGCTTATCGAGGTATTGTCTTAAGAGAGGTAGCAAATGCTAACATTAATAATTTAGATGAATTTATGAAACTCTCTATAGGAAATCTATCTATAGAGGAGATTCAGATGAAGAAGAATAGAACTGAGGTTATCTACAATATTAGTTAAACTCAACACCAAAACTAAAAGTTTAGCTCTTTAATAATGTAATACCTGACATTGTCAAGTAGTCCAAAAAAATCAAAGAGAGTATAAAAGCAATAAACAAAGCCCTATAGATATCTTAGAGATAGCCTCTTTGTCTTGTATGATTAAAGAGTCCATCCCTTTTGGTAAAACATTAATGAACCCATCAGCTCCTACTGAATTGTTTTCTATAACTTTATACCTGTAATATTTGACATTATACTATCTTGTAAACTATAATGCTATCAAAAAAAGTCTCAAGGAGCAATTATGCCTAATAAAGTCTTAGAAGATTTACAAAAAAGATACACCTGTAAAAAGTACGACCCAACCAAAAAAGTACCACAAGAGAAGCTAGAGATTCTATTAGAGAGCATTCGCCTCTCTGCCTCTTCTATTAACTCTCAACCCTGGAAGTTTATTATTTTAGAAAGCGATGAAGCAAAAGAGAGAATGTATAAAACCTTTGCAAACAAATATCAGTTCAATCAAGCCCATGTAGTGGAGGCTTCTCATGTTATTCTGTTTGCCCATAACCCACTCTATAGACGTGAGAATTATACAAAAGTAGTAGACAAATATATTGCTGATGGGCGTATTAGAGAAGAGGAGAGAGAAAAAGCCTTTGGAAGTTTTCTGTTTGCCGAGCTAAATAGAGATGAAAATGGAAATACCCAAATATGGACAAAAAACCAACTCTACATCGCTTTAGGAAATGCCCTACATACTTTGGCACGACTAAAGATAGACTCTACAGCACTAGAGGGGATTGATGCTCCAATGGTAGAGAAAGAGTTTGCCAAAGAGTTAGACGGCTACAAATGTGAGGTAGCACTTGCTATTGGTTACAGACATGAAGAGGATTTTAATGCTAAGCTTCCTAAGAGTCGGTTAAGTTCTAAAGAGCTATTTGTTCGATTGTAATTTATTTACTTCTAACATATACGAATCGATACCTTAAAAATCCCAAACTAACTTAGCATAAGCACCTGAAAAGGTACTGTCTAAAGTTAAATCATCTACATCATCAAGTTTCAGTTTCATAGTTTTATAACCACCCTCAAGACCTAAACCAAGAGCAAAAGAGTAACGAACACCTGCTTCAAAGTCATAAAATTGGTTTCCACTATAGCTAATGTAATTTCCCTCTACCTGAAGAGCTATATCTGTTGCAGGAATAGGAACTCTAGCTTTAGCATAAACCATAGGAACAGGTAGAGTAAATGAAGTTGACTCATTTATAGGCTTAGGAGGATTACCACCTATACCTACAGCTGAAACAGAGCCATCTAAATATCTTACATTTAGTCCTAAATCAAAGTCAAGACCAATATCTACAACTTCATAGTAGAGTGTCAAATCATACATATCTAAGTCAAATGTACTATCAATTTTACCTGTATATGTTTGATTTGCAAACTTAATATCTTTGCTTAATATACCTGAACCACTATGCCCAAAACTACTATAGCCTAATCTTATATTTGGAAGAAGAGGAATAGGATGCTCTATATAGAGTTTAGCAAAAACATCACTCTCTTTTTTCCACTTAAAATCATCTTCTAAATCTAAACTATCCCCTTGATACTCTATTGTACCACTTGGATTATGTTCATAATACCCAATATTTAACTCTCCACCGATGGTGTCTGCAAGTGCAAATATTCCTAAAAAAGCCATACCTATTACTATTTTTTTCATAATATCTCCTAAACTAAATCTTTAAATTCATCTCTCACAAAAAAAACACCTAAGAGAGAAGTAAATATAATCATTAGAACTACTCCTCCTTCTCCAAAAGAATCCAATGCAACTATCTCTACCTCTTTCTTTTTTCTATTAAAATCATTATTGAGTACTTGTGAGTTTACAGAAATAGTATCACTATTTGAGACATGATATATATTTGCTGAAAAAAGTGCTGTTTGAAAAATAATTAAAAGTCCAAAAAATTTTAGTAGTAATATTTTAGTTGTTGATAAAGATTTCATTCAACCTCCTTAACTATATTTTTAATATTCATATTATATTTAATATTAAATGTTTTATTTATTAATATAGTTAAAGTTTTATTTAATTTTATATATTGTGAATTTTTTATTCACTTTAAGTATAAAATATTCATATTAAACTATAGAAAAAAATATATTAATATCTTTTTTAACGATATTTATCCCAAAAAAACTCACCATCTTGAAGTGCTTCAGAGAGACCTTCCGAGGTTTTAAGCCCTAGATACTTCTTAGCATCATTGAGCTTATAGTAGTATCGTAAAGTATTTAATTTTTTTCCATTTATCCATGAAGAGACTACAATATGGTCATCTTTATTCTCCTCTAATTTAGAGAACGCACCATCTCTTGTAAAGGCATTAGTATACATATATAGTCTATCGCCATCGACTAAATAGTTTGCTCTTGTCATCTTCATATCTCCAATAACTGGCTGATAGGTCACCTCATCATTTTTAAAAGAGACTTTAATTAACAAATCAGGATTCCCATCTTCTCCTTTATAAGTCAAGTAGTAGTGATGACCACTCAACATCTGTTTGTTAAACTGCTTATACTGTTTAATCTCTACCTTTCCAAAATCATCACTATTAGTAACAGCAGGAACAATAGTTGTTGTTGAGACCACTGGAGCTTCATTTTGAATATTTTGCACTTTTGGAATTGGTGGTAAAATATGGTCTTCTGGAGATATAGCAACATTTTGATACTCAGGTACTATTTTTGGAGCAGGTCTATACTCTTTTGGTACAAAATAGTCACGTACAGGAGGTCTAGGAGGAGTATAAACCCGTTTTACTCTATGTGTTACTTTGGAGTAGTTCTTAACTATTGGATAGCTTAACATAATTGATGAGTGTGCTATGTGAGCATCAGGGAAATATTGTTTATATTTTGCTACTTTTGAATATAGTGATTGTTTATTAGAGGTATAGTAAGCAAAAGGAATATACCACTCATTTTTACGAACAATAATAACATGAGAACGCAAAGAGATAGGAAGTTTTCTAATATTTTGTTTTAAACCTACTAAGTTTTTAAAACTTCCAAACTTTATAAAATATTTCTGTCCATTTGCTTGTGCAAAACTAAAAAGTATTGTTATAGTAATAAATAAGCGTAACATATTAGTCCTTTTTTAAAGTATTATAACATACTAAATAACTACAAATTGTGGATTGTAGATTTGATTTCATTGAATGTTAAAACAAATGATATTTAAAAATTGAATTTTAATATCATGTTTGATAAAATCGAACCTACAGAATTTGAGCTTATTTAATTAATATTTAGCCTCTAGGGTCAACCAAATACCCAGCAATAGCACTAGCAGCAGCTACAGCAGAGTTGGCTAAGTAAATCTCAGAAGTTCTAGCCCCCATACGACCAACAAAGTTACGATTAGTTGTAGCAACA
>JALVXC010000001.1 GCA_027038275.1 Campylobacteraceae bacterium | reverse complement strand
CTGTATCATCTTTATTATAAGTTACCTCACTATTTTTATCAAAAAAACTTTTTTGAGATAAAATATCTGTTAAGTTTCTCTTTTTATGTTCTATTGAATTCCCAAAGATAATCTTTTTATATATCGCTCTATAGAGCATCTCTTTATCTATCTGCTCTTTTCCAAAAAGAAGTTTAGCTAAAAAGAGCCTATCGTTGATATAGTCACGAATATAGATGAGTTCAGGATATTTGGCTTTTACTGCCTTTTTCTCATATTTAGAGAGTTTAGAGGCATCTATATTATACTCTTTCATCATACTTTTTGCTGTAGCTATTCGAGAGGGAAGCACATCTTCAATGGTGTGAGAGACTACTATCTCTTTGTTATTTTTTTCATAAAAGAGCATAGTAAAGAGAATCTCTTTCGTTAGACTCTTTTTATCAAACTCCTCTACAATCTCCTCTAAGTCCTCTTCAAAAATGACTCTTTGCTCTAATGCTTCATCACGGTGGTCTATCTTTTTTACATCATTAACCGTATCAAAAACCTCATCTTGCAAAGAGCTATCAAAAACGGTCGGAAGTAAAATATAGTTTAAGCCAAAAAGCTTAAAGGCAAAATCGTTAAATATCTTCTCAAACCCAAGCTTAACAAATCGTCCTGCCTCATTTGAGATTGGTAAAAGTCTAGGCTTAATATCTTTTGCCATACTATTACTTAGCTCATTTGTACTACAAAAATTCAACCCCACATCAAACCCTATCTTAGAGGCACTCTCATCTATAAAACAGTAACCATCAAGAGATACATCGCTCCCTTTTGTCTCTATCATCTTTCTAAAGACATCAGGAAACTTCTCATTAAAAAACTCTCCATTAAAAGAGAGAGCAATATACCAATTCTCTTTTGAGTTACTTCTGTTTTTAACTTCTCTTTCAACCAACTCTTTAAGTCTCTCAAAATCTATACTACTATAAATAGGCTCTAACTCTTGAAGCTCCTTTTTAGTTAGATATTTTTTCATATTGTCAAATGACTTTTTGATAGCTCCTTTTTTAACTTTTCCCTTAGCCTCAATATCAAAAAGTTTTTCACTCAAAAAGATAAAAGGAAAAAGGTTTCCTCCTGCTGAAGAGGTGATATACAGAATCAATCTATCTTTTATAGTATTTGGGTCTTTTAGTGCATAGCTATAATCACTCAACTCAATATGTAAGATTTTATCTATCTTTTTGCTAGAGAGTTGATTGAAGCTCTCTAGTAAGTCATCTTCAAAATATTTTCCGTAGGCGTGAAATGTTTTTATTAGGTCTGCCATCTTATTTACCTTGCAAAAAACCATCTGTTGTAGAGATAGCTATACCACAATTAAAAAACTTCTTATCTTTTGTTATTAATACACTACAACCATTATCTTTTGCAGATAAGCACTGCAACAAATCTTCTAAATCTAAATCTTTCTCTAAAGCAATATTAATTGCTTCTTCAATAAGTTCTAAACCATAAGGGACAACATTCCATTTTTTAATAATAGTTCTAAAAAACTCTAAAGTAGCTTTTTTGTCTTTAATAATATAGAAAATAGTACTTAACATATCTTCACTAATCACTATACTATAGTTATTTAAAATTAAATATTTAATTAACTCTTGTACTTTTTTATGCTCTTCCCTCTTATCATCTAAAAAATCAATAATTATATTTGTATCTAAAAATACTCTTTTAATCATAAAATGATACCTTTCACTATTAATATCTATCTATCTTTCGTGCTTTTATCTCTTGAACACTCATATTTTCAGTATCTCCACTTGCAATTCCAGAAAACTGCATAATTTCATCCAACTCTTTTTGTCTCTCTTCCTCTATTTTCTTTTTTAAAATTTCTTTAATTAAATCAGCATATTTACTTGATATTAATAAACCTTTATACTCTTTTGTCTTTTTATCTTCTATATTAATATAATCATAATTTTGTAAAATATTGATGTTTCTTGATATATCTCTTACGCCTATTGTCATCTTTTAACCTTTGTTGTCTTTTAATCATTATACAATAATAGCATAAAATTACTTATTTCATAATCTCCACAAAGCCAACTCCTTTCATAGCATTACTTCCCATGCCAGTATCGAGAATCATTCTAAGCATATCTTCGTCAGCTTCTATCTCATAGACTCCAAACCATGCTTTCATAACCCCTTTACTATAATGAAAAATTCTCTCTCTTGGCTTCTGCTCTATAAGCTTTATTTTTAACTCTCCTTCATATTTTTTGCCAAATAGAGCCTCATACTTTTCTAGGGTATTTTTGTGAAGAATCTCTTGAAACTTTTCACTTTTGGGTTCAAGAAAAATTTTTCTTTTGCCATTTTTTCCATCTTTAATAGCTACTGTCACAAAACCCCCTACTCTCATGGGTGACTTAATTTTGCTATTTCTCTCAACAATAGAAACAACGGTACGAGTTAGATGTATCTCTCCTAATTTTAGAGAGTTCATCAACATATATTGGGCTAACTGCTTCTCATTTTCAGGATTTAAAGCAACATATTTAGCCTGTATCTCATTGCCTATATAGGCAATTTTAAAATTCATAGATTTAAAAACTTTTCCGTTAGGGTGTCTGTAGCCCTCATGCTCTTTATCATCTAACGCTGTATAGATATAGGACTGAAAAAGTTTCGATAGAACTTTTCTTATTGGTAGATTTTTTGTTGGTACTTGGGTTTTTATACTTAACATGGGGGTATTATAGCACTAAAAAGTGACAGAAGCTGTCTTTTTTGAGGGGTTTTTAGTTTTTTTAGTGCTTAACCAACCATGAAAATGTCAAACCAGATGTTATAAAAACAGTAACAGCATATACTGTCCAAATTAGAGGAAATACCATTCCTTTTAAACCATCTGCTCCCTCAACAACTTGAATAGTCCAAATATTTGGTAAAATAACTATAGATAGCGTCATTACTAAGACTATAGCTTGTAGCAATAAGATAATATTTTTCATACTAAACACACTCTTCTCCTTTTTTAAATTTTTACTCGTGACTCCATAGCCCTTGCAAGTGAAACCATGTCAATATTGTCAAGCTCTACACCTGTAGGAACACCTTGGGCAATCTTTGTAAATCGAATATTGGTATTTGAAAGCTTATCTTCTATATATAAAATCATTGTGTCAGTAGCCAAAGATGGAGGAAAAGCAAATATGACCTCCTCAACCCCTTTTACAGCCTCTTTTAGATGATACTCATCTAAATCACTAAGTTGTGTTACTATGTAGTAGACTCCCTTATAGTGTCCACCCTCTTCAATAGTAAGAATATCTTTTGCACTCTGAACAATACAGAGAGTAGAGGTATCTCTAAACTCATCAGAACAGATAAAACAGAGTTCATCTTCACTCATATTGTGGCACTTTTTACAACGTCTAATAGAGTTTACTGCCTCCTCTATGGCATGGGCTAGTTTCATTCCTGCAAAACTATCTTCCATAACAATGTTGTATGCCATACGAGTTGCAGACTTTTTACCAATGCTTGGTAGCTCTTGAAAAGCAGAAACCAAATTTTCAAAAGCCTCTATCTTATATTTTTTCATTATACAATATAGTCTGAAACTTTTGACTCTGATACAACACTTTTAATAAACTTAACTACCTCTAAATGTTTAGGGTGATTGGCATATAACTCTAGCCCCTCTTTGTCATCAAATGTAGTAACAATACTCAAATCCATTGCTCTACTCTCTTTAGAGAAGTTCAATCCAACCTCCATACTCTTTAGTGATGGCACACTATCGACTAAAGCCTCTAACATCTCTTTAGCTTTCAATAGATTCTCTTGCTTATTTTCATCTTTAAAGGCAAATAGTACAATATGTTTTACCATAAATTTCTCCTAAAATTTAATATTTATATTTAGTTAGTCGCGATTATACCAAAAATATGATAGAATTCGACCAATATTAATATTTGGAGATACAATGACAGAGATAGATTATTATGAAATTTTAGAAGTGAGCAGAAACTGTAGTAGCTCTGAACTAAAAAAATCATATCGTAAACTTGCCATGAAGTACCATCCAGACCGAAATCCTAATGATAAAGAGGCAGAAGAGAAGTTTAAACTTATTGGAGAGGCCTATGAAGTACTAAAAGATGACCAAAAACGTGCTATATATGACCAATATGGAAAAGCTGGTCTTGAGGGTCGTGGCATGGGAAGTGGCTTCGGTGGAGCTCAAAATATGGACGACATTATGGACATGTTTAACTCTATGTTTGGTGGAAGCTTTGGAGGAGGTCGAGGACAGAGACGACAACCTAACCAGAAATATACTTTAGATTTAGATATTACGCTTCCTCTTAAGTTTAATGAAGCTGTCTTTGGTTGCGAAAAGAAGATAGATATTAGATATAAAGTTCCATGTGATGATTGTCAAGGAACAGGAGCAGAGAATGGAAAACTAGAGACTTGTGACTACTGTAATGGACAAGGTCAAGTTGTTATGAAGCAAGGTTTTATGTCTTTTGCTCAAACCTGCCCTAAGTGCCACGGAGAGGGTCAAAAGGTCTCTACTAAATGTAGTTCATGTTCAGGAAGAGGTTACCATGAAGAGCCAGACACAATTACTCTGAACATACCTGCTGGGGTAGATACAGGAAACCGTCTAAGAGCCCAAGGCTATGGTAACCAAGCTAGAAATGGACATCGTGGTGACCTCTACTTAACCTTTAATGTTGCCGAAGATGAACACTTTATACGAGATGGCTCTAACGTCTATATTGAAGTACCTGTATTCTTTACACAAGCTGTATTGGGTGAGACTATTACAATTCCTTCTCTTGATGGAGAGCTTGAACTTGAACTAAAAAGAGGAACAAAAGATAAAGAGCAGTTTGTCTTTAGAGGTGAAGGTATAGCAGATGTGCATGGTGGAGGTAGAGGAAAACTTATAGCACAAGTGAAAATTGTCTATCCGAAGCATCTTAACGATGAACAAAAAGAGTTACTAAGAAAACTTCAAGAGAGCTTTGGAGTAGAGAGCAAACCACACACATCTACATTTGAAAATGCCTTTGAAAAGGTAAAAGGGTGGTTTAAGAAATAGAGGGTTTAAACTCTACCCCTCTATATAATTTTTAAGTTTACGCCCAACTCTTGGGTGCTTTAACTTCTTAATAGCAGATGACTCAATCTGTCGTACACGCTCACGAGTTACTCTTAGCTCTTTACCAATCTCTTCAAGTGTTCGGTCACTCTCATCTTCAAGAAGACCAAAACGCATTCGTATAACAGCCTTTTCACGCTCATTTAGTTGGTCAAGAACCTCATCAATCTGATTGTTTAGGTCATCATTAAGAACAGCATCAGAAGGACTTAGTGTATTTTTATCTTCAATAAAGTCACCAAATCGTCCATCGTC